>SKRI01000256.1 GCA_007118565.1 Gemmatimonadota bacterium | reverse complement strand
TCGTGACATGGCTGCTGCGGTGATGTGGGATGATCCGGACTCGGCCGCACGGGGTCGCAAGGCGGGGGCCATGGCCGGCTCGATCCGGGATCGACGGTCCCGGTGGGACCGGTCTTTTGCTCGATCTAGCTGCCCTAAGTTCTAGGCCGAGCCGTGCCGGCGGGCTTCCAGGAGCACGGCCCCGGGAGCCGGGATGTGCACGGTGCCGTCCGCCTCGAGCCGTCCCCAGCTCCCCGAGCCTCCGTAGCCGGGGCTCTCGGTGGCCAGGTGGAGCGCCCATACCCGCTCCTCACCGGGCGACGTCTCCGGCCGGGCGGTCAGGTCGATCATGATCTCGCCACTCAGGCAGGCCAGGAGGAGCAGATCGTTCCCCTCCGGGGAGGTCCGCCGGAGGAAGAGCGCCGCCTCCCCTATGGGACCCGCCCTTCCCCAGACCTCGCCGGACCGAACCAGCGCCGGGTGCTCGTGCCGGAGCGCGAGAAGATCGGAATAGAGCCGCCGCACGCCCGCGCGCGGCTCCTCCTCGCTCTCGTCCCAGTCCAGGACAGAGCGGCGAAATGTCATCTCCGCCTGCGGATCGGGAATCCGCTCCCGGGCATCCGGATCGGAGAATGCCGAGAAGCGCTCGAACTCCTTGCGGCGTCCCTCGGTGACCAGGCGCCCCAGCTCCTCCGGGTGGTCGGTGAAGTAGAGGAAGGGAGATGAGGCCGCCCACTCCTGCCCCATGAAGAGGAGGGGGGTGCGGGGACTGACCAGGAGAACCGCGGAGAGCGCGCGATAGACCTCGAGCGGAATCTGGTGATTCAGTCGCTCGCCCAGCGCGCGGTTTCCCACCTGGTCGTGATTCTGGATGCAGTGGACGAAGGCGGACGCGGGAAGACCCTCGGGCGACGTACCGCGCGGTGCCTCCCGGTAGGCGGAGGTCTGCCCTTCGTAGAGCCACCCCCGCGTCACCGCGCGGGCGAGCTCGCTCGCCGTCCCGGAGAAATCGCCGAAGTACCCCTCCTCGTCGCCGGCGGTGAGCCGGCGCGCGGAATGGTGGAAGTCGTCGGCCCAGACGCCGTCCAGCCCGTACCCACCCTCGCGCGGGTGGGTGACCAGCCGCCGCTCGTTCCGGTCGTCCTCCGCTACGATCGCGACCTGCGATCGTCCGGCGGCGCTCCGGAAGGCATCGGCGATCTCCCGCAGGATGTGGGGCGTCCCCTCGTCCACGATGGCGTGCGTGGCGTCGAGACGGAGGCCGTCGATGCGGTACTCCTCGCACCAGTGACGGGCATTGGCCAGGTAGAACTCCCGCACCGGGCGGCGCGAAAAGTCGATGGCGTCTCCCCAGGGGGTAGAGACCTCGTCGGTGAAGAAGGCGCCGTCCGTCACCGCCGGAAGGACGTTTCCCTCGGGTCCGAAGTGATTGTAGACGACGTCCAGGAGGACGGCGATCCCGTGCCCGTGCGCCCGATCCACGAAGGCGCGGAGATCGTCGGGCCGGCCGTAGGCGCGGCTGGGGGCAAAGAGGAAGACCCCGTCGTACCCCCAGTTGCGCTCACCCGAGAACTCCGCGACCGGCATGAGCTCCACCGCGGTCACACCGAGCTCGGCGAGCTCCGGGAGCCGTTCGGTCGCGGCTGCGAAGGTGCCTTCCGGCGTGAAGGTGCCCACATGCATCTCGTAGATCACCATCTCGCGGATATGGCGGCCACCCCAGTCGCTCCGCGACCAGCGGAAGGCGTGCGGATCTACCACCTCGGAAGGACCGCCGACCCCCTCCGGCTGATAGCGGGAGGCTGGATCGGGGAGCGGATCCGCACTTCCGAAGCGGTAGCGGTAGTGATCTCCCGGGCCGGCACCCGGCACCGTCGCCTGGAACCAGCCCAGGTCGTCCCTTTCGAGGGCGAGCTCCTCCCGTCCCTCCGGACGGTAGAGGACCACCCTCCCGACCTCCTGCTCGGGGGCCCAAACCCGGAACCGGACACCCCCGTCCATCGGCATGGCTCCGACCACGGCGCTCACTGGTCGTCCCGCTCGCGGAGGAGGATCCGCATGGAGCGGCCGGGGATGGGCACGGTCTGTCCCGCTCGAACCGGCTCCTCCTCGGAGTCGTCCGGTCGGGCCGTGTCGAGGACCGGCCGCCAGCGCACCGGGCGCTCCCCCGGGAGTCGGAACTCACGGGGCTCCGGGGCCGCGTTCAGGATGACGAGGAAGGTATCGTCCGTTACACGGTTGCCGTGCTCGTCCCACTCCACCATGGCGTCGCCCGCCAGGCGCATCCCGAAGCAGCGGAAGATGTCCGCGTTCCAGTCCTCGTCCGTCATCTCCTCCCCGTCCATTCGGAACCAGGTGAGGTCCTCTAGCTTCGACCCCCGGATCCGGCGTCCCTGGAAGAAGTGCTTCCGATTGAAGACCGGGTGCTCCGCCGAGAACCGGGCCACCTTGCGCGTAAACTCGAGGAGCTCCCGGTCCCGCTCCGAGAGGTCCCAGTCCACCCAGGAGATCTCGTTGTCCTGGCAGTAGGCGTTGTTGTTTCCGTGCTGCGTCCTCCCCATCTCGTCACCGGCGGTGATCATCGCCACCCCTTGCGAGAGGAGGAGGGTGGCGAGGAGGTTCCGCTTCTGCTTCTCCCGCTCCTCGATGATCTCCGGGTCGTCCGTCGGTCCCTCCGTCCCGTAGTTGTAGCTGATGTTGTGGTCGTGACCGTCGCGGTTGCCTTCCTGGTTCGCCTCGTTGTGCTTCTCGTTGTAGGTGACGAGGTCGTTGAGGGTGAAGCCGTCGTGGGCGGTGAGGAAGTTGATGCTGGCCGAGGGGCGCCGGCCGTCCTCGTAGAGGTCGCTCGAACCGGTGAGTCGGAAACCCATCTCCCCCATCGTTCCGGGGTCTCCGCGCCAGTAGGCTCGCACCGTGTCCCGATAGCGCCCGTTCCACTCCGCCCAGCGAACCGGAAAGTTTCCGACCTGGTAGCCGCCCTCTCCCAGGTCCCACGGCTCCGCGATGAGCTTGGTCTGGGAGATGACGGGGTCCTGATGGATGATGTCGAAGAAGGCCGAGAGCTTGTCCACCTCGTGGAGCTCACGAGCCAGGGTCGCGGCAAGATCGAAGCGGAAGCCGTCCACGTGCATCTCGAGGATCCAGTAGCGGAGGCTGTCCATGACCAGCTGCAGCGACTGCGGGTGCATCATGTTGAGCGAGTTGCCGCACCCGGTGTAGTCCATGTAGTAGCGGGGATCGCTCGCCACCAGCCGGTAGTACGACTGGTTGTCGATCCCGCGGTAGGAGAGGGTGGGTCCCAGCCGGTTCCCCTCGGCGGTGTGGTTGTAGACGACGTCGAGGATGACCTCGATTCCCTCCGCGTGGAGCGTCTTCACCATCTCCTTGAACTCCCGAACCTGCTCGCCGTAATCGCGCGCGCGGGCGTACCGGCCCGCCGGAGAGAAGAAGTTGATCGAGTTGTACCCCCAGTAGTTGGTGAGCCCCTTTTCCACGAGGAAGGACTCGTCGACGATCTCGTGGATCGGAAGGAGCTCGATGGCGGTCACCCCGATCGACTTCAGGTGCTCGATGATGGCCGGATGGGCGAGGCCCGCATAGGTACCGCGCAGCTCCTCCGGGACCTCCGGGTGCAGCCGGGTGAGTCCCTTGACGTGCGCCTCGTAGATCACGGTCCGGTGCCACGGCGTGTTCGGAGGCGCGTCGTCCTCCCAGTCGAAGGACGGGTCGATCACCACCCCCTTGGGCACACCGTCCAGGTTGGGCTCCTCGTCCATCTCCAGATCCTCCCGCTCTCCACCGACGACGTATCCGAACGGGTTCCGGTCCCACCGGACCGGCCCCGCCAGCGCCTTCGCGTACGGGTCGATCAGCAGCTTGTTGGGATTGAAGCGAAGACCCTTCTGGGGCTGGTAGGGCCCATGGACGCGGTACCCGTAGTATTGGCCGGGGCCGACGTCGGGAAGGAACCCGTGCCAGATGAAGTGCGTCCTCTCCCGCAGCCGGACAATTTGGGAGGGCTCGGCGTCGTCCGGGCCATCGAAGAGGAGGAGCTCGACCTCGTCCGCGTTCTCGGAGAAGATGGCGAAGTTGGTGCCGTCGCCGGTCCAGGTGGGACCGAGGGGGTAGGGTGTTCCCGGCCAGCAATTCACGACCCGCTCCCGTCCGGAAGGCTCGGCATATCTGCGGTCTCTCTCATCCGATGATCGTCTCGAGGAAAGGGGCTCGCCTTTGCAAGGCGGGGACCAACCCCTTTCCCCGGAGGGAACCCGGAGATCGCTCCGGTGCCCGCTTCTTGCGCGGGGAGGCGGGCGGTCAGCAGCCGTTTGCGCCGTCCCCCTCTTCCGATACGATGTCGAGCAGCTACCGCGTACCGATCGCCACCTACCGCTTCCAGTTCAACCGCGACTTCAGGTTCGAGGACGCCACGGCGCTCGTGCCGTATCTGGACGACCTCGGCGTCTCCGACTTGTACGCCTCCCCCTACCTCCAGGCGCGGACCGGGAGCGTGCACGGCTACGACATCTCGGACCACGGGTCGTTGAACCGGGAGATCGGCACGCGCGAAGAGTACGATGCAATGACCGACGCGCTCCGGGATCGGGAGATGGGCCATCTCCTGGACATCGTCCCCAACCACATGGGGATCGGTGAGCCGGGGAACCGGTGGTGGATGGATGTGCTGGAGCACGGCCCCAGCTCCCCCTACGCCCGGTACTTCGACATCGATTGGCGTCCCCTGGACCCCGCCCTCGAGAACCGGGTGCTGCTCCCCGTGCTCGGCGGAACGTTCGGGAGTGTCCTGGAGCGCGGAGAGCTGCGGATCGAGCGGAAGGGCGGCATCTTCCGGCTCCACTACTTCGAGAATGTCTTCCCCCTGTCCCCCCGCTCGCTTACCCCCCTGCTGCGCGAGGCGCTCGACGAGCTCGATCTGCCGGACGGGGCCCCGGCGCGACTCGAGCTTGAGAGCGTCGCGACCAGCCTGGAGAACCTCCCGCCACGCAACCATACGACCGAGGAGGCCGCCCGCGAGCGGCACCGGGAGCGGGTGGTGGCGGCACGGCGGCTGGAGGCGCTCGTCGCCGAGTCGGAGGAGGTCCGGACCGCCGTCGACGGAGCGGTGACGACCTTCAATGGCGTTCCCGGCGAGCCGGCGAGCTTCGACCTTCTCGAATCCCTCCTCAACGACCAGGCCTACCGCCTGGCCTACTGGCGGGTGGCCGCCGAGGAGATCAACTACCGGCGATTCTTCGACATCAACGATCTGGCCGGCGTGCGGGTGGAGCGGGACGACGTCTTCCGCGACACCCATCGCCTGATCCTCTCGCTCCTCGAGGAGGGGCGGGTCACGGGGCTCCGCATCGATCACCCGGACGGGCTCTACGATCCCGAGGCGTATCTGGAGCGCCTCCGGCAGGAGGGACGCCGCCGCACGGAGCGCGACCCCTATGTGCTGGTGGAGAAGATCCTCACCGGCCCAGAGACGCTGCCGGAGTCGTGGCCGGTGGCCGGAACGGTAGGGTACGCCGCCCTGAACCGGATCAGCGGCCTCTTCGTTCCGCCCGAGAACGAGGCGCGGATGGACGGCATCTACCGAGATTTCACCGGCCGAGACCTGCCCTTCGAGGAGCTGGCCTATCGCAAGAAGATGCTCGCCCTGCGCGCCTCGCTCTCCAGCGAGCTGAACGTCCTCTCCCACCTCCTGCACGGCATTGCCCGGGAGGACCGGCACACCCGCGACTTCACCGAGGGAAGCCTGACCGGCGCGCTGGCGGAGGTCATCGCCTGCTTCCCCGTGTACCGCACCTACGTGGACGCCGAGGCAGGGGACCTCACCGAACGGGACACCCGCTACGTAGTCCGGGCGGTCCGGGAGGCGCGGCGTCGGGACCCGAGCACCAGCCGCTCGGTCTACGACTTCATCGCCGATACCCTCCTGCTGCGCTGGCCGGAGGGGCTGACCTGGGAGGGGCGGCGGGAGCGCGTCCGCTTCGTGATGAAGTTCCAGCAGCTCACCGGGCCGGTCATGGCCAAGGGGGTCGAGGATACCTCCTTCTACGTCTTCAACCGCCTCGTCTCCCTCAACGAGGTGGGGGGCGAGCCGGCCGAGTTCGGGATCACCCCGGAGCACTTCCACGAGTGGTGCACCCGCCGCGCGAGCGTCGAGCCGCACGCCATGACCTCCTCCTCCACGCACGACACCAAGCGGAGCGAGGACGTGCGCGCGCGCATCCACGTCCTGGCCGAGATTCCCGATCAGTGGGAGGCGGCGGTGCGCCGTTGGGGGGAGATGAACAGCGGGAAGCGGCGGCAGCTGGAGGACGGCATCTGCCCCGATCCCAACGACGAGTATCTCCTCTACCAGACGCTGATCGGCGCCTGGCCGCTGGATGCTCCCGGAGACGGCGAGCTGGCGGAGTTCACCGCGCGGATCCAGCAGTACATGGAGAAGGCGACGCGGGAGGCCAAGACGCGCACCAGCTGGGTGAATCCGGACGAGGAGTACGACGAGGCGCTCCAGGCTTTCATCGCCCACCTCCTC
>SKRI01000285.1 GCA_007118565.1 Gemmatimonadota bacterium | reverse complement strand
TCTCCCCCGCCCCTTCGAAATTATTCCTGCGCTTGCCGCTACATTCTGTCGCGGGCCTGCCCCTGTCCGCGGTCCTGAACCTGAGAACCGCGGCCGGAAGCACCTTCGGTCACCGCGTTGAACGCATTGACACGGCCGCGTCCGAAATAAGGATCATGCGCCGAGTCGCCAACTTTGTCGGCCGTCTGGTGAAGAATGTTCCGGATGCGGGCGGGGTTCCCCTGGGTCCCGTCCACGTGCGCCGCGATGAGCGCCGCGACGCCGGTGGCGTGCGGAGCTGCCATGCTGGTGCCTCGCAGCCCGATCACGAACCGGTTGCTAGCCTGGCACCCGGTCGTGCGGAGGGAGAAGCTGGAGCAGGCGGCGTAGACGAAGTTGTTTGTGTTGCCCCCGGGTGCGGCCACGTCGATCGAGGACCGCCCATAGTTGGTGAAGACGGCTGGCTGATCGAAATCGTCCCAGGGACCATCGATTGTCTCGCGCCAGGTCGGACCGGTGGCGGAGACACAAACCACATTCGGGTTTGTGCAGTAGAGCTTGAACTCGTCGCGGTTCCGGTCGAGGTCCTCTCCGTCATTACCCGCCGAGACCACGACCAACGCGCCATGCTGGTGCGCATAGTTGGTCGCCCGAATCACGAGCGGTAGCCAATTTCCCCGGTCCTCACTCCGAAGGAAGTAACCGCCGAGGCTCATGTTGATTACATCGGCGCCCTGATCGGCCGAGTACATGATGGCCTCCAGCGTGGCGCTGCGAGGACATCCCACGAAGGCTCCGCACACCTTCACGCCGAAAAGAGTGGTTTTCGAGGTCACACCGGCGGCGTTCGCCGCTGTGCTGCTTACCGTGGAGGCGACGTGGGTGCCGTGCCGGTTGAGATCGGCGATCGGATGAGCGCCGGGAAAATGCTCCGCCAGAAGCGCGTCGTCCCACGGGTGGAGGCTGATTGAGCGATCCAGATCGACGAGCCCTTCCAGATTTGCATGATTGTAGTCGATACCGGTGTCGATGATCGAGACGACCACGTCGGACGAGCCCAGGAAGCCCGCGGCCCAGGCGTCATCGGCCTGAATGGCACGGTGATGCCACTGGCGAGGGAAGAAAAACGCCTGCGACGGGTCGTCGGTGGAGGAGGGGGCGAGTTCGGCAGCGTGGAGGAATCCGGCTCCTTCCACCGACTCCGGCCCCTCGAAATCGATGATGATATCGGGTTCCACGCTCTGCACGCCGCGCATGCGGTTGAGCTCGGCGACGGCATCATCGTCCAGCCCGCTTACAACCGCGACCCCGATGGGATCGAGGCTTCGCTCGACCGCGCCGCCCATGCGGCTAATCTGATCGGCAAATCGAGCGGGAATCGTGTTGCCCGTGAACGCTACGATGTGGTTTCCGGTCGTTTCAGCCGATCTGCCGTCGAGTGCGAAAGAGGCGGCAAGTCCCTCGGTGGAGAGCGAGGACTCTGCGGAGGGCTCCACAGGGTGGTCCGCGCACGCGGTGATCCCAACGGCGCCCACCGTAATGGCAACGAGCGGGAGGATACGAAGAGGCTTCATGCGGTGCTCCAGAAAAAAGAGTTGCCCGGCGTATGATGCCGGAGAATCCTTCTTTCGGCGGCTGGACTATCTCCGGAGGGAGATCCCCGGCTCTGCGGACCGGCCTCACGACCGGGGTGCTCTTTTCGGGAAGGTGCGGGGCTGCCGCAGGTGGAAGCGGACATTGAAGGGCCGCCGAAGTGCGGCCCTTCCCCCTGCGTGCCGCGGATCTTTTAGCGCCGAACGAAAACAATCGCGTCACATTAACGAACGTATGTCCGAAGTCTCGCTAGCGCAAGACATGCGTTTGCGCAGGACGGATTACAGGGGTAGGTGAGCTAAAGCGTTGGGCGGGAAGCGCCTACACCGAGATTTCCAGCGCCGCCCGGACCGCCTCCTCGAGCTCGTCGGGAGTGAACGGCTTCTGAAGAAAGGGGAGCTCATGCCCGGCTCGATCCTCGTCGGCCAACTCGTTCCCCGCGAATCCTGACATGTACATGACCGGGAGGTCGGGCTGTCGCTCCCTCAGCTCGCGCGCGATCTCCGGGGCAGGGGTGCCGGGGATGAGCACGTCCGAGAGGAGAAGGTCGACCCGATTGCCCGCGGCCCGAAAGCACTCCCGCGCCTCGGCCGCATTCTTCGCCTCCAAGACGTCGTGGCCGGCCCGGTTTAGGACGCGCGTCACGAAGCGCCGCACGCCCGGCTCGTCGTCGATCACGAGGATCGTGGCGGTCCGCTCGGGAAAAGTTTCTTCCGCTTCCGAGGGCTCGCAGGATTCATCGGGGTCGGGAGCGGGGGCATCGACGGCCGGCAGGAGCACGCGAAAGCTGCTTCCCCTCTCCGGCTCGCTGCTCGCCAGGATGAACCCGCCGCTCTGCTTGACGATCCCGTAGACGGTGGCCAGGCCGAGCCCCGTCCCACGGCCCTGCTCCTTGGTGGTGAAGAAGGGCTCGAATACGTGGGAGAGCACCGCCTCGCTCATGCCAGGCCCCGTGTCCCTTACCTCCAGGCAGGCGTAGAGGCCGGGCTCGAGGAACTCGTGCTCGCGTAGATCCGCTTCCCCGACCTCGCGCGACCCGGTCCGGACGGTGAGGAGGCCGCCGTCCTCCATGGCGTCGCGGCCGTTCAGGACGAGGTTCAGGAGCACCTGCTCGACCTGGGTCCGATCTGCCCTCACCGGTGGCGTATCGTCGTCCAGTTCCAGCCTCATCTCCACCGAATCACCGAGGGCGCGACGAAGCATGGGGCGGGACCGCTCGACGACCTCGCCGAGATCCAGGAGCCGTGGCTGCAGCGTCTGCTGCCGACTGAAGGCCAGGAGCTGCGCCGTCATCTTTGAGGCGCGGCCCGCGGCCCGCGCGATTTCCTCGAGGTCGTCCCGGTCCGGATCGTCGTCGCTCCTGTCCATGAGCATCAGCTCGACATTCCCGGCGATGGCGGTCAGGAGATTGTTGAAATCATGGGCGACGCCACCAGCCAGCCGCCCAACGGCCTCCATCCTCTGCGCCTCCCGCAACTGGGCTTCGAGCTTCTTCTGCTCGGTGACGTCGAAGACGTAGCCGTGTAGCCGGACGATCTCCCCCACCTCGTCCAGCTTGGCGAGTGAGTTGACGAGCGCGAAGGTCGTCCGGCCGTTCCGATCCCGGAACTCCATCTCGTGCCGCTCCAACCTCCCCGTCCGGCGCAGCTCCTCCAGGTAGCGGTCGCGGTCTCCCGGCTCGGCGTAGAACCGGCCGACGTTCGTCCCGATCAGCTCCTGCGGATCCTCGTAGCCGAAGAATTCGGCGAAGGCCCGGTTGGCTTCCAGGATGGTGCCGTCCGGCGCGGTCACGTAGTCGCCCGTGAGGTCGTCGTCGAAGAAGGCGCGGAACCGTGCCTCGCTCAGCCGCAGCGCCTCCACCGCCTCACGTCGCCGGGTCACGTCGCGCGTGTTGATCACGAGGCCTCCCACGGCCGGATCGTGGGCGAGGTTGGTGCCGACGGCCACGAGACGCAGCCAGCTTCCGTCCCGGTGACGCCAGCGAAACTCCGCCCGGCGGACGCCGCCCGGGTCGGAGGCGAGATCCTCGAACCGACTCCGAACGGCGGCGACGTCTTCCGGATGGATCTGGGACAGGACGTCCGCGCCGATCAGATCATCGGGCGGGTACCCCAGAAGCCGCTCGTACGCGGGGCTCAGGTAGCGGAAGGTGCCGTCCTCGCCCACGACGGCGGTGAGGTCGGAGGCCTTCTCGATGAGCGAGCGGAAGAAGCGCTCGCTACGCTCCGCCCGGGAGCGGGCGGCCTTGATCTCCTCCATGAGACCAATGCCGCGGAGCGCGGTCGCGGCGACCGCCGCCAGCGCCTCGAGCAGCTCCGTGTCGGCATCCCCGTACGCGTGCGGGGTGTAGCTCTGCACCGAGAGCACACCCGCCACCCCGCTTTCGACGACGATTGGTACGCAGATGACCGACTCCGGCCGCCGGCCGGTGCCCACGGTCGGAGCGCCGGCGAGAAGCGGCTCCTTCGCGCTGTTCACACGCAGGGATCGCCCCTCCCGGATCACCCGCTCCGCCACGGAGCCCTCCAGGGCCAGGGTGCCCTCCTCGAAGGATCGATCGTTGTCGAAGCTTCCGACGATCCTCAGCCGATTCCCCTCGGGCTCGTGCAGGCCGACCACGAGAGCGTCCAGGGAGATGACCCGAGAGCACGCCTCCCGGAGTATGGTGCGGAGGTCGTCGCCGTTGAGCGCTCCCGCCACCCTGGCGGCCACCCGTGCCACAGCCCGCATCCGATCGAGGGCGGACGAGGGTTCGGGCGGGCCGGACACAGCATCGTCCGGTGCGATCGGAGCGGAATCGGTCATCGGGAGGAAATCGGCAATCGGGAGGTCCCGGCGATGATCGTCGTGGGACGTGGAGCCGAGGTGCTGGCAGAGACCCTCAGTCTAACGCCGCATCCACCGGCCCGCGAGCGGATGCACCGGGCTGTCGGCCGGACTGGCCTACAGGCGCGCCAGGAACTCGGCCAGCTCCCGCCGCGCCTCCCTGGGATCCTCTCCGGTGATGTAGACGGCTCCGGCCGTGATCACCAGCCGAAAGCCGGCCTCGATCGGTATGTCGAGGTCTACCACGTCCGAGTCCGGCAGGAAGAGGAGGAAGCCGCTGGTAGGGTTGGGCGTGGTAGGAAGGAAGACCGCGATGAGGTCCTCGACATCCGCGCGCTCGCGCAATCGATCGGGCGCGTCTGCCGTGACGAAGGCGAGCGTCCAGCACCCCTTCCGCGGATACTCGATCAGGACGCACCGACGGAAGGTCCCGCTCTTTGCCTCGTAGGTGGAGTGGGTGATCCGTGTTGCGGTGCCGTAGACCCATGATGCGATCGGAAGATGCTGGATGTGCCGGTCCATCCATAGAATGGCGCGTGCTCCGGTCTCGGAGCGGGCGAAAGATCCGACTCCCCAGATCAGCACGGCCAGAAGGACGATCCCGAGCCCGGGAGCGGCGAAGGGGATGAAGGGCCGGACGGCCGCACCCAGCAGGTTGTCCAGGAAGCGGAAGATCCAAAGGGCCAGCCAGACGGTGAGGGCGAAGGGGACGAGGACCACGATGCCCACGACGAAATCACGCCGAAGCTGCTCTGTGCGGGTCCTGGACGGCTCTTCGTATCTCATCGGCGTCGGCGTGGGTTCTGGCTGCCGGCGTTCGCGCATGGGGCAAGGCCTGAGCCGCGAGCTCCCGACTGTTGAAAGAAGGGCTTCCGGCGCGTACATTCAGCGGTTATGCCTGCTCCCCCATCATCCCGCGAGGCCCGACCTCCCGCCGACGAGTTCCTCGTCGTCCGCGGTGCGCGCGAGCATAATCTCCAGAACATCGACGTCAGCATCCCGCGGGACCGGCTGACGGTGGTGACCGGCCTCTCGGGAAGCGGCAAGTCCTCGCTCGCCTTCGACACCATCTACGCCGAGGGCCAGCGGCGCTATGTGGAGTCGCTTTCCGCGTACGCACGCCAGTTCCTGGGGGTGATGGAGAAGCCGGACGTGGACGCCATCGAAGGGCTCTCGCCGGCCATATCCATCGAGCAGAAGACCGCCGGCCGGAACCCGCGCTCCACCGTCGGCACCGTCACCGAGATCTACGATTTCATGCGCCTGCTCTGGGCGCGGGTCGGCGTGCCCCACTGCCCGGAGTGCGGCACCCTGGTGCGGCGTCAGAGCGTCTCCCAGATCGTGGACGTCCTGCTGACCTGGCCGGAAGGAACGCGGATCGAGCTTCTCGCCCCGGTGGTTCGCGGCCGGAAGGGGGAGTTCCGCGACCTCTTCGAGGAGATGCGCGGGCGGGGATTCGTGCGGGCGCGGGTGGACGGCGAGCTGATCGAGTTGGACGATCCGCCGAAGCTGGCCCGTCGCCAGAACCACGACGTCTCCCTCGTCGTCGATCGCCTGGTCGTGCGGCCAGCCGATCGGGAGCGTCTGGCCGACTCGGTGCAGACCGCCGTCCGCACCGCCGAGGGGGTTGTGGAGGTCGTGCGGCACAACGGCGGGGACCCCGTCTCCCAGCTCTTCTCCGAGCACTACGCCTGTCCCACCTGCGGCGTCAACATCCCGGAGCTCGAGCCGCGTCAATTCTCGTTCAACTCGCCGTACGGCGCCTGCGAGGCGTGTGGTGGTCTGGGAAGCCGGAAGGAGCCGGAGCCGCAGCTCATTCTGGGAGATCCGTCGATCTCCATCCTGGAAGGGGTGGTGCTCCCGTGGGGGGTGCCCCGTGGACACCTGCGCGACACGATCCTGGAAGGTCTCGCCGACGCCCTCGCCTTCGGCCTGAACACCCCCTGGGGGGAGCTGAGCGAGGAGGCGAGAGGGGTCCTCCTGCACGGCGCCGAGGCCGCGGAGAAGGGACGCCTGCCGGCAAAGCTCCGCTGGCGCGGGATCGTCGCCGACGTGCGCGCCCGCTATGAGGAGACGTCGAGCGACTCGGTCCGCAAGAATCTCGAGGAGTACATGGCGACCCTCCCCTGTCCCGCGTGCAAGGGCGCGCGCCTGCGCCCGGAGAGCCTGGCGGTGGAGGTGGCAGGGCGCTCCATCGGGGACGCGGTGGCCATGACGGTCGACGAGGCGCTCGACTTCTTCGGGTCGCTGGCCCCCGGATCCCCGGATCTCTCGGCGGACATTGCCGGGCCCATCCTCAAGGAGGTGGGGGAGCGCCTCTCCTTCCTGGCGGGAGTGGGGCTGACCTACCTCTCGCTCGGCCGCTCCGCCGAGACGCTCTCCGGCGGGGAGGCGCAGCGCATCCGTCTGGCCACGCAGGTCGGCTCCCGGCTGGTGGGCGTCCTGTACATCCTGGACGAGCCGTCGATCGGGCTCCACCCGCGCGACAACCGCCGCCTGCTCGACACCCTCGAGCAGCTGCGCGACCTCGGCAACACGGTCATCGTGGTCGAGCACGACGAGGAGACGATTCGCACGGCGGACCACGTCATCGATCTGGGGCCGCGCGCCGGCCGCCACGGCGGCCGGGTGGTGGGGGAGGGGACGGTGGAGGACATCATGGAGGCGCCCGAGTCGCTGACCGGGGCCTACCTGCGCGGCGAGCGCTCCATCTCCCTCCCCGCGGAGCGCCGTCCCTGCCACACCGGCCGGGAGATCGTGATCGAGGGCGCTCGGGAGCACAACCTGCGCGAGCTCGATGTGCGCATCCCGCTCGGCTGCTTCGTCACGGTGACCGGCGTTTCCGGGTCGGGGAAGTCGACGTTGGTGAACGACATCCTCTGGAAGTCCCTCTCTCGGCACTTCTACCGGGCCAAGACGGTGCCGGGGCGGCACGACCGCGTCACCGGTCTGGACGGCGTGGACAAGGTGGTGGACATCGACCAGTCACCCATCGGCCGGACGCCACGCTCCAACCCGGCCACCTATACCGGACTCTTCACCGTGATCCGCCAGCTCTTCGCCGACGTTCCGGAGAGCAGGATGCGCGGGTACACACCGGGCCGCTTCTCATTCAACGTAAAGGGAGGGAGATGTGAGGCGTGCCAGGGCGACGGTCTGGTGAAGATCGAGATGCACTTCCTCCCGGACGTCTACGTGCCGTGCGAGGTATGCCGGGGCCGAAGGTACAACCGGGAGACGCTCGAGGTCTACTACAAGGGGCACACGATCGCGGACGTCCTCGACCTGACGGTGGACGATGCGCTCGAGCTGTTCGAGGCGGTGCCCCGCCTCAGGCGTCATCTGACCACGCTATCGGACGTGGGGCTCGGATACATTCACCTCGGACAGTCCGCCACCACCCTCTCGGGCGGCGAGGCGCAGCGGGTGAAGCTCGCCACCGAGCTCAGCAAGCAGTCCACCGGGCGCACCCTCTACATCCTGGACGAGCCCACCACCGGTCTGCACTTCGAAGACGTGCGAATGCTTCTCGACGTTCTCCATCGGCTGGTGGACAAGGGGAACAGCGTCCTCGTCATCGAGCACGATTTGGATGTGATCAAGACAGCGGACTGGGTCATCGACCTCGGCCCCGACGGCGGGCCCGAGGGCGGGTACATCGTGGCGGAGGGGTCGCCGGAGGAGGTGGCGGGAGTGGAGCGTTCCCACACCGGGCGCTTCCTGGCGGGGGTGCTGGGGGTGCCGGTCGCCTGAAGCGCCGGCCCGGCCGCTCACTTGAGCGGATCGTGCCCCCAGTTCATCAACGAATGGCGCCAGGCGGTGTCCTCCACGTCGCCGCCCGGCCGCTGCGCGATGTGGCGGTGGATGTAGCCGACGACTTTGCGCATGTGGTCGAAGTCGTCGTCGGTCAGATCGTCCTGCCGCCTGCGCAGCAGCTTAACGATCCGGCGGCCCGACGCGTGACCGACCGACTCGCCTCCGCCGTCCTTCTGCCCTACCGACTTCGACTCGTCGGTCTCGAGCCAACGCTCCAGCTCGGCCGGCGCCAGGTTGACCTCCGACCGGAATTGGTCCAGCGTCTCGCGCTGCTTCTCGTCCATCGCTCAGCTCCGCTTCTTCAGCGACTCCGGCTTGTGCGCCGCCTTCGCGCCGGTCTTGTCGCTCTTGACCAGATACTGCGGGTCGTCCTTCGTTGCGGCGACCTTGTGACTCTTGATCTTCGTTTCGGAGGTCAATTTCTTTTCCACCGTGCCGTGCGTCTTCCCCTGCGCCGTGTTCCACTCCACCTTGTCGCCCTTGTGCAGTCGGTCCGCCATCTTCGTCTTCTCGGTGCGGGTGAGCGGTCGCCGTATCGATTGTCTTCGCAACACGATACAAACTCTGTACCGGCTCGGCCCGCCGTCGCGCCGGCGGCGGGATGGTTGATGGCTGATCCAATGACGATCCCGTATACTTGATGTCATGGTAAGCCTCTTCGACATCCTCGGCCCGACCATGGTGGGTCCTTCGTCCTCCCACACGGCGGGGGCCTGCCGGCTGGCGCTGCTGGCCCGCGCCATCCTCGGCCAGACGCCGGAGCGGGCGCGTATCGTGCTGCACGGCTCCTTCGCTGCGACGGGAGAGGGGCACGGGACGGAGCGCGCCATCGTCGGCGGACTGATCGGACTCCAGCCGGACGATCTCCGCCTCCGCCACGCCTTTGCCGAGGGGGAGGCGGCCGGCCTTGAATGGGAGTTCGAGCGAACCGACCTCGGGGAGGAGGCGCATCCCAACACCACCATCTTCGAGCTCACCGCGGGTGACGAGACGGTCACGGTCCGTGGGGCCTCCGTCGGAGGCGGACGGGTCGAGGTCTCGGATGTGGACGGCTTCGCCGTGGCGCTCGGCGGCGACTACAACACGCTCGTGCTCATGGCGCACGATGAGCCCGGCACCATTGCCGCGGTGACGCGCACCCTGTCCGACCACGACGTCAATCTGGCCACCATGCGGGTCGATCGCACCGGGCGCCACAAGGACGCGCTCATGACCATCGAGGCGGACCAGGCGATCCCCGAGGAGGCGATCGAGGCCATCAAGAGCTTCCCCTGGCTGCGGTGGATCCGGCGGGTGGACAGGGTTTCATAGTGGCAAGCAACCGTAACCGGCGGCGCTGATGCATCGCTCCATTCAGGCACTCATCACCGAGGCGGAGGAATCCGGCCGGCGTCTCCCCGATGTCGTCCTGGCCTTCGAGTGCGCGGAGAGCGGGGCCGACCCGGAGGAGGTGCGGGCCCGCATCCGGAAGACGCTCGCCGTGATGGAGGAGGCCATCGAGGAGGGGCTGAAGGGAGAGGTCTTCTCGCCCTCCGGCCTCACGGGGGGGCGGGCCCGGCGCCTCTGGGAGAACGGGCCGCGCATCCTCGGGGAGCGGGTCACCGCCACACTTGCGCGGGCCATTGCCACGCTCGAGGTGAATGCGGCCATGGGGCTGATCGTGGCCGCGCCCACGGCTGGAGCGGCCGGCGTCCTTCCCTCGATCCTCGTCAACGCGGGCGAGTTCCTGGATGCCGACGAGGAGGCCCGCGTCGATGCCATGCTCGTCGCCGGCGGGGTGGGTGGCGTCATCGCCCACCGCGCCTCGCTCTCCGGCGCCGAGGGAGGATGCCAGGCGGAGACGGGGACGGCCGCGGCCATGGGGGCGGCGGCCGTCACCTGGCTCGCGGGGGGGAGCAACGAGCAGATCTCGAATTCGGTCGCCCTCTGCCTCCAGGGCATGCTCGGGCTGATCTGCGACCCGATCGGGGGGCTGGTCGAGATCCCCTGCATCTACCGGAACGCCTCGGCGGCCATGCAGGCCATTGCCGCGGCCGAGATGGCGCTGGCCGGGCTCGACTTTCCGGTGCCTGCCGACGAGGTGATCGACGTGATGGGAGAGGTGGGCCGGAAGATGCCCGCGGCGTATCGCGAAACGGCGATGGGCGGGCTCGCCGCCACGCCGGCCGCACGCCGGCTCGTCCAGATCCGGCCGACCGGCGAGCCGAGGGGAATTTCCGGCTGAGCTGCCTGATCCGCCCGCCGGCGCCCGCCCGACCTCCCGGAACGGATCCCATCTCCCTATCTTCCCTCCTGAAACCCGCGATCATTCCGCCCCGTACGAATTGTCATGGGATGGCTCCTCATCATGGCCTTCTGGATCATCGTCCTGGTGTTTCTGGGACGGTGGATCTTCGGCGATCAGTCGGCTCGCCGCCTGCCCGAGCAGGCGGTGAGCCAGGAGGAGCTGGACAGGCTGCGCGAGGACGTGGACCGGTTGAACGCGCAGATGACCCGGCTCATCGACGAGCAGTCGTTCATGGTGCGCATGCTGAGCGAGGGTGACCGGAAGCGCCTCGAGGAGCGCACCCGCACGGACCCGGACCCACCCCCGAACCCCAACCCCGGACCAGACGCATGAACAAGGAATCGATCGAGAGCTATCTCCTGCGAATGGAGGCGGAGTTCGAGGAGCTGGGCGCCGGGATGTGGGTGCTCCGGACGGATCAGGGGCTGCGCATCGTGGCGCACCTGTCCCCGCCGGTCCTGCTTCTCCGCTCGGCCGTGCTTCCCGTTCCGTCCGAGGAGGGGGAGGCGGCACGCCTCTTCCGGCGGCTGCTGGAGCTCAACGCGAGCGACCTGGTGAGCGGAGCCTACGGGCTGGACGACGACGAGGTGATCCTCACGGACGCCCTCGATCTCGAGACGCTGGACTTCGACCGCTTCCAGGCGGCGGTGGAATCGATGCAGATGGCGCTGGCCTCGCACCACGAGGCGCTCGCCCCCTTCCGCCCGGAGCGGGCGGCAGCGCAAACGGAAGGTGAATCCCGATGAACATATTCGCCCGACTTTCGACGCTCATCAAGTCGAACATCAACGACGTGATCGCGCGCGCGGAGAACCCGGAGAAGGTCCTGAACCAGGTCCTTCTGGACATGCGCGAGCAGCTCACCAGGGCCAAGCAGGAGGTGGCCGTCGCCATCGCGGACGAGCGCAAGCTCAAGGCGCAGGCGGAGGACGAGCGCAAGCAGGCCGACGACTGGGAGCGGCGGGCCATGATCGCGGTGCGCGAGGGGCGTGACGATCTGGCCCGGCAGGCGCTCGTCCGCCAGGAGGAGCACGCCGGACGCGCCTCCTCCATGCAGGAGACCTGGCAGCGCCAGGCCCAGGAGACGGAGAAGCTCAAGGATGCGCTCCGGCAGCTCAACAACAAGATGGAGGAGGCCCGTCGAAAGCGGAACCTCCTGATCGCCAAGCAGAAGCGGGCGCAGGCGCAGCGCCGGATCCACGAGACCATGTCCGGTCTCTCGGACCGCTCCGCCTTCGAGGCCTTCGACCGGATCGCCGACCGCATCGAGGACACCGAGCGCCGCGCGCTGGCCGCGGCCGAGGTGAGCGAGGATCTGAACCGCGGTGACACCCTCGAGCAGGAGTTCAAGGCGCTCGAGGAGGGAGATGACGCGGAGGGCCGACTCCTGGAGCTGAAGCGGCGGATGGGGCTCGCTCCGGCGGAGGAGTCACGCCGGATCTCCAGGGGGGAGGAGAACGGGGAGGACGCGGGCGACGAGCCGATCCGCGAGGCGGAGCTGATCGAGGAGCTGGAGGCGCTGGAGGAAAAGGACCGCGCTTCGTGAACCCCGGCGCCAATTTGGGTGAGGCGCGATACCTCATCCTCGCGGACGGCCACTTCGGTCCGGAGTCCTCGAAGACGGCCACCAGCGCCGTCCGCTACCTTCCCGAGCGCGTTGCCGCGGTCATCGATGCGCGCCACGCCGGTAAGACGGTTCGGGACGTGCTCGGCTTCGGAGGTGACACGCCGGTGGTGGCTTCGGTGGAGGAAGGGCTGGCAGCCGGTCCCACCGCGCTCCTGATCGGCATCGCCCCGGTGGGTGGAGAGCTGCCCGAGGTGTGGCGCGAGATTGTGCGCCAGACGCTCTCGGCGGGGCTCGACCTGGTGAGCGGGCTGCACGCCTTCCTGGGGGACGACCCGGAGCTCGCCCGCCTGGCCCGCCAGCACGGCGCCACCATCCACGACCTCCGCCGCACGCCGGCCGGGCTCCCCGTGGCCACCGGCCGCGCCGCCTCGACCGCGGCCCTCCGCGTCCTCACCGTGGGCACAGACTGCAACGTCGGGAAGATGACGGCGGGTCTGGAGATCCGCCACGCGCTGCAGGCCCGTGGCGTACGGGTCGGCTTCGCCGCGACCGGGCAGACGGGGATCCTGGTGGAGGGATGGGGAACGGCAGTGGACGCGGTCAAGGCCGACTTCATCGCCGGGGCGGCCGAAGAGCTGGTTCTCCGGGCGGCCAGGGAGGGAGATGTGGTGCTGGTCGAGGGGCAGGGATCACTTACTCATCCCGGGTACTCTGGCGTCACTCTCGGGCTGATGCACGGGAGCCTGCCCGACGCGATGATCCTCTGCCACCCCGCCTCCCGCACGCGAATCTTCAACGAGCAGGGGCTCTACGACTGGGTGCCGCTCCCCTCGCTGTCAGAGGCGGTCGGGCTCTACGAAGGGATCATGCGGCCCGTGCACCCCTCACGGGTCGTGGGCATCGCCCTCAACACGCGGGAGTTGACGGAGGCGGGCGCGCGGGAAGCCATCGCCACCGCCGAGCGGGAGACGGGGCTCCCGGCCACCGACCCGGTCCGCTTCGGCGCGGACCGGCTTGCGGAGGAGCTGATGGCGGCTCGCGGCTCGCGGCTCGCGGCTCGCGCCTGACCCTGCGACTTCGGCGCGGATCGCCTTGATGCCGGCGGTTTTCACAGCAACTTGTCACAAGACTTCCCCCGGGACGCGAGCCGCCAGCTGCGAGAGGCGAGCAGCGTCAGTATTTACCAACTGATCGTTCCTTCCTTGCTGGTGTCGATGTCCTCCGTCTCCCCGGTCTTGAAGAGGAACTTCTCGGTATTCTCGAGCAGGAACTTGCGCGCCTCCTTGTCCTGCAGGTTCAGCCCGTAGTGGTTGATGAGCATGGTCTGGTACTGCAGCCACTCGTCCCAGCAGGTCTGGCAGATCTCCTCGTGGATCCTGCGCCCGAACTCGTTGTTGAACGGGGGAAAGGAGAGGGGTGCCCCCTCCTTTCCGCACCGCACGCACTGGATGTTCTCCATCGGCCGTGTATGATCTCGGGAAGCCCGCCTTCCGGCGGGTATCGCTTTCGTCTGGAACCGGGAATCTACCGGCGCGACCCGGCACCGGCCAACCCACCCCCATGTCTCGGCCCCCATGGCTGACGAACTCCCGGCCCGGATCTCTCCGGACGGCCGCACCGCCACGTGGAATCCGGCGGTCACGCGCGCCAGCCGCCTCATCCTCCTGATTCGCGGTCCCGAGGGTGACGAGGGGGTGCGGGAGACCGCGAACAGCGGGCGGGCACGGGTGCGGGAGGGCGAGCGGATCGTCGCGGTGAGGGAGCCGGACTGACCCGGCCCGCGGACCGGCAAGTCCGCTATTGCGGATCCGGTCGGTCCTCGCCGAGCACGATCCGATCGCCAGGCCGCACGCCTCGCCTCTCGAGCCAGCCTGCCGGCAGCTCCAATGCCATGCGGTAGCGGACCCCCGGGCGGTAGCTCGGGCAGAGGAGCGCCAGCGCTGCCCTGCACGGCTCCATCCGCATCACGCGCAGGATCCGCCCATCGGAGTCGGCGAACGCGATGTCGAGCGGAATGCGGACGCCGTGCATCCAGAAGCCGCCCCGACGGTCATCCGGAAAGAGGAAGAGCATTCCGCGGTCCTCCGCGAGTTGATCCCGACCACGGAGCCCGCGGGCGCGCGCGGCGGGGGTCTCCGCGATCTCCACGGTGAGCGGGTGCTCGCCGGTGGTCGCCTGCACGGTGAGGCTGCCTTTCGGGAGCGGGGCAGGTTCGTCCGCGCGGGTGCCGGCGCAGCCGGCCAGGGTGATCGGGATGAGGGCGAGCCAGACGATGCGGAGCCCGGTCATCTTTCGCTGCGGTGCTCAGGCCGACGCGACATCCCGACCGCTTTCCTGTATCAGATCCGCTCGAGTATGAAGTCCGGCGTCCACCCGGCCATGATCTCCGCGAGGATGGTGAACATCCCGGTGAGCAGCAAGATCCCCACTGCGATCAGCAGCACGCCGCTCGCGCGGCTCACCCAGGGAAGCCAGTGCCGCACGCGCCCGTAGCCGGCCAGGAAGCGGTCGAGGGCCAACGCGGCGAAGAGGAAGGGGATGGCGAGGCCCAGTGAGTAGATGCCGAGGAGCGCCATGCCCTGCGCCACCCCTTCCTGCGTGGCCGCGAGGGTGAGAATGCCGCCCAGCACCGGTCCGATGCAGGGGGTCCAGCCTGCCCCGAAGGTGATCCCGATGAGGAGGCTCCCCAGATACCCGATCGGCCGGTCCGAGAGGTGGAAGCGCCACTCCCGCTCCGCGCCTGGCAGCCGGAAGATGCCGAGGAGGAGGAGTCCGAAGGCGACCAGCAGGATGCCGCCCCCGATCTCCACCCAGCGCCGATAGTATCCGATCAGGGAACCCAGGAAGGTGGCGGAGGCGCCCATCAGCACGAAGACGATGCTGAAGCCCAGCACGAAGAGGATGGCGTGGGCCATGATCGTCCAGCGTCGCCGGGCCGCCTCGTCGGAGCGCAGCTCGTCGAGGCTCATCCCCGTCACGAAGGTCACGTACGCCGGAACGAGCGGAAGCACGCAGGGCGAAAGGAAGCTGAGCAATCCGGCGGCGAAGGCGACGCCCGCGCCGGCAGCGGTGATCTCCATCTGGCTGGTATCGAGGGATCCCCGTCACACGGGTGACCGGGTCGCGAACCGGTACACACGAGCGGTGGCGGGGTTCATCGGGAAGCGGAGCCGCTGCGGCCCCGCATTCGTTTGGAGGCGGCGCGGTCCGCATCTCCCCGATGCCATTGAAGGGCATCGCCCGGACCGGTATCTTTCGCTCCCTCGACCGAGCACCTTAGATCATCCGCCCCCGCTTCATGGCCGAATCACAGACGCAGACCCTCGAGCCATCCCGTCGCGCGGGACCAGTGGACGCGCTGAAGCGCGCCATCCGCGAGCATCTCACCTATACCCTCGCGCGTTCTCCCAGCCATGCCACCGAGCGGGACGTCTACATGGCGGCGGCGTGGAGCGTCCGGGACCGGCTAGCCGAGCGGTGGGCCGCGACGCAGCAGCGGTATCGGCAGGGCGACACCAAGCGCGTCTACTATCTGTCGCTCGAGTTCCTGATGGGGCGCACCCTGGTCAACGCGCTCCTCAACCTGGGACTGGACGGGGCCGCGGTGGAGGCGGCGGAGGATCTGGGATACAGGCTGGAGGAGCTGCGGGAAGCCGAGCCGGACGCCGGCCTCGGCAATGGCGGGCTCGGACGCCTCGCCGCCTGCTACATGGACTCGATGGCCACGCAGCAGATCCCCGGGTACGGCTACGGGATCCGCTACGAGCACGGCATCTTCCGTCAGCGGATCGTGGACGGCTGGCAGGTGGAGATGCCGGACAACTGGCTCCAGCTCCAGAACCCGTGGGAAATCGCCCGGCCCGACCGGACGTACCGGGTCCAGTTCAACGGGCATGTGGAGGCCGAGACCGACGCGGCGGGCCGCACCCACCTGAAGTGGGTGGACACCCAGGACGTCCTGGCCATGGCGTACGACACCCCGGTGCCGGGGTACCGGAACCACACGGTAAACACGCTGAGGCTCTGGGCGGCCAAGGCCACCGAGGAGTTCCAGCTGGAGGACTTCTTCCGGGGCGATTATATCGCTGCCGTCGATTCCAAGATCCGCACCGAGAGCATCTCCAAGGTGCTCTACCCACCGGACGACACCGGCAGCGGGAAGGAGCTGCGTCTCCGACAGCAGTACTTCTTCGTCTCCGCGACCTTGCAGGACATCCTGGTCCGCTACCTTCACGAGCGCCGGACCTTCGACGACCTGCCGGAGAAGGTGCAGATCCAGCTGAATGACACGCACCCGGCCGTGGCGATCCCGGAGCTCATGAGGCTCCTCATGGACGAGCACGGGCTCGAGTGGGATACGGCCTGGCGGCTGGCCCGTCGCACGTTCGCGTACACCAACCACACCGTTCTTCCCGAGGCGCTGGAGAGCTGGTCCGAGGAGATGTTCGGCCGGCTCCTCCCCCGGCATCTGCAGATCATCCACGAGATCGATCGGCGGCTCCGCGATCGGGTGCGAGAGAGCTTTCCAGGGGAGGAGGACCGGGTGGAGCGGATGGCCATCGTCTCGAACGGCGTCGTGCGCATGGCGAGCCTGGCCATAGCCGGAAGCCATACGGTAAACGGCGTTGCGGAGCTCCACACGCAGATCCTCCGCGAGCGCATCTTCCGCGACTTCCACCAGCTCTGGCCGAAGAAGCTGGTCTCGATCACCAACGGCGTAACGCCGCGGCGGTGGATGCTTAAGGCGAACCCGGAGATGTCCACGCTGATCACCGACCGGATCGGGGACGGTTGGATCCGGGATCTGGAGGAGCTGCACGGGCTGGAAGCGTACGCGGAGGACCCCGAGCTGCACCGCGCCTGGCAGAGGATGCGCGGGCGGAAGAAGACCGAGCTCGCCCGCCTCATCGAGCGGGAGACGGGGTTCGGCGTGAGCACCGCGTCGCTCTTCGACGTCCATATCAAGCGGCTGCACGAGTACAAGCGGCAGCACATGAACGCGCTGCGGCTCATCGACACCTTCCTGCGCATCCGGGACGAGCCGGAGCTGGAGATGGTGCCGCGGACGGTGCTCTTCGCCGGCAAGGCCGCGCCGACCTACCACACCGCCAAGCTGATCATCCGGCTGATCCACGCCGTGGGCGACTGCATCCGCGGGCACCCCACCGCCGCGGAGAAGCTTTCCGTGGTCTTCCTTCCGAACTACAGCGTGACGCAGGCGGAGCGGATCATTCCCGCGACCGACCTGTCCGAGCAGATCTCCACGGCGGGGTATGAGGCGTCGGGGACCGGCAACATGAAGTTTGCGCTCAACGGGGCGCTCACCATCGGCACCATGGACGGTGCCAACGTCGAGATCGCCGAGCGGGTGGGGCGGGAGGAGATGTTCATCTTCGGCCTCTCCGCTCCTGAGGTGCTGCGGCGCAAGGAGGAGGGGTACGAGCCCCGCGCCGAGTACGAGTCGAGCGAGCGGCTGCGCCGGGTGCTCGACTTCCTCATCTCCCCCGACCTCTCCCCGGACGATCCGGAGCGCTTCCGGCCGCTCCGGGACTCCCTCCTGGCGGAGGACGGCTACATGGTGCTCGCCGACTTCGAGGCATACCTCGCAGCGCAGGAGGAGGTCGATCGGCGCTACCTGGATCCGACCTGGTGGACGACCGCGAGCATCCGGAACGTGGCGCGCTGCGGATACTTCTCCAGCGACCGCTCGGTGGCCGAGTACGCCGAGAAGGTGTGGAAGCTGGAGCCGGGGAACGGAAACGGGGGGAGATGAGGGGCACGGCGCGCGGCTGAAGCGTTCCGCCGGGTGCCCCCACCGTTCGCCCCCTCGTGGGCCGCCTACTCGTAGAGCAGGAAGCGGCTCCGACGACGCTCGAACTCCGCGGCCTCGACCTCCCAGCGCGTCAGGAGGTCGTCCACCTCCCCGGCCTCGATTGCCAGGCGCAGGTCATCCGTCCCGGCCAGGCGGTCGAGGTGGGAGACGTGCCACTCGATCCGGTCGCGGTGCATGTCGTGGGCGGCGGCAATCAGCCGCACCGACGTCTCGACGGGCCGGTACTGCTCGCGGTCGGTGATCACCAACCGGACGCCCTCGACGCGCTCCCCGTCGAACTTGCCGTCCCCCGGATCGGCGGGGGTGAAGGAAACCGTCTCGAAAACCACGCCAGGAAGGCTGAGCCTTTCCATTTGCCGGACCAGCGCATCGGCCTCGAGCCAGGGGGCGCCGATCTGCTCGAACGGGTGTGACGAGCCGCGTCCCGCGGAGAGGTTCGTCCCCTCGAAGAGGACGGTGCCGGGGTAGTGTACGGCGGCTTCCAGCCGCGGCAGATTGGGAGAGGGTGCCACCCAGGGGAGTCCGGTCTCGTCCCACCACCGGTCGCGCTGCCAGCCTTCGGCGCGGACGACGTGCAGCTCCGCCCCGATGCCGAACTCCTCGTTGAACATCCGGGCCAGCTCCCCGGCCGTCATCCCGTGGCGCATGGCGATGGGGTAGAGCCCCACGAAGGTGGCGAAGTCGGGGTCGAGGATGCCTCCCTCCACCGTTCCGGTGATGGGGTTCGGCCGGTCGAGGACGAAGAAGGGGAGCGCCTGCTCGGCCGCCTCCTCCATGGCGAGCGCCATGGTGTACACGTAGGTATAGGGCCGCGCCCCCACGTCCTGGATGTCGAAGACGAGCGCGTCCACCCCCTCGAGCATCTCCGGGGTGGGGCGCCGCGTCTCCCCGTAGAGCGAATGCACCGAAAGCCCGGTGCGCTCGTCCACGGAGTGGTCGACGAGCTCGCCGGGCGCCGCCGTCCCGCGGATGCCGTGCTCCGGGGAGTAAAGGGCGACAAGCTCGACCCGGGCGTCCTCCGCCAGGCGGTCGATGGTGCTCCGTCCGGCGGCGTCGACTCCGGTCTGGTTGGTGATGAGCCCGACCCGCGCTCCGTCCAGCGGGGCGGGGAGATCGCGCATCAGGGCGTCGATACCGGGCCGCACGTCGAGCGGCGCCGGTGCGGGAGGGGCGGCGGCGCACCCCGCGGCGTAGAGGAGTGCGGCGGCGGTCAGCGGTTTCCAAATCTGGATCGGTTTCCTCATGGCACCTTCGAATAGGTTCTGATGCAATCTCGCGCTCTCCTGCTGACGGTCGCGCTCACCCTGCCGGCACTCGGCTGCGGCGCCTATCCCACCCCGGCCGAGCAGGCTCCGGACGCGGCGCCTCCGGTGGCGGTGGACTGGCTCGTTCCGGCCCTTCCCGAGGAGGCCGGGATGGCGGCGTCCCTCCCCGCCACCCTCGACTCCCTCCTCGACGCGGCAATCGAGAGCGGGGTGACGCCGGGGGCCGCCCTCGCGGTCGGCCGGCACGGGCGCCTCGTTCACCTGTCCGGCCGGGGACGCACCGACTGGAATCCGGCATCGCCCGAGGTGACGCCCGCCACCATCTACGACCTCGCCTCCCTCACCAAGGTGATCGCCACAACCACCCTGGCCATGATGCTCGAGGAGGAGGGCTCGCTCGACCTGGACGCCCCGCTCGGCCGGTACCTTTTCGAGCTCGCCGACACCGTCAAGGCGGCGCTCACCCCGCGTCTCCTGCTGACGCACCGGGCGGGGCTGCCGGCCTGGGCGTCTCTCTGGCAGGAGCACCAGGGCAGGGAGGCCTTCCTCCAGGCCATCGACGAGCTCGAGCTCGTCTTCCCGCCCGGGACCGAGACCGTCTACAGCGACCTCGGGATCATCCTGCTGCAGCTCGCCATCGAGCGACTCGGCGTGGCGCCGCTCGACGTTCTCGCGCGCGAGCGGATCTTTGCGCCGCTCGGCATGGAGGACACCGGCTTCAGCCCGCCCGCCGGGATGCGCAGCCGGATCGCACCGACGGAGCACGATAGCATCCGCGGCGGGCTGGTGCACGGGGTGGTGCACGACGAGAACGCCTTCGCCCTCGGCGGGGTCGCCGGACACGCCGGCCTCTTTGGATCCGCGCGCGACCTCGCCGTATTCTCGCAGATGCTCCTGCAGGGTGGGTCCTATGGAAACGTCCACATCGCCAAGCCCGCCTCCGTGGCCCGCTGGACGGCCCCCCGGGAGGACAGATCGAGCCGCGCGCTCGGATGGGATACGCCCTCCGGCCGGTCCAGCGCAGGGAAGCACTTCTCGCCGTGGAGCTTCGGCCACACCGGCTTCACCGGAACCTCCCTCTGGATGGATCCTGCGC
>SKRI01000010.1 GCA_007118565.1 Gemmatimonadota bacterium | reverse complement strand
CGCGAAGATAGGGCTCCGCGACATCCATCATCGGATCGGGGCCGCACACGTAGTACCGCGTCCCCGGATCGTCCTCGGGCAGATGGCGGTCGAGGAGCTCCGCTGTGACGAACCCCCGCTCTCCCCGCCAGTCGTCCGGGGGTTCCTCAACCACGAGCACCAGGTCGAGCCACGGCTCGGTCGCCATCTCCTCCAGCTCCTCGCGGAAGGTGGCCCTCTCGAGCGAGGGCACGCCGTAGACGAGCGTGCAGGGCGTGCGTCGCTCCCGGCCGCGGAGCGTCCCCAGGATGCTCATGACCGGGGTGATGCCGATCCCTCCGGAAATGAAGACGGCGTGCGTCGCCTCCTCGTCGAGGGTGAAGCTGCCGTACGGGCCCTCGAGCCAGGCGCGGGTGCCGGGTGGCGTCTGGCCGATGGTCGCGGTGTAGTCCCCCAGCTCCTTGACCGTCACCTCCAGCCGGTCCGGCCGGTCCTCCCCCGAAGAGATCGAGAAGGGGTGCTGGTCCATGGAGAAGGGGGAGCCCCCGAGCTCGACCCAGATGAACTGTCCGCCCCGGAATGCCATACCCCCATGCCCCTCGGGCGTAAAGGCGAGCGTCCAGCTATGCCCCCGCTCGGGCCGCACCTCCGCCACCCGCCAGGGACGGTTTCGCAGGCGGAGCGGCTTCCAGACACGGGCGTAGACGAGGAGGCCGATCGCGACGAGGGTGGTGCCGATCCAGAGCGCCTGCTTCCAGGGCTCGGCAACGTACCAGCCCACGCGGAGGATGTGGACGAGCCCGATGAAGACGATGGCGAGGGCAAGGAGGCCGTGGCCGAGCCGCCACCACGGATAGGGGATGCCGAGCTGCTCGCGCCAGAGCGTCGACACGATGATGGCCACGAGCGCCAGGAGCACGCTCCAGAGCGCCAGCGCGCGGAAGAGGTCCACGCGCAGGTCCAAGAAGGCGGCGTACGCGGGGCTGGACGCGACCAGGATCAGGAGGTGCGCCAGGATGAACCCGAAGGCGATCAGCCCGACCTGCCGGTGGAAGTGGAGGAGCGTGTCGAGCCCGAGCGCGCGGGAGATGTTGCGGAACTTCGCGGTGAGGGCAAACTGGAGCGCCAGCATGGCGAACCCCACGAACCCGAGCCCCACGGCGAGCTCCACCAGGAAGCCGCGGCCGGGGTGCGGGTGGCCGATCGCTGCTACCGCCAGCGGCGCGCCCGCGAGGAGGAGGTAGACGAGCTTGAGGGTGAGGAGCGAGTGTCGGGACGCGGCCATGGCTGGGGTGCGCTGGGTGGACCGGCTGCGGAGAATGTAGCGGGTGATGCGCGCGAGCGCTGTCAGGGAGGATGGGACGCTCCCCGTGGGGGAGGCCTCCTCCCGTCCCGTGGGGCCCGCGCGCTACCTCAGCTTCGCCCGCTCGCCGTGGCGATGCGATCTCCCTCTGTCTCGTCGTCGCTCGTCCGCCAGAAGGGCGCCCACTTCGAGGGATCCGGCGCCGGCGTCACCAGGCTGCCGACCACCAGCGCGAGGACGGAGAGGGTCACCGCCGGGTAGGTGACCTCCTGAAGCATCGGATGCCAGCCGGCGAAGTAATCCTGCCGCGAGAGGTAGAAGGTCCAGAGGAGGGTGGCCCCGCCCCCGCAGAGGATCGAGGCGATGGCGCCGGTGGAGGTGGCCCGTTTCCAGAGGAACGCGGCCAGGATGCCGGGCGTGATGCCGGCGCCGTACACGAGGTAGGCGGTGTACGCCGCCGCGAGGATGGTGGGGAACTGGTCCACCAGCAGGTAGGCGACGAAGCCGAGCAGGAGGACCGAGCCGCGGCTGATCCAGAGCACCCGCCGCTCCGGCGCCGACCGGTTCAGGAAGCGCTGGTAGACGTCCCGCGTCAGGTTCGTGGCCGGCACCAGCAGGAAGGAGTCGGCGGTGGAGACGATGATGGCCATCATCGTGGCCACCAGCAGCATTCCCACGAAGAGCGGCACCGCTTGCGTGGCGATGACCGGAATCACGTTCTCGGAGAGGTTCGCCGCGGTGTCGGCCGGACCCGCGCCCGGGAAGAGCTCGGGGATGATCCCCTGGCCCGCGGCCACGCTCCCGGTGAGCCCGAGGAAGTAGATCGACGTCTCCAGCAGCATCACGCCGAAGACCCAGATCAGCACGGCTTTCTTCGCGGTTCCCGCCGAGCGGGCGCCGAAGATCCGCTGGTACATGTTCGCGTCCCCCATGAGCAGCAGCATGGTAGGGACGAAGAAGGAGATGGCGATGATGGGCCCCGAAGCCGCGGTGGCGCGCTCGTTCTCCCAGTTGCCGAAGAGCGACCACTTCCCGGCCGCCTCGGCCGCGGCGACGACCTCGTTGAAGCCTCCGACCTCGACCAGGAGGAAGGCCAGCGCGGCCAGGATCCCGAAGATCATCAGGATGCCGTTCACCACGTCGGTGTAGACGACCGAGACCAATCCTGCCAGCACCGTGTAGGTGATGGCGAAGACCGCGGTGATCACGATGCCGGCCTCCACCGAGATGGTCCCGTCGGTCACGACGGAGAGGACCCGGCCCCCACCGGCGAACTGGTAGGAGACGATGGTGAGGTAGGCGATGATGGTGATGATCGAGGCGAGGACCGCCGCGGTGTCGTTGAAGCGCGCTGCGAAGATGTCCGGCACCGTCACCTGGCCGAAGCGCCGCACCCGCGTCGCGATGAACCAGACCAGGACGATGCCGATCCAGGCCCCCGCGCTCGACCAGGCGCCGGCCAGGCCGTTCCGGTAGCCGAGCCCGGCCCCGCCGAAGAGCGACCCGTTGCCGATCCAGGTGGCGAGCAGCGTCCCCACCAGCACGAACCATGGCAGGCTACGCCCCGCCACCATGAAGTCGGCGCTGTCCTGGACCCCCCGCGCCTTCCACACGCCGACCCCGACCAGCGCCAGGAGATAGACGAGGATCGCGACGACGAAGGGATTTGCGAGGAGGGTGCCGAGATCCGCCATCGATGCGGGGGCGTCGGGGGGAGTGCGCGGTGCGTCGCCGGCCAAGGTGGGGCCTTCCCCCGCACCGTGCCAGATGCGTCCCGCTTGCCGGCGAACGCGGAGAGGGTAGAATGAGGGCGATGTGGTCCATGCTGTTACCCGGAAATCCAGAGACATGATCTCGTTCGCCGTCTATCGCCTCCTGCACTTCATCGGGATCGTCATCGTCTTCCTGGCGCTGGGCGGGTCGATCCTGCACGTCGTCAACGGGGGCACGAAGGAGACGAACCGGTGGCGGAAGCCGGTGGCCGCGCTGCACGGCATCTCCCTCTTCGTCATCCTGCTCGGCGGGTTCGGGATGATGGCGCGCATGGGGATCGTGCACGGGATGTTGCCGGGGTGGATCTGGGCGAAGCTGGTGATCTGGCTCCTGCTGGGCGCCGCCATTGCCCTCCCCTACCGGGTGCCGCAGTCGGTCAAGCCGCTCGCCCTGCTGGTTCCGCTGCTCGGCTCGCTGGCCGCATACTTCGGGATCTTCAAGCCGTTCTGAGACGCGCGGTTAGCGGCTCGCAACGGCGTAGCCTCCCCAGGCTCGCGCGCCAGGAGACTTCATGACGAACGACAGTTCCGGGGGGGCTCGCTCCGGGCCAGGAGACGAGGCCGTCCGGAACGCCACAGGGCGTGGCTGGGACGAGTGGTTTGCGCAGCTCGACGCAGCGGGGGCGCGGGAGATGGACCATAGGCAGATCGTGGCCCGGGTGGGGGAGATCGAGCCGGATGCCTCGGGGTGGTGGCGCCAGTCGGTCGCGGTGGGATACGAGAAGGCGCGGGGGATTCGCCAGGACCACGAGAAGCCGGGCGGCTTCGAGATCTCGCGGACGAAGACAGTGGACGTCCCGCTCGCGGCTGCCTACGAGGCGTGGAGCGATGCGGAGGTGCGGAGCCGCTGGCTCGACGCCTCCGTCCGGATCCGCAAGGAGACGCCCGGGAAGTCGATGCGCGTGGATTGGCCCGAGGGGGGCCAGATCCTCGACGTGCGCTTCACCGAAAAGGGGCCGGCGAAGACGCAGGTCAGCGTGCAACACACCAAGCTGCCCGACGCCGAGGCGGCGGGCAGCATGAAGAATGTATGGACCGCTGCGCTGACCCGGATGAAGGAGCTGCTCGAGAGCTAGAGTCCCGAGCGGGTGTCCTCCTCTTCCTCCGCGCCCTCGGGGGCGCACCAGGGCCAGACTACGGGGCGTGCCTGCCGCCGATCGTTCGCGCGGGCCTGGCGCTCGAAGATCCGGCAGACCTCGGCGCGCTGCTCCTGGGTCAGCGTCTCGGTGACGCCGGCGATGGCCTCCCGGTTGTTCTCGCGAACGGTGTCCCTCAGCTCCTGCACCGCCTCGCGGTCCACTCCCCGCCGCACCGCAGGGGCCGGCTGGCGGCGGTCCGGGTAGCGGGGATCACCCCGCCGGGTCCGGTCCGGGGGCCGTTGCTGCGTGGTGGGCGTGCGGGTCATCTCCCGCAGCTGTCGGGTCGGCTCCGCGTTCTGCTCATGCAGAACCCGGCCGATGGAGTCCAGCGCCTCGACCTGGTCGCTGGAGAGATCCAGACGGGCTCGGTGGCCGAGGAGGGCGTGCACGGGCGGCGCGGTCAGCGCGTCTCCACCCATGGGCGCGGGAACATCGGCCGCCGGGGACGGGGTACAGCCGACGAGGAGCGCCAGACCGGCGACGAGGTATAGCGGACGCATTTCCACAGCGGTACGGGAATGGGTTGAAGGATCATCCGTTGTACGCGAAGAGAAGCGGTTCGGTCCATCCTGCCCTGTCGGGAAGTTCTCATCACAGGCATCGCGGCCCCCAGCGGGCCCACACCAGACGAGATACGATGAGCGAGAAACGCGAGACGGCGACCTTCGGGGCGGGGTGCTTCTGGAGTCCAGAGGCCGAGTTCCGGCAGCTTCCGGGGGTGGTCGATGCCGAGGTCGGCTACGCCGGGGGGAGCACGGAGGACCCGACCTACCGCCAGGTCTGCTCGGGCCGGACGGGCCACGCCGAGGTGGTGCGGGTGCACTACGACCCCGACCGCGTGAGCTACGGGGAGCTCCTCGACCGCTTCTGGGCCATGCACGACCCCACCCAGAGAAACCGGCAGGGCCCGGACATCGGGACGCAGTACCGCTCCGCCATCTTCACTCACTCCGCCGAGCAGGAGGAAGCGGCGAAGGCTTCGAAGGAGGCGCTGGAGCGGTCCGGCCGGCTTTCGCGACCGGTCGTCACCGAGATCGAGCCGGCCGGGGAGTTCTGGCGCGCGGAGGAGTACCACCAGCGCTATCTGGAAAAGAACGGGCTCGCGAGCTGCCGGATCTGAGCGTCTCGTAAACCACGAACTGCGTTTGAACCACAGAGGGCGCAGAGGACGCGAAGACCGGGGCTGAGTGGTCGGCGCGAGATGAATCTTTCCGCGCCTTTCAGAGAGGTGTGAAGCGACGGAAGGGGAGATCGGCGGTCGGGACGCGGTCTCCCCTTCTTTGCGTCCGACCGGAGTGCAGTTGGTGAGACCGGCAGAAGGGGCCGTGGTACCCGAGACCTCCTCCCTCGGGCAGTTCTCCGCGTCCTCTGTGCCCTCCGCGGCCCCCCAGCCGTTACTTCGCTCATTCCCTCCACCTCCTCCTACTCCGTCCGAGAGTCTGGCGGAGCGGCGGATCCACGAGACCCCTCCCTCAGGCGGTTCTCCGTGTCCTTTGTGCCCCCCTGTGGTTCCATCCGTCGCCCAGCGGCGTGAAGCCTGCGCGACCCTTCACGGTGGGAGGGTTGATATAGGGGTGGGGGGTATATTATCTTTGACGCGGAACACTACTGACCAGGAGAAAACCATGGCACGTACCACACTGAAGGTCGAAGGGATGAGCTGCGACGGCTGCGTTCGCTCCGTCCGCGAGGCACTCGAGCGGAACGAGGGCGTCCAGCCGATGAAGGTCGAGATCGGCACCGTCGTGGTGGAGCATGACGCCGAGACCGTGGATGAGGCGGGCCTGATGGACATCATCGAGAAGGCCGGCTTCACCGCGAGCGGGGCCTATCCGGAGTGAGTCCGCTCGACGGGGCGGTCCTGGTCCTCGGGATCGTCCTGATCCTCGCCGTCCGGGGGTATTTCGGGGGGCGGCTGGCGGCTCCCGGTTCGCGGCTCGCAACTGACGATGGTGCGGATTCGCCGCCGAGGAGCGGGGAGAGCGGTTCCCTGCGAGCAGCGGGCGGCGAGCAGCGGGCCGCCGTCGCCGTCTCCGGGATGACCTGCGCGGCCTGCTCGTCGCGGGTGCAGCGAAAGCTGGACGGGACTCCCGGTGTGCGCAGCGCTTCGGTCAACCTGATGACCGAGCAGGCCACCATCTCCTACGATCCGGCGGAGACTTCCCTCGACCGGCTGGTCGAGTCGATCCGGGAGACGGGATACGGGGCGGAGCTCCCCGCCGACGCGGTCGACGCCGTGGGCGAGCAGGAGGCGCAGGACGAGGCGCGCGAGGCCGCCTACCGCGACGTCCGATGGCGGGCGCTGGTCGGGCTCGCGGCCAGCGTCGTCGGCATGGTGCT
>SKRI01000073.1 GCA_007118565.1 Gemmatimonadota bacterium | reverse complement strand
CGCGGACGACCGGGATGCTCGGGAGGCCGTTGTCCTCGAGCGCGAGGTCTTCCACTACGACCGAGCGGGGCGGCGGGACCCCTTCCAGCCGCTGCCCGGAGCCGAATATGCCGGGGTGCGGTTGGACGATCTCGTTCTGGCGGGCGTCCTCCACAACCCGGACCCTCGCCGCTCCGTCGCGATCCTCACCGAACGGGGAACGGACCGCCGCTTTCGGGTCCGCACAGGAGATCGCCTGGGTGAAATCCGCATCCAGGCCATTCACCCCGACCGGGTCGACCTTCTCGTGGACGAGCGGGGGCGGACCCGGAGGGAAACGCTGCAGCTGCCGAGACCAGACCGGCAGAGGGACAACCGATGAAGATCCGCTCGCTCTTCGCTGCCGTGCTGGTCACAGCCTCGATCGGCGGGGCCACTCCGGCGCTGCTGTCCGGGCAGGCTTCGGTCACCGCCCTGCGGCTCGCCCCTCACGACGCCGGGGCCGAGCTGACGATCTATATGACGGGTTCTCCGGAGGAGTGGTCGGACTTCGAGCTCCCCGGCCCGCCGCGGGTCATCGTCGACCTCTATGGCGCCCGGAGCGATCTACCCCGGGCGCGCTTCGACGACATCAACCGGGGCGGGGTGAGGTCCGTGCGCACGAGCCAGTTCGATCGGGGGGTGGTGCGGGTGGTGATAGACCTGGATGCGACCCGCCGCTATACGGTGGCGCGCACGGCCGAGGGGATCACCGTTACCCTGGAGGGTGACGGGGACTTTTCCCCCTGGGCGTCCCGGCCTGACCTGGTACGTGCTCCTCGTGCCGCTGCGGCAGAGGCGCCCAGGACACCCCCGCCCGTAGCGCGCGTCGCGGGGCTGGCGCGGGCGCGTCAGCCCGAGCGCATCACGGTCGCCTTCCATGATGCGGACATTCGTGACGTCATCGCGAGCTTCGCCGAGTTCACCGGCCGCTCCATCGTTCCGGGGCGGGGCGTGGCCGGGATTCCGGTGACAGCGGACATCCGGGATCAGCCGTGGGACGTGGCGCTCCAGACCATCCTGCACGCGTACGGCCTCGCGGCTGAAGAGCTGCCGAGCGGGATCATCCGCGTCGATTCGGTCGAGGAGCTGCGGGGGCTCCGCGAGCAGGAGGCGCCCGTCACGCAGAGCTTCCGGATCAACTACGTGCCCGTACAGGAGCTGGCGCTGGCCCTCGATCCGATGCGTACCGAGCGGGGGTCAATCAGCGTCAACCCCTCCACCAACACCCTGATCGTCACGGACGTGGAGAGCGTAGTCGATCGGATCGGCGCCATGATCGGCCAGCTGGACGTGCAGACGCCCCAGGTGGCCATCCGGGCCAAGATCATCGTGGTGAACCGGACGCGCGCCCAGCAGCTCGGATTCCGCTACGCGCTCGGGACGCAGCTGGAAACGACCGGGGTCGGGAGCGCCCGCGCCGGGGCCGGCGAGATCTCCCTCCAGGGGCCCGGCGTGACGAATCTCGGGGATGCCCGGGTCCGCCTCGGCCGCGATGTGCTCGACTTCACCATTCCCCTGGTCACGAGCCTTGCCGACTTCGGTGTCTTCATCGAGGCCGCGCAGGACCTGTCGCTGAGCGATCTGCAGGCCGCGCCCCTGATCACCGCGCTCGACAACCAGCAGGCGGAGATCTTCGTGGGTGAGGAGACACCGATCCGGGTGGTGGATCTGGGCGCGCCGGGCACGATAGGGCCGGGAGCCCGGGCCACCGCCCAGCTCGTGGAGACGGGGATCCGCCTCCTGGTGACGCCGCACATCACGACGGACCGCCAGATCATGCTCGAGCTGCAGGCGGAGAACTCCTCCGCCCAGCGGACGCCGGACGAGATCGGGGTTCAGTTCCTCCGGCAGCGCGGGGTGACTCGGCTCCTGGTGGACGACGGGGAGACGGCGGTCATAGGCGGACTTTCCCGCACCATCGTCACGGAGTCGAGGAGCGGCATCCCGATCCTCATGGACATCCCGGTGCTGGGAGCGCTCTTCCGCCACACCCTGAGCGCAGAGGAGCAGGTGGACCTGATCATCATGGTCACGCCGCGGATCATCGATGCGCGGGTGCCGTTGACTGCGCCTCGCGAGTAGGTCGCAGGATGGCCCCGCCGCGGAGGATCTCCTAGCTTCCACACGGCGATCCAACACCTTCGGGCCCGGCACGCGCCGGGCCCGTTCCATTGCACCGGCTAGCATGCACCTTCGCTTCACCACCGCGGGAGAATCCCATGGACAGGCGCTCACCACCATCATGGAGGGCCTTCCCGCCGGCCTGTCCGTCGACGGGGAGCGCATCGATCACGAGCTGAGGCGGCGTCAGGGCGGGTACGGCCGCGGCGGACGGATGCGGATCGAGTCGGACCGCGCGGAGATCCTCTCCGGCGTCCGGCACGGGGAAACTCTGGGATCCCCCGTCTCCCTGCTCATCCGGAACCGGGATTGGGAGAACTGGACGGAGATCATGTCGGTGCAGCCGCCGGAGGAGGCGCCCGATGAGGGGGAGATGCGGCGGGTCTACCTGCCGCGGCCGGGGCACGCCGACCTGGTGGGGGTGCTCAAGTACGACCGCGCCGACGCGCGCGACATCCTGGAGCGGGCGAGCGCCCGCGAGACCGCGGCGCGGGTGGCGGCGGGATCGCTGGCCAGGCTCCTCCTGGAGGAGGTGGGTGTCGACATCGGCAGCCACGTCACCCGGCTGGGGTCGGTGGAGGCGGCGGTCCCGGCCGAGCTTCCCGACGATCTCAACTCGACGAGCGACGTGTCCCCCGTGCGCTGCCTGGACAGCGAGGCGGAGGGGCGCATGATCGAGGAGATCGACGCCGCCAAGAAGGCGGGCGATACCCTCGGCGGCATCTTCGAGGTGGTCGTGCGCGGCCTCCCGGTAGGCCTGGGCTCGCACGTGTCGTGGGACCGGAAGCTCGACGGGCGGCTGGCGGGAGCGGTCATGTCGATCCACGCGGTGAAGGGGGTGGAGATCGGGGACGGGCAGTCGGGCGCCGGCCGACCGGGCTCGCGCGTTCACGACGAGATCTCCTCGGATCCCGGCCTGGAGCGCGGCGGAGGCTTCGTACGGCTCACCAACCGGGCGGGCGGGCTGGAGGGCGGCGTCACTACCGGGGCGCCGCTCGTGGTGCGCGGCGCAATGAAACCGATCTCCACCCTCATGCAGCCGCTGCGCTCGGTGGACATCCGGACGGGAGAGCGAGCGGACGCGGTCCGGGAGCGCTCGGACGTCTGCGCGCTTCCGGCGGCCGGGGTGGTCGGCGAGGCCATGGTGGCGCTGGTGCTGGCCGACGCCCTCCTGGAGAAGTTCGGCGGGGACTCGCTTACGGAGCTGCGGCGCAACCTGGACGGCTACCTGGAGCGGCTCCGCGCCAGGCACCCCGCACGCTGACCGTGACCGGTGGCGAGCGGGCCATCGCCCGCCTGGTCCTGGTCGGATTCATGGGGGCGGGGAAGTCCTCGGTGGGACGCCTGCTCGGCGATCGCCTCGGCTGGCGGCACATCGACCTGGACGAGGAGATCGAGCGCGAGGCGGAGTGTGCCATCCACGAGATCTTCGCCCGCGAGGGGGAGGACGGCTTCCGTAGGCGGGAGCGTGAGGCGACGCGCCGGATCGCGCATCTCCCCCGGGTCGTCCTGACGCCGGGAGGAGGATGGTTCGCGCAGCCGGGGTTGCCCGCCCTCCTCGGCCGGGATACCCTTTCGGTCTGGCTTCAGGTATCCCCGGAACGGGTGGTGCATCGCCTCTCCGATGATCCGGGACTGCGGCCCCTCCTCTCGGGAAGCGATCCGCTCCCCTCGGTCCGCCGCCTTCTGGAGGACCGCGTCGCATCGTACCGGCAGGCGGACCTGAAGATCGATACGGAGCGACGGACGCCGGAGGAGGTGTCCGCCTGGATCGAAGGCCGTGTGCGCCCACATCTCATATCCGATTCTTCGTAGCGCCGAATGCCCAACAGCATCAACCGATTGGTGGTGGTCGAGTCCCCCACCAAGGCACGGACCATCAAGGCCTTTCTCCCCGAGGGGTACCGGGTGGCGGCGTCGATGGGTCACGTCCGCGACCTTCCCGAGTCCGCGGCCGACATCCCCGAGGAGGTGAAGGGGAAGGAGTGGGCGCGCCTCGGCGTGGACGTGGAGTCCGATTTCCAGCCGCTCTACGTGGTGCCGCCGAGCAAGAAGAAGGTGATCGGAGAGCTGCGGAAGCTGCTCAGGGAGGCTGAGGAGCTGGTCATCGCGACAGACGAGGACCGCGAGGGGGAGAGCATCGGCTGGCACCTGGTGGAGGTGCTGAAGCCGAAGGTGCCGACCTCGCGCATCGTCTTCCACGAGATTACCCCGGAGGCCATCGAGGCGGCGCTGGCATCCCCGCGCGACATCGACGACCGGCTGGTCCGGGCGCAGGAGACGCGGCGGATACTCGATCGTCTGGTCGGCTACACCCTCTCTCCCCTCCTCTGGAAGAAGATCTCGAGCGGCCTCTCGGCCGGTCGCGTGCAGTCGGTGGCGGTCCGCCTCATCGTGGAGCGGGAGCGGGAGCGCCGCGCATTCCGTTCCGGCTCGTACTGGGACCTGAAGGCGCGGCTGGCGGCGGCCGGGCAGGGCTTCGAAGCGGACCTCGTGCAGCTCGCCGGCCGGCGGCTGGCCACCGGCAAAGATTTCGACGAGTCCACCGGACGGATCGCCGAGGGGAAGGACGTGGTCCTGCTCTCCGAAACGGAGGCGCGGACGCTCACCGAGCGCCTCCAGTCCGAATCGTGGCGCGTGGCCGAGGTGGAGGATCGCCAGGTCGTCCGGCGGCCGGCGCCGCCCTTCACCACCTCCACCCTGCAGCAGGAGGCCAACCGCAAGCTCCGCATGTCCGCCAAGGAGACGATGCGCACCGCGCAGCGCCTCTACGAGGAGGGGCACATCACCTACATGCGGACGGACTCGGTCAACCTTTCCGAGCAGGCGGTCAGGGCGGCTCGGGAGGGGGTGGGAAAGCGCTACGGCCCCAAGTACCTGAGCCCCACGCCACGCCGGTATGCCACCAAGAGCAAGGGGGCGCAGGAGGCGCACGAGGCCATTCGACCGGCGGGAACGGCCATGAAGACGGCCGAGGAGCTCCGCCTATCGGGGCGCGAGGCCGCGCTCTACACCCTCATCTGGAAGCGGACCGTGGCCTCGCAGATGGCCGACGCGCTCCAGACGCACACCACGGCGCACATCGATGCCGCCGATGCCCGCTTCCGGGCCACCGGCAAACGGATCGACTTCCCGGGGTTCTTCCGGGCGTACGTGGAGGGCTCCGACGATCCCGAGGCGGCGCTGGACGACCAGGAGAGCCCGCTTCCGCCGCTCGCCTCGGGGAACGACGTCACGCTCCGCGAGCTCGAGCCCCTCGGGCACGAGACGAAGCCGCCCGCGCGATTCACCGAAGCCTCGCTGGTCAAGACGCTGGAGAGCGAAGGGATCGGTCGGCCGAGCACCTACGCCTCCATCATCTCCACCGTCATCGACCGCGGCTACGTCGAGCGCGCCAAGGGGCAGCTCGTGCCGACCTTCACCGCCTTCGCCGTGACCGGGCTCCTGGAGCGGCACTTCTCCGCGCTGGTGGATCCGAAGTTCACCGCCCGGATGGAGGAGGAGCTGGACGAGATCGCGGCCGGGGAGGCCGAGTGGCTCCCCTACCTCGAGAAGTTCTTTTTGGGAGATGACGGGCTGGCCGCGCGCGTCAAAGCGGGGGAGGGGTCGATCGATCCACGCGAGGCGTCCACCGTGGAGCTCGAGGGGCTCCCGGGCGATGTGCGCATCGGCCGCTACGGCCCCTTCGTGGAAGTCTCTCGAAACGGTGACGCCGTGACCGCTTCGATCCCCGCTGGCATCGCCCCGGCCGACCTCAGCCCGGAGGACGTCGAGGCCTCGATCCGTCAGAAGGCCGAGGGCCCCACCGAGCTCGGGAAAGATCCGGAGACCGATCTTCCGGTCTACCTGAAGACGGGACCGTACGGGCCGTACGTGCAGCTCGGGGATCCGGAGGAGGGGAAGGGGAAGAAGAAGACAAAGCCGAAGCGGACCTCGCTCCCCAAGGGGATGGAGGAGAGAGATGTGACGCTGGAGAAGGCGCTCGGCCTCCTCGCCCTGCCGCGGACGCTGGGCGAGCACCCGGAGAGCAAGAAGCCGGTGAAGGCCGGCATCGGGCGCTTCGGCCCCTTCGTGGTGCATGAAGGAGATTTCCGCTCCCTCACCAAGGAGGACGACGTGCTCACCGTCGGTCTGGACCGGGCGCTCGAGCTCCTGGCCCAGCCCAAGGGCGGCCGGGGTGCCCGGAAGCCGCTGCGGGAGGTCGGCGCGCATCCCGATGACGGCAAGCCCATCACCCTCCACGAAGGACGCTACGGGCCGTACGTGAAGCACGGGCGGACCAACGCCTCCCTTCCCAAGGATGCCGACCCGGAGAAGTTGACGCTCGAGCAGGCGGTCGAGCTCATCCGTGAGCGGGAGAAGAAGGGGGGGAAGAAGGGAACGAAGGGAACGAAGGGAACGAAGGGAACGAAGG
>SKRI01000286.1 GCA_007118565.1 Gemmatimonadota bacterium | reverse complement strand
GGCTGCTTCTTCGCACCGTTTCGTATGGCGCGGTGGCGGCGGACAGCCTCCCCATCCACGAGTCGGTGCGGCGCAACAACTTCGAGCCGGTGATCCGCGCCTTCGACATCCAGGCGCGGAGCCCGAACGGGGACGCCCTGGTCGTCGACGTGACCGCCCTCTTCGAGGACGACATCCCGGCCATCGGCGGGCTCACCAACGCGGAGCGGAACCGCTTCAACGTACGCCGCCTGGACGGCTCGCGGAGCTTCATCGACACGGTCCGCAGCTTCCCGCTCAACGTCCTCGTCAACCACACGCTCACCTACGACGCGGCCAGTCCCCCCTCACAGTCGCGCACGGGCACCATCTCCATGCAGCTCGCGCAGTCCATGGTGCTGCTCCCGGAGGAGCCGATGCAGGCACGGCATTACGACCCGCGGGTCGGCTGGTTCACGATTAGCCAGATCGACTATGGGGCGGACGAGCAGATGGCCGCCGAGCGGCAGCTCATCCGTCGCTGGCGCCTGGAGCCGAGCGACCCGGACGCGTACGCCCGCGGCGAGCTGGTGGAGCCGGTGGAGCCGATCGTCTTCTACCTCGACCCGGCCACCCCGCACGAGTGGCGGCCGTTCATCCGGCAGGGGGTCGAGGACTGGCAGGCGGCCTTCGAGACGGCGGGGTTCAGGAACGCCATCATCGCTCGGGATCCGCCCTCGCCGGAGGAGGACCCGGACTTCAGCCCGGAGGACGTGCGGTACTCCACCGTCCGCTACGTTGCCAGTGAGACGCGCAACGCCATGGGGCCGAGCGTTTCCGATCCGCGCTCCGGGGAGATCATCTCCAGCGACATCATCTGGTACCACAACCACCTGCGCTCGTACCGGAACCGCCTGCTGATCGAGACCGGCGCGGCCAATCCGCGCGCGCGGACGATGCGGCAGGACATGGAGTACCTGGGAGAGGCCGTGCAGGCGGTGATCGCCCACGAGATCGGCCATGCCCTGGGGCTGCCGCACAACATGATCGCGAGCTCCGCCTTCCCGGTGGACTCGCTCCGCTCTCCCTCCTTCACCTCGGAGTTCGGCGTGGCGCCCACGATCATGGACTACGCGCGCCAGAACTACATCGCCCAGCCCGGTGACGGGGTCACGCAGTTCATACGCATGATCGGGCCGTACGACCACTACGCCATCAACTGGGGGTACCGGGTGATTCCGGGCGCCGACACCCCCGTTGCCGAGCGAGCCACGCTGAACGCCTGGATCCTGGAGCGGGCGGACGATCCGGTCTACCGCTTCGGGCAGCCACGCGGCAATCCCTCGCACGACCCCCGCGCGCAGACCGAGGACCTGGGGGACGATCCGGTGCGCGCGAGCGGGTACGGGATCGCCAATCTCCAGCGCGTCGTCCCCAACCTGGTGCAGTGGACGTACACCCCCGCCGAGGACTACACCATGCTGGAGGAGGTGTACGGGGAGCTGGTGGGGATGTGGGGACGCTACATCGGGCACGTGGTGACGAACGTCGGCGGGGTGCACGAGACCCGGAGGAGCACCAGCCAGAGCGGCCTGGTGTACGAGCCGGTCGCGCCCGAGCAGCAGCGCGCCGCGGTCCGCTTCCTGGCGGAGCACGCCTTCGCCACGCCCGAGTGGCTGAACCACGAGCCGATCCTCCGGCGGATCGAGGCCTCGGGCGCCATCTCCCGCATGCGCGGCATCCAGGTGCGCCACCTCGACGCCCTCCTGCACCCGGGACGGCTCGAGCGGGTGGTGGAGGCTGAGGCCTTCGAGCCGAACGGCGCCTACACCCTGAGCGAGCTCATGCACGACGTGCGGCAGGCCGTCTGGAGCGAGCTGCGGGGGAACGGCAGCATCGACGCCTACCGCCGCAACCTGCAGCGGGCCCACCTCTCCCGGCTCGAGGCGCTGATGGCCGAGGAGGAGGACTCCGACGTGGGCGCGGCCGCGCGAGGGCAGCTCCGCACGCTCGACCGGGAGCTGCGCCCGCGCATCGCCCGGACGCGGGAGGGAATGACCCGCGATCACCTGGAGGAGGTCTCGGCGCGGGTGCAGGCGATCCTCGCCGGCGAGCGGCGCGGGTGAGGCGTCCGGTGGCGGGACGGCCCGACCCGGAGGAGTACGCGCCGTACTACGCGCGCTACATCGACCTCGTGCCGGGCGACGACGTCCTGGCCGTGCTCCAGGAGCAGAAGGATACGGTTCGCGACCTCCTCGGCGGCCTCTCCTCGAAGGAGGCGAATCATCGCTACGCACCGGGAAAGTGGAGCGTGCGGGAGGTGGTGGGCCACCTGAGCGACAACGAGCGCGTCTTCGCCTACCGGGCCCTCCGCCTGGGCCGGGGAGACGAGGGTCCGCTCGAAGGCTTCGATCACGATGCGTACGTCGCGACCGGAGCTTTCGACCGGCGCCCGCTGCCGGAGCTGATCGACGAGCTCCTCTCCGTCCGCGAGGCGACCATCGCCCTTCTCCGGGGACTGGACGCCGATGCTCTCCAGCGGGTGGGCACCGCCAACGGCGGCGCCCTTTCCGCGCGGGCTGCGATGTTCGTCAACGCGGGTCACCTCGAGCATCATCTCGAGATTCTTCGGAAATACTATCTCCGAGCGCCGGAATCGGGGTTTGACGATTCCGCATCCCGCGGATAGCTTGAGTCATCATGCTCATGAACCCGTCCGCCTGTTACTGCTGCCGAATGATGATGGCGCTCCCCCCGGGGAGGCGGTCGGCGGCGTGCGCGCAGGTGGCATGAGCGCGTAGCAAGACGAGACAATCTCTCGTATCGAGCCCCGGCCCTCTCCCAGAGGGCCGGGGCTTTTTTGTTTCCCTGACCACAGCACACATGCCCATCACCGCCGATCGCCCGCTGGCCGTCTACTACGAGCATCCGGAGTGGTTCCGGCCGCTCTTCGCCGAGCTGGAGCGCCGAGGCATTCCCCACGTCCGGCTGGAAGCGGGTCGCCACCGCTTCGACCCGGCGGAGACGCCCGCGTATAGCATCCTCTTCAACCGGATGAGCCCCTCCGCCTACCTGAGGGGGACGGGAAACGCCATCTTCTACACCCTCCCCTATCTGCAGCACCTGCGGGAGAAGGGGGTGCGTGTGGTCAACGGCTACGATGCTTTCGTCACCGAAACCTCCAAGGCCTACCAGCTCTCTCTCCTCGACCGGCTCGGCCTCCCCTACCCGCGGGCGCGGGTCGTCAACCACGCCTCGGAGGCGCCGAAGGCGGCCGAGGGGCTGCGCTTTCCGGTGGCGGTCAAGCCGAACATCGGTGGGAGCGGCGCGGGGGTGACGAAGTTCGATGACCCGGAAAGCTTGCGGCGCGCGGCCGAAAGGGGCGAGCTGGAGCTGGGCATCGACTCCACCGCCCTGGTGCAGGAGTTCATCCCGCAGGAGGAGAGCCGCATCGTGCGCGTGGAGGTGCTGGACGGCAAGCTCCTCTACGCCATTCGTGTCTACAGCTCGGGCGAATCCTTCGACCTCTGCCCGGCTGACGTCTGCCAGCGCCTCGACGGAGCCGCTCTGGACGCCCAGGTGTGCGCAGTGGACGCCGCCGAGCGGGGGCTGCGGGTGGAGGGGTACGAGCCGCCGCCGGAGGTCGTGGCAGACGTGGAGCGGATCATGGCGGCCGCCGGCATCGAGGTGGGCGGCGTGGAGTACATGATCGACGCGCGGGATGGACAGCGCTACTACTACGACATCAACGCCCTTTCCAACTTTGTGGCCGACGCCCCGAACGTGGTCGGCTTCGATCCGGTGCCACCGCTGGTGGACTTCCTGGTGGCGGAGGCGGAGAAGGCCACGCTCACGACGCAGGAGGCGGCCTGATGCGCTTTGGATACTGGCTCCCCGTCTTCGGCGGATGGCTCCGCAACGTGGAGGACGAGGACATGGAGGCGAGCTGGGAGTACGTGTCCCGGCTCGCGCGCAGGAGCGAGGAGATCGGCTTCGACCTCACGCTCATCGCCGAGCTCAACCTGAACGACATCAAGGGCGTGGAGGCGCCCTCGCTGGACGCCTGGTCCACCGCCGCCGCCCTGGCCGCGGTGACCGAACGGCTCGAGATCATGGTGGCGGTGCGGCCGATCTTCCATCAGCCGGCCCTCCTCGCCAAGCAGGCGGCCAACATCGACCGCATCAGCAACGGCCGACTCTCTCTGAACGTGGTTTCCGCCTGGTGGGCCACCGAGGCCCGCAAGTACGGGATCGAGTTCGATGCGCACGACGACCGATACGCAAGGACCGCCGAGTGGCTGGACGTGGTGGACGGAGTGTGGAAGGAGCCAGTCTTCTCGTACGAGGGGCGCTACTACTCGGTGGAGGAGAACGTCCTCGAGCCCAAGCCGATGCAGCGACCCCGCCCCACCATCTACGCGGGGGGAGAATCGCCCGCGGGCAAGGAGGTGATTTCGGCGAAGTGCGACGCCTGGCTCACCCACGGGGATCCGCCCGAGGTCATCGCTCCGAAGGTGGAGGACATGCGTGCGCGGCGGGAGGGGCTCGGCCTCCCGCCCATGACCTTCGGCGCCGCCGGCTACGCTGTGGTCCGTTCCACCGAGGCGGAGGTGCGGCAGGAGCTCGAGCGCATCACCGACGTGCGGCAGAGCGCGAAGGGGTTCGCCAACTACCAGGACTGGATCGGCAACACGAAGCTCGAGCGGCAGGTGAGCCTGGAGGACTACTCCGTCTCCAACCGGGGGCTCCGCTCCAACCTCACTGGCACCCCGGAGCAGGTGGCCGAGCGGATCCTGGAGTTCGAGCGCGCCGGGCTGGACCTCCTCCTCCTGCAGTTCTCCCCGCAGCAAGAGGAGATGGAGCGCTTCGCAGAGGAAGTGATCCCGCTGGTGGAGGGGGCGGGCGTTGGCGTAGGAGCGTAGTCGCCGTTGATCCTAAAAACGTGAGGGGGACGATGCCGCGGGCATCGCCCCCCTCCCTCTTCTTGCCTGCTCCGTCTTCGTCCTTTCCTAGCCCAGGTCCCCCGGCCGATGCCTCGCCGCCTTCCAGAGGTCCCGGTTCAGCATGGCGATGTAGTCGACGCTGATCCCTTTGGGGCAGGCGTTCTGGCAGGCTCCGTGGTTCGTGCAGTGGCCGAAGCGCTCCTCCTCCATGGCCGCCACCATCCCCTGCGTCCGGCTGACCCGCTCCGGCTGCCCCTGGGGTAACAGGTTGAGGTGTGACGCCTTGGCCGCGGTGAAGAGCATGGCCGAGGCGTTGGGGCAGGCGGCAACGCAGGCGCCACAGCTTATGCAGGCGGCCGCGTCGAAGGCCAGGTCGGAGTTCTCCTTGGGGACCAGCACCGCGCTCGCGTCCGGCGCCTGTCCCGTTCGCACCGAAATGTACCCACCGGCGGCCACGATCCGGTCGAAGGCCTGCCGATCGACCGCGAGATCCTTGACGATGGGAAATCCTTCCGCGCGCCACGGCTCCAGCCAGAGCTCCTCCCCGTCCTCGAAGACGCGCATGTGGAGCTGGCAGACCGTGGTGTGGTCCACCGGGCCGTGCGCGCGACCGTTGATCATCATGCCGCACATGCCGCAGATCCCCTCGCGGCAGTCGTGATCGAAGGCGATCGGGTCGTCGCCGCTCTCCGTCAGCCGCTCGTTGACGACGTCGAGCATCTCGAGGAAAGACATGTCCGGGGAGATGTCGTTCGCCTCGTACCTCTCGAAGCGACCGTCCTCCCGGGGCGACTCCTGTCGCCAGACATTCAGGGTCAGGTTCATTTATAGCTCCTCTGCGTCGGCTCGACATACTCGAACTCGAGCTGCTCCTCGTGGCGGATGGGCTCGCTCTCCTCGCCCGTGTGCTCCCACACCGCCGCGTGCTGGAAGCGCTCGTCGTCACGCTTCGCCTCGCCCTCATCCGTGGTGTGCTCCACCCGGTAGTGCCCACCGCAGGACTCGTCGCGCGTGAGGGCATCGCGGCACATCAGCTCACCGAATTCGAGGAAGTCCGCCACCCGGCCTGCCTTCTCCAGCGACTGATTGAAAGTGGCCGCGCTCCCCGGTACCCGCACGTCTCGCCAGAACTCCTCACGAAGCTGGGGGATGATATCGATTGCCTTCTGCAACCCCTCCGCGCTCCGGGCCATGCCGCAGTGCTCCCAGAGCGTCCGGCCGAGCTCGCGGTGAAAGTCGTCCACCGTGCGGGAGCCGTTGATCTCCAGCATCCTCCGCGTCCGCTCGTCCACCTGGGCTTCCGTTTCGCGCGCCACCTCGTGGTCGGGACCGACCTCGCTCCGCCCCTCGGAAGCCAGGTAGTCGGCCACCGTGGCGGGGATGACGAAGTACCCGTCCGCAAGCCCCTGCATCAGGGCGCTCGCCCCCAGCCGGTTGGCCCCGTGGTCCGAGAAGTTGGCCTCACCCGCCACGAAGAGCCCCGGGATCGTGCTCATCAGGTGGTAGTCCACCCAGAGCCCGCCCATGGTGTAGTGCGGGGCCGGATAGATGCGCATGGGGCGCTCGTACGGATCCTCCCCGGTTATCTTCTCGTACATCTCGAAGAGATTCCCGTACCGGGCGGAGATGGCGTCCTTTCCGAGCCGCTGGATGGCGTGGTGGAAGTCGAGGTAGACGCCGTTCTTCTGCGCTCCCACCCCCTTGCCGCCGTCCACCT
>SKRI01000280.1 GCA_007118565.1 Gemmatimonadota bacterium | reverse complement strand
GGGGGGGGGGGGGCGGGGGGGGAGAGGAGAGCTTCTGCATCCTGATCCCCGCGGCGGGAGGGGAGCGGGAACGGTTGCGGGTGATGGTGGAGACCGACGACGGATTTGAGATTGCCCGCGCGGATCTGCGCATCCGCGGCCAGGGGGAGCTGCTCGGATCCAGGCAGTCGGGGGTGCCCGCCTTCCGCTTCGCGGACATCGAGCGCGACGCGGCGCTCCTCGATCGCGCGCGGCAGGATGCCCGCACCCTGGTGGAGCGGGACCCCGAGCTCGGGAGCGCCCCGCGCCTCCGGGTCGAGCTCGAGAGGAGCTATGCCGAGCGGCTGGAGATGTTCGGGGTCGGGTAATTTGCCCGAACCGCTACGATTCGCCGTCCGGTGGCACCAATGTCCGCCGGATCCGCTCCAGCTCCGCCTGCTGCGCCCGGATGGTCTCGTCGCGCTCGGCAACCTGCTGCCGGAGACGTTCCATTTCCCGCGCCACGTCCGCATCTGCCGGCGGAGGAGGGGGCGGATCCCCGTTCGCCGGAGCCCGCACCACCCTCGTCTCGGGCTGAAGCGAGGTGATCCGCTGATCCGCGGGAATGGTGAACTGCCGGGCAAGCTCGTAGACGATCCGTGCCTCGGGCGCGCGGTTGACCCGGGTTCCGGCCGTGTCGCCGGCCAGGTACCGACCGAGCGTCTCCACCACCGGCTCCGCATCCCACTCGGGATTGCGCGGATCCAGCGATATGACGCCCAGGTAGAAGAGCGCCTCACGTCCGTACTGGTTGTCCGGATGCTCCTCGGAGAGGGTGCGGAAGTGGCTCTCGGCCGCGTCGAAATCACCCAGCCGCAGCGCCTCGTGGGCGTCGCTCCAGAGCTCGACGGCTCCGGGTCCGGGCGGCCCGAAAGCGGGAGAGGGGCCCGGTGCGCAGGCGCTGCCGATCAGGCCCGTCAGGAGGAGGGTCAGCGAGAATCTACGGATCATTTTTCGGTGGTCCTGGGGCGTGCGGGGGCTGCCCTCGGGAGGACGCCTCTCTCGGAAGCGAGACCCGGAATCGGGTGCCGCTTCCCTCCGTGCTATCTGCAGTGATCGTGCCCCCGTGAGCCTCGATGAGCTCCTTCGCGATGGCGAGCCCCAGCCCCGATCCGGCCGAGCGCGGCTGTGCCGGATTGTCCACCTGGTAGAACTTCTCGAAGATCTTCCCCAGGTGCTCCTCGGGGATCCCCACCCCCGAATCCTCCACCTCGATCTGGACGCTGTCGTCGAGAGGCGTGGCGCGGAAGTCGATCGTGCCGCCGCGAGGGGTGAACTTGAAGGCATTGGAGAGGAGGTTGCCGAGCACCTCGTTCAGCCGCTCCGCATCCGCCGTGACCTCCTCCGGGAGGTCGGGGTCCATGTCGAGCCGGAAATCGATCTGGTTCTGATGGGCGAGTGGCTGGAATCCGCTGGCCATCTCCTTCAGAAACGTCGGGAGCTGGAGCGGGCGCGGGTCGATCCGCATCCCCCCCGCCTCGAAGCGGCTGATGTCCAGGAGCTGCTGGACCATCTGCGTGAGGCGGGTCGTCTGGGACCGGATGGCGTTTAGCGCCTCCCGCTGCTCCTCGTCGATCTCGCCGTAGAGGCCTTCCAGCAGGAGGCTGGCGTACCCCTGGATCACGCTCAGGGGCGTCTTCAGCTCGTGAGAGCCGATGGAGATGAACTCCGCCTTCAGCCGCTCGAGCTCAGCGAGCTGGACCGTCATGGAGTTGAAGGAGCGGGCCAGGTCTCCGAGCTCGTCCGACCGGTGGCTGGGGACGGTCACGTCCGGCTCGAAGTTCCCCTCGGAGACGACCCCCATCCCCCGTTGTAGCTCGTGAATGGGGCGGAGGAGCGTCTGCGTCAGCCAGCCGGCCAGCACGAGACCCGCGATGAGGGAGATCAGGAGCGCGATGAGCGTCGTGGTGGCCGCTCCGCTCGCCACCGACTGGGCACGGGCGACCTGCGCGGTTCCGCCGCGATCGATGGCAACGCTGAGCGGGTCGAGCGACTCGTGCATGGCGGCGAACGTGGGCGACACCCGTTCCGCGCGGTGGGCCTCCACCTGCTCCGTGGCCCCCTCCTCCACGAGCTCCCGCTCCGTGGCCACCGCATCACGCAGCTCGTCCCAGTGCTCCCGGGTGGTTGCCGCGGCCTCCCGGTACCCGGCCTGCTCGAGTCGGCGCAGCTCCTCCTCCGCAGCGTCGACTCCTCGGTCCACCCTCCGCGCCGGGTCCTCGCTGGGGACGGCCACGTAGATACGCTGCCAGTGCTCGACCTCTCCCACGGCCGCCTGCAGCCGCCCCAACGCGAGCGCGGCGACCGCGTCCCGCGTCTGGAGCTGGTAGGCGATGTTGCTCAGCTCCCTCAGCGCGAACACACCGTAGACCGCGGGGAGCACGAGGAGGAAGACGAGCACCGCGAGGGTGGAGATGATCCGGCCTTTCAGCGTCATGCGGAGGGCGGGTGGGGAGCGATGACCGGCGCCGCGGGCGGATTCACCCCTTGGAGCCCTGCCAGAGACGTTCCATGGCATCGAGGTCGAGTCCTTCCAGCGGCTCCCCGGTCTCGGTGGCGAGCGCTTCCATCTTCCGGAACCGGTCCACGAACTTGCGCGTGGCGGCGTTCAGCAGGGTCGGAGCGTGTGTTCCGCAGAGGCGGGTGAGGTTCACCACGGAAAAGAGCAGGTCGCCGAGCTCCTCCTCCAGCCCCGGGCCCGCTCCGCGGTCGAGCTCTTCCCTGACCTCCTCGAGCTCCTCGGCGACCTTGGCGAGTGGCCCAAATGCGTCCGGCCAGTCGAAGCCGACCCGGGCGGCGCTCTCCTGCACCCGGTGCGCATGGTGGAGCGGGTCCGGGCCCGGGGTCACCTCGCCGGGGTGGATCGGAGGGGCGGGTGGTCCGTGCTCCTCCGCCTTGATCTCCTCCCAGTCCCGGGCCGGACCGTCCCCGTACAGGTGCGGATGCCGGCGGCGCATCTTGGTTTCCAGCGCGCCCATCACATCCGACCGGTCGAAGCGTTCCCCCTCCTCCGCCACCACGATCTGGAAGGCCACGTTCAGGAGGAGGTCACCGAGCTCGTCACGCAGCGACTCGGGCTCGGGGCGGTCGATCGCGTCCGCCACCTCGTAAGCCTCCTCCAGCAGGTAGTGCCGCAGCGATTCCGCGGTCTGGCGCGCGTCCCACGGGCAACCAGCCCGCAGGAACTCCACGATGTCGATCGCCCGGTCGAGGACGCGGTCGTGGCGGGGTGGTTCCGGTTGCACGTGTTTCACGGTGCGGGTATGTTAGACTGCTTGTGCTTACATCGTCAACTCCCTCCCGTACCCGCGCCTGGGTCGACGTGGACCTGGGTGCCCTCGTCCGCAATACGCGCCGCCTCCATGAGGTCGCGGGGCGCGCGCCGCTGATTCCGATGGTGAAAGCCGACGCCTATGGTCTCGGTCTTCCAGCGGTGTCGTCGGCCTTCCGCGAGGCGCTGGAGGGCCGGATGCTCGCTTTCGGCGTAGCGGCCGTCGCGGAGGGGGAGGCGCTCCGGGACACGGGGTGGAAGGGAGATGTGATCGTCTTCTCCCCCATTCCGGCGGAGGAGGCGGTCCGCGCCCTCGAGGCCCGGCTGACCGTGGCCGTCTCCAGCTTCGACGGGGTCCGCGACCTGGCCGATGCGGCACGGAGCACGGGGCGGCGCGCGGTCTTCCACACGGAGGTCGATACCGGCATGGGCCGCGCGGGCTTCCACGATGCGGCGGAGCCGGAGTGGGCACGGAAGGTGGAGGCCGCGGCCGGAGAGGCGGTCTGGGCGGGGTGCTTCACCCACTTCCACTCGGCCGACGAGCCGGATCTCGCCTCCTGCGACGCGCAGTGGGAGCGCTTCCAGCGGATCATCCGGCGGATCGACGCGGACCGCACCGGCTCGGATCCGCTCCTGTACCACGCCTGCAACAGCGCGGCCTCGATACGCAGGCCCGATTATCGTGCCGACGCGGTCCGGCCGGGGATCTTCCTCTACGGCGGGTCTGTTGGGGGTGATGTGACTCCCGAGGCGGTGGCGAGCGTCCGCGCCCGCATCTCCCTCGTCCGCGAGGTGCCGCGGGGCAGCACCTTGGGGTACGGTGCCACCTACGCCGCATCCCGCGCCGAGCGGTGGGGCACCGTGAACGCCGGCTATGGCGACGGCGTTCCCCGTGCGCTCTGGCCCGGCAGAGGCCGTGCGCTGGTTCGCGGACGGTCCGTCCGCATCATCGGACGGATCTCCATGGACGTTCTGGTGGTAGACCTCACGGGAATCACGGCCGCGCAAGCGGGGGACGTGGTTACGCTCATCGGACGGGACGGTGACGAGGAGATCCAACTGGACGAGGTAGCAGACCGCTGCGGCACCATCTCCTACGAGATCCTCACCGGTCTCACGCCCCGGCTTCCCCGGGTTTACCACCGCGGTGCGGACGACTGATCCGCGCCCACGCTGAAACGCATCGACCTTCTTCGTGATGTCATCACGTTTTCGATTTCGCGCCGCACTCCTCGCGGGCGCCGCGCTGCTGACCGTCTCGTGCACCGACGAGATGCCGACCGCGGTCGGGGGAGACTTCTTCCTCGACGGCCGGCCCACGACCCTTCAGGTCGAGCTGCCGGCCAGCGAGTTCTTCGAGATTCTCGCGCGCTACGGCGACTTCACCGACCCACGCGCGGCTGACTACGGACTCTTGGCCAACGATTTCCACGGCCGGCTCGACGCCCGGACGCTCGCGCGGGTGGGAGGGTTTCCCGAGCAGGTCACCTACACCGCGAACGACGAGTCGATCACCGACACCGTCTTCAGCTACGCGGGCGGCACCTTCGTGGCCCCGGTGGACATCAACCGCTCCACCTCCGAGGGTACCTTGACCCTCGAGCTCTGGTCGCTTGCCCAGAGCTGGGATCGGGGCACGGTGAGCTGGGAGACGGCGGTCGATACGGCAGGAGAGCGGACTGCCTGGCAGGACCCGGGCGGCACCCTTGGGCGGCGCCTTGCGACCACCGAGTGGGCCACCGAGGGCGATGCCTTCAGCGACACGCTCGCGTGGGCGCTCGACTCCCTGGCCATCCAGGAGATGGCGGAGGAGGATTTCCCGGGTGTGGTCATCGTGCCCCGCGGGGAGAGCGGTCGCATGCAGGTGGGGACCCTCGGCCTCAACCTCGAGATCATCCCGGAGTCGACGCCCGACACGGTCTTGACGCGAGCCGCGACCGTCTCCTCTCGCGTCTTCGTATTCACCCCGGAGTGGGAAGCGACCCCCCCGCGTGAGCAGGCGGCGGGGGATGCCCTCTCGGTCGGCGGCCTCCGCGGCAACCGGGTCTACTTCCGGATGAACGTTCCCACCATGGTTCCAGGGTGTCCGCCGGGCGTTACCTGTCCCGATGTACCGCTCACGGAGGTAGCGCTCAACCGGGTTACCCTCCTCCTCGAGCGCGACCCGGTCGCGGACGGCTTCGGTGGCGTTGGAAGGCAGGGGCTGCAGGTCTACGAGCTCGCCGAGCCGGAGCTCGGTCGGCAGGCGCCGCTCGGAGGGGTGGTTCTCGACGGGGACGATCCGAACATCGTTCCGGATTCGCGGCAGCAGCCGCTCCTGCGCTTCTCGGCGGGCGATCCCCTCGTGCGCGTGCCCATCACCGGGATCTTCCGCGAGCTCGTGGAGGACGGGGAGCGGATCGCCGACTTCGCCCTGATCGGCGGGCCCGACGCCAACACCTTCGGTGCCGCCCGATTTGCCACGGAGCCGCGCCTTCGCATCACCTATTCGCTTCGTCCCGACGCTACGCTGCCATGAGCCGCTTCCGGATCTTTCGCAGCCTTGCCACCGCCGGTCTCCTCGCGGCCGCGGCCGTCTACCCCGTCGCGGATGCGAGTGCGCAGTCGCTCCTATCCGCCGGCGGCCTCGGTGCGCCGGTCGATGCGATGGACGCCCGGGCCCGCGCCCTCGGTGGCGTGGGAACCGGGCTCTTCGGATTCGGCCTCTCTCTGGAGAACCCGGCGGACATCGGCGCTGTTCCCGCGCCCACCGTGCTCGTGACGCTGCAGCCGGAGTGGACCCAGACCACCATCGCCGGCATCGATCAGAGCACGAGCTCGGTCCGTTTCCCGCAGATCAATGCGGCATTTCCGATCGGAGAGAGATGGGCGCTGGGAGCGGGGTACGTGGGGGTGCTCGACCAGCGGTGGTCCGCCACGGTGGCGGATACTCTGATCCTTTCCGGTGATCCGGTAGCGGTGGAGGATCGGTTCGTATCGGACGGCGGCGTCGCCGCCTTCCGGGCGGGTGCGGCGTACCGCGTTCCGGCGGGTCTCTCCGTCGGGGTGCGTATCGACGGGTACACTGGATCGTTGACCCGCTCCCTCACCCGTGACTTCGACCCGGAATCGGGTCTGCGCCCCGCGACCGAGCAGCGGGGCTGGAGCTACTCGGGCATCGGGGTGGGAGCGGGCGCGAGCTGGACCTTCGAAGACCGCGCCAAGGTCGCGGGATCCTTCGCTGTCGGAGGAACTCTGCGCGCCGAGGCGATCGACACCCTCCCCGGCGTCGAGGAGCGGGACTACACGGTTCCGGCCACGGCGAGCGTCGGCGGGAGCGCCCGCATCGCTCCCGC
>SKRI01000125.1 GCA_007118565.1 Gemmatimonadota bacterium | reverse complement strand
CTCCCGCACCCGACCTCAGGACCTAATGGAGGCCGACCTGGAGATTGAGTCCCAGCGACCAGTTCATGATGTCGCGCTGGGCGCTCTCGAGCGGCATCGCCAGGTGCAGCCCGGGCCGCACGCGGCCGAACTGGTAGCTGGCCGCTGCGCCCACCTGGTTGAACGAGCGATTATTGAAGCTCTCGTCGGACTCCGTCACGAGCGAGCGACCGCCGACGCCTGCCGCGAGGCGGAGCCGGCTCGGCTGATAGGTCACCTCCGACCCGTACACAGCGAACAGATCGGCCCGGCTCTCCATCCCGTCGCGGTGCTTGGCGATGGTCACCAGCGGTCCTGCGTGCATCCCGATGCCGACCTGCGGCGACATTGCGACCTGGTAGGCGGCATTACCGCGCACCGACCACATCTGGGGAGCAAACGCCTCCATGCGGTCCAGGTCGGAGAGAACGCCCAGGCCGGTGGCCTGCGGATTCTCACTCGAAGCCATGGGAACGCGGACGCCGAGGTCGAGGCGAAGGGGCCTCGTGTCCCAGGGCCGCGCCTCGAGGCCCACGTACGGATTGCCGACGCTGTGCTGCCGCGTGATGTGCTCACCGGCTCGCCATCCCGAATTTGCGTAAGGCAGCTCTGCCGCCACCAGGATCCTCGGCGAGACCGGCATGCGGAGGCCGAGCGCAACGGCGGATGATTCGGTGGTCGAGCCCGCCGCATCGAAGAACGGCTTGACCGCCTCGACTGTGATCGTCGCTTCGTGATTACGTTCCACCCAGATCGTCTGGGCGGACAGAGCCATCGGGAGCATGAGGCCCGCGCCGATCGCCAGCGTCATGGTTTTCATTCTATTGGTACCCATCGGTAAATCCCTTTATCTCGAGAAATGCCAGGCACTTGGATCGTGCCGGCAGGCTCCGTCAAGGCACACCGTGTGCCCAACCGAACAATTCGCGTAATTTTGTGTGCCAGCATGGGTTTCTGCCGTTCCGGCATGGATTTCTCGACCTCTTCAGCGAGTCGATTCCACACGCCCGCGGTTCGAAACGAACCGTCCCCCTCAGGCAGCGCCCCTAAATGGAGCCGATCAATCTCCTTGTGGTAGACGAAGATTCCCGCTTCGGGGGTCTGCTCATGGCGAATCTCCACCGCCCCGGCCGGATACGGGTGGATCTCGTCACCTCTGGCGCCGAGGCGCTGGAGCGGCTCTACCGCACCCCGGTCGATGCGGTGCTCACCGATCTGTCGACGGGGGAGATGGACGGCATCGAGCTGCTCCGGCGCATCCGTGAATTCGACGCGACGCTGCCTGTCATCATCATGAGCGGCAACCCGACCCTCGAGCGGGCGGTCGAGGGGATCCAGGCAGGCGCAACAGACTTCCTGCCCAAGCCGCTGAACGTGGACGCGCTGCGCGCCATCGTGGAAAGGGCGGTCGGCCAGCGACCGCTCCAGGAGGAGGCGCGCGCAATCCAGGCTCGAAAACGCGCGACCGTGGAAAGCATCCTTGCCGGAAGCCATCCGCTGCTCGACTCCGTGCGCGAGTTCGTTCGGCAGGTGGCCCGTTCCCCCCACGCCCGCATCCTGATCACTGGCCAATCGGGCACGGGGAAGAGCGTCCTTGCGCGCGCCGTCCATGTGGAATCGGGCGCGACTGGTCGCTTCGTGGAGGTGAACTGCGCAGCGCTCCCGGGACACCTCCTGGAGAGCGAGCTCTTCGGGTACGAGAAGGGCGCTTTTACCGATGCAAAGGCCATGAAGCGGGGCCTCATCGAGGGAGCCGAGCGAGGCACGCTCCTGCTCGACGAGATCGGTGCCCTGCCGCTGGACCTGCAGGCGAAGCTGCTGACCTTTCTGGAAAGCCGGGAAATTCGTCGGGTGGGTGGGGTCGACGGCATTCCGGTGAGAACCCGCGTCGTGGCCGCGACCAACGAGGACCTCCGGGAGATGGTGACGCAGAAAACCTTTCGTGAGGACCTCCTCTACCGCCTGGACGTGGCCTCGGTGGAGATGCCGCCACTGCGCAGCATGCCAGAGGTCGTTCCCGACATGGCCGAGCGGTTCGTGGTGGAGGTGGCAGAGGAGCTGGTCCGACCCGTGCCACGGCTCGACCCCGCCTGCCTTCCGGATCTGCGTGAATACGCTTGGCCTGGCAATGTCCGCGAGCTCCGCAACGCGGTGGAGCGTGCGATCATCTTCCATCGCAGGGGGCCCCTCTACGTTCGCCCGCCGGAGGCGCCGGTACCGGCTCACCGGGATGGCCCAGCCATCGAGCGCGGTCTCACTCTGGAGGAGGTGGAGCGCCGCTATATCACGGACGCCCTTGCGGCGGACGGGGACGGGCTGGAGGAGGCCGCCGCCCGCCTCGGTATCTCCCGCAAGACACTTTGGGAGAAGCGGCGGCGCTACGGTCTGCTGGGTTGACCATCGAGAATGCGCGCTGCGGATCGCTGATCCCTCGGGCCGCCCTTCACGCTCCCCGGCCACAGCCTACACCTCCGAGAAGGTCGAGGAGATCTTCGCCGCCTACGAGGTCGCTCCATTCGATCTCCGCCTGGAAGATTTCGCAGAGATCGCGACCACGAACTTCAGCCGGCGGATGCGGCGGATCGAGCGCTCCGGGGAGCAGACGCTGGAGGAAGTCTACCAGATTACGGCTTCCGGTGCGGACCCTGACGCGGAGTAGGAGCATGATCCTCGGCGCGAGGCTTTCACGGCCTCGACGCTCTGGACTTGGTCCGAATGAGGACTAGTATGTGGGGATGTACGGGCGGACCCTCCGCGCGAGAGGCCCGCCATTCGAAGACGGAAACAGTGAAACCGAGAGACTGACGTGACGAACGATTTCGGCGTACACGACAAGGAAGCCACCCGGAGCACCAGCGAGAGCGAGAACCCGGCGATCGAGGCGCCGGAACCCCAGGTAACCCGGCGACCGCAGACAAACCGTGACTGGTGGCCGAACCAGCCGGACCTCTCCGTGCTGAATCGCACCGATCCCGCCTCCGACCCTCTCGGCGAGGATTTCGACTACGCGGAGGAGTTCGCGAAGCTCGACGTGGAGGCGCTCAGGCAGGACCTAATCGACCTGATGACGGACACGCAGGAGTGGTGGCCAGCCGACTACGGTCACTACGGGCCCCTCTTCATCCGGATGTCGTGGCACGCTGCCGGGACCTACCGCATGGCCGATGGCCGTGGGGGCGGCGGGGACGGCGCACAGCGCTTCGCCCCGCTGAACAGTTGGCCCGACAACGCGAACCTGGACAAGGCGCGACGCCTGCTCTGGCCCATCAAACAGAAGTACGGCCGGAGGATCTCCTGGGCCGACCTCCTCGTGTTCGCGGGCGACGTCGCCATGCAGTCGATGGGCTTCGAAACCTTCGGATTCGGCTTCGGGCGCGAAGACACCTGGCAGCCCGAGGAGATGTACTGGGGGCCGGAGGACACCTGGCTCGGCGACGAGCGGTACAGCGGTGACCGTGAGCTCGAGCAGCCGCTCGGCGCGGTGCAGATGGGGCTCATCTACGTGAACCCTGAAGGACCGAACGGCAACCCGGACCCGATGGCCGCGGCCAAGGACATCCGCGACACCTTCGGGCGCATGGGGATGGACGATGAGGAGACCGTCGCGCTCATCGCCGGCGGCCACACCTTCGGGAAGACCCACGGCGCCGGCAATCCGGAGCTGGTCGGTGCGGAGCCCGAGGGATGCCCCGTCCACTCGATGGGAATCGGGTGGAAGAGCGAGCACGGCAAGGGGAAGGCCGAGGACGCCATCACCAGCGGGCTCGAGGGCGCCTGGACGCCGACCCCGATCGAATGGGACCACAGCTTCTACGAGACGCTCTTCGGTCACGAGTGGGAGCTGCACGACAGCCCGGCCGGAGCCAAGCAGTGGCGGCCGAAGAACGGGGCTTCCGCCGACGCCGTGCCCGACGCCCACCGCGAAAGTGTGCGCCACGCGCCGATGATGGCCACCACGGACCTCGCGCTCATCACCGACCCGGTCTACCGCGAGATCTCGGAGCGATTCCACGCGAATCCCGACGAGCTCACCGAGGCCTTCGCCAAGGCGTGGTACAAGCTCCTCCACCGCGACATGGGCCCGGTCTCCCGTTACCTCGGGCCATGGGTCCCGGAGCCACAGCTCTGGCAGGATCCCGTTCCGGAGGTCGACCACGAGCTAATCGACGAAGACGACGTCGCGGCGCTCAAGGGCGCCATCCTCGACGCGGGGCTCTCCATCCCCGACCTGGCGCGTACGGCGTGGGCATCGGCCGCGAGCTTCCGCGGCACAGATAAGCGTGGAGGGGCTAACGGGGCGCGCATTCGCCTCGCGCCCCAGAAGGATTGGGCGGTCAACGCCGACGTCGCCCCCGTGCTGGAGCGCCTCGAGCAGGTGCAGGCCGAGTTCAACGACGCGCAGTCGAACGTGAAGCGCGTTTCGCTCGCCGACCTCATCGTGCTCGGCGGCTGCGCGGCCGTGGAGCAGGCGGCGCGGGACGCCGGGATCGAGGTCGCGGTGCCCTTCGCCCCGGGACGCACCGATGCAACGCAGGAGCAGACGGACGTCGAGACCTTCGAGTGGCTCGAGCCGCGCGCCGACGGCTTCCGCAACTACCTGGAGCCCGGGGCCCGGCTCTCCCCGGAGACGCTTCTGGTGGACCGGGCGTACATGCTGGACCTCACCGTGAAGGAGATGACCGTCCTCGTCGGCGGGATGCGGGCGCTGGACGCCAACCACGAGGCATCGCGGCACGGCGTGTTCACGGACCGGCCCGGCACGCTGACCAACGACTTCTTCACGAGCCTTCTGGACGCGGGCACGGAGTGGCGGCCGTCCGCCTCGGACGATGGCGTCTACGAGGGCGTCGACCGCGCGAGCGGCGAGGTCGTCCACACGGCCACCGCCGTCGACTTGGTCTTCGGGTCGAATTCCGTACTCCGGGGCATCTCGGAGGTCTACGGGGCGGACGATGCAAAGGAGAGGTTCGTCCGTGACTTCGTCGACGCCTGGGACAAGGTGATGAACCTGGACCGGTTCGATCTCGTCTGATCCGGGCCCGGAGAAGCGAGGGCCTCGCCCCACGCCCCGCACGCCGCTCGTCGGCGTGCGGGGCGTCTCTCTGCGGATGGGCCCGTATTTCTCCCCGTACCGCGTCTGCGCCCTAACGCAGCCGTCATAGCCTGGACGTGGCGAGGCTCTCTCCGGCCGTGGTCGGCCGCCTGCGCGAGCGCAATGGCATCGCCTGCGTCACCCCCTGCGATCCCCCTCGCGCCTGTCGAGGGCTGCTTAACACGCCTCCGAGCTCGCCCTAATTAGCGCGACTCCTATACAGGCCGTCGTTGCGGTGACAACCGCGGGGAGGGCATCCCATCCGACTGGTCGAAGAGAGCCAGAGCCATGTTCGCGACGAGTACGAGGCCAACCGCGTCGGGTCGATGCCGTGGGCGGCTTGAGTTGTCGATGGGAGGGTGGAGGTCAGCACATGTCGTTTTAGAACTTGCTGACGTCAGGCACCGGGTCCGGACCCGAGTTGGCGCAGGTTTTCCCGGATTTGGTCCGGTCGCTTGGATTGCATCAACCAGCACATCCGTCCGTGCACTTCCCCTGATATCGCACGTCGGTTCAGGATAATGCTCCTCGAAGGGGTGCGGATATCGGCTGATGTTGGCCCACTCCACGAGGCCCGCCACAGTCCTACGGCGTACGCCGATAATTGCCTGACAACCGGGCCACCGCATTTGTGCTATCCTTCATGTGGCGCAGTGGAACCCTTTCCTCGCGAGGAGCGAATGGCCCTGCAATCGATTCAGAAAGGACGTGCGAGCACTCCAGTCGAGCCGAACCTGATCGATTACGATGGGACGTGCTCTTCATTCTCGTGGGAGCGGGCGCAGAAGGAGGAGCTGGATGGTCTTCCGGCCGGCGGGCTCAACATCGCTCACGAAGCAGTCGATCGACACGCCGCCAGCCTCCGCGCCGAACATCTCGCCATCCGCTGGCTTGGAAGGAAAGGAAGTTCGCGCGACCTCACGTACGGCGAGCTCTCCCAGCTCTCCAACCGGTTCGCCAACGTCTTGAGGGAGCTTGGCGTGCGGGAAGGGGACCGGGTGTTTATCCTCACCGGCCGCATCCCGGAGCTTTATGTCGCCGCGCTCGGGACGCTGAAGATGCGGTGCGTCCTCTGTCCGCTCTTCTCGGCGTTCGGCCCGGAGCCGATCCAGGCGCGGCTGAGTCGAGGTGAGGCGACCGTCCTCGTCACCACCCCGGCGCTCTACCGCAAGAAGGTCGAGGCCATCCGCAGCCAGGTCTCCTCTCTCAGACACGTGCTCCTCGTCGCACCGCAGAGTGGTGAGCCGATCCCCGAGGGAACGATGAACCTGGGGTCCCTCATGGAGGCGGCGCGCGTCGCCTACACCATTCCCCTCACTGATCCGGAAGCTCCCGCGCTGCTCCACTTCACCAGCGGCACCACCGGGCTTCCGAAGGGAGCGGTCCACGTTCATCAGGCGGTGCTTGCCCACCACGTGACTGGCCGCTTCGCGCTCGACCTCCACCCGGACGACGTCTTCTGGTGCACGGCGGACCCGGGGTGGGTGACCGGCACCTCCTACGGGATCATATCCCCGCTCAGCAACGGGGTGACCTGCATCGTGGACGAGGCCGAGTTCGATGCCGAGCGCTGGTACTCGATCCTCCAGGACCAGGGGGTCACCGTCTGGTACACCGCGCCCACCGCGGTGCGGATGCTGATGCGGGCCGGGCCAGAGCTGCCAAAGCGGTTCGACCTCTCCAGGCTGCGACTGATCGCCAGCGTGGGCGAGCCGCTGAATCCCGAGGCCGTGGTATGGGGCCAGGAGGTGCTCGGCCTGCCGATCCACGACAACTGGTGGCAGACGGAGACCGGTGGGATCATGATCGCCAACTACGCCTCCATGGAGATCCGGCCCGGGTCCATGGGCCGGCCACTCCCCGGGGTGGAGGCCGCCGTCGTCCGGAGCGAGGAGGGGGGGTCGCTCGAGGTCATCGAGGAACCGGATGTCCAGGGGGAGCTCGCCTTGCGCTCCGGCTGGCCCTCGATGTTCCGTGCCTACCTGCACGACGAGGAGCGCTACCGGAAGTGCTTCGCAGGTGATTGGTATCTCACCGGCGATCTCGCCCGCCGGGATGCGGACGGGTACTTCTGGTTCGTCGGCCGCGCCGACGACGTGATCAAGTCCGCAGGCCACCTGGTCGGTCCGTTCGAGGTCGAAAGTGCGTTGATGGAGCACCCAGCAGTGGCGGAGGTGGGGGTGATCGGCAAGCCAGACGCCGTCGTCGGCGAGGTGGTCAAGGCCTTCATTGCTCTCAAGCCGGGCCAACAACCCGGGGAAGATCTCCGCCTGGAGCTCCTTGGATTCGCGCGAAAGCGGCTGGGCGCAGCGGTGGCCCCAAAGGAAATCGACTTCGTAAAGAGCGTGCCCAAGAACCGGGCGGGCAAAATCATGCGCCGCCTGCTGAAGGCTCGGGAGCTGGGGCTCCCGGAAGGCGACACCTCCACGCTGGAGGACGACGCGTGACCGCACCGACCGTCGAGGCAGGCGACCGGGGCGCAGCGTCCGGCGCGCACCACCCGCTCCCGGCGCGCGACCACGCGCTCAATCTCCTCCGGGAGATGCTGCGCATCCGGCGCTTCGAGGAGCGCTGCGTGGAGCTCTACAGCGCGGAGAAGATCCGCGGCTTCCTGCACCTGTACATCGGCGAGGAGGCGGTGGGGGTGGGGGTGATGCAGGCGCTGGAGCCCGAGGATGCCGTCGTGGCCACCTACCGTGAGCACGGGCAGGCGCTGGCCCGCGGAATGAGCGCCCGTAGCATCATGGCGGAGATGTTCGGGCGGGTCGAGGGGTGCAGCCGCGGTCGCGGCGGCTCGATGCACCTCTTCGACGCCGAACTGCGCTTCTACGGCGGCAACGCGATCGTGGGTGGTGGCATCCCCCTGGCCGTGGGGCTGGCCCTCGCCGACCGCATGCAGGGACGCAGCCAGGTGACCGCTTGCTTCTTCGGGGACGGCGCCGTGGCCGAGGGCGTCTTCCATGAGTCCATGAACCTGGCGGCGCTGTGGAAGGTGCCCGTGCTCTTCTGCTGCGAGAACAACCTGTACGCGATGGGGACCGCGCTCCACCGCCACCAGGCACAGACCGACCTGGCGCTCAAGGCGGCGAGCTACGGCATGGCCGCGTACGCCGTGGACGGCATGGACGTGCTCGCCGTCGAGGAGGCTTCCCGGGCGGCGGTGCTCGCCGTGCGAGAAGGACACGGCCCGGTATTTCTCGAGTTGCAGACCTACCGCTTCCGCGCGCACTCCATGTACGACCCCGACCTCTACCGGACCCGCGAGGAGATCGACCAGTGGAAGGAGCGGGATCCGATCTCCATGCTCGCCATCCGGATGGAGGCGGAGGGGGCTTTGGAGGCGGGTCAGATGGAGCAGCTCGAGGAGGAGGTCACCGCGGAGGTCGACGACGCCATTGCGTTCGCGGAGGCGGGCACCCTGGAGCCGGTGGAGGAGCTCACCCGCTTCGTCCACAGCGAGGAGGCGGCGTCATGACCGAGGCCGTCGAGACCCGCACCACGACCTACCGGGAGGCGATGCGGGAGGCGATCAGGGAGGCGCTGCAGCGGGACGAGCGGGTCTTCCTGATGGGGGAAGACGTAGGTCGCTATGGCGGCACCTTCGGCGTAAGCCGCGGACTTTTGGAGGAGTTCGGCGAGGAGCGGATCAGGGATACGCCGCTCTCGGAGGGGGGGTTCGTGGGGGCAGGGATCGGAGCCGCGATCGGCGGCATGCGGCCGATCGTGGAGGTGATGACGGTGAACTTCAGCCTGCTGGCGCTCGACCAGATCATGAACAACGCCGCGACGCTTCTGCACATGTCGGGCGGGCAGATCAACGTGCCGCTGGTGATTCGGATGACGACCGGGGGCGGGCGGCAGCTCGCCGCGCAGCACTCCCACTCTCTGGAGGGATGGTACGCCCACATTCCGGGGATCCGGGTACTGGCGCCCGCCACCCTGGAGGACGCTCGGGGAATGCTTGGGCCCGCGCTGGAGGACCCGGACCCCGTGATCATCTTCGAGCACGGCAGCCTCTACAACATGGAGAGTGAGCTGGACGGTGACGCTCCTCCTGTCGATCTCACCTCGGCCGGGGTCCGGCGCGAGGGGGACGACATCACCCTCGTCACCTATGGCGGCACGCTTCCCACCACGCTGGCTGCGGCCGACGAGCTCGCCGGGTCAGGAATCGCGGCGGAGGTGATCGACCTGCGATCGCTCCGGCCCCTGGACACGGAGACGATCCTCGCCTCGGTGCGGAAAACCCGTCGTGCGGTGGTCATAGATGAGGGATGGCGAACTGGGAGCATTTCAGCCGAGATCAGCGCGCGCATCGTGGAAGGGGCGTTCTTCGAGCTGGACGCACCGATCGCCCGGGTCTGCAGCGCGGAGGTGCCCATGCCATACGCGAAGCACATGGAGGACGCGGCGCTGCCGCAGGTCGCGGACGTCGTGGCCGCCGCGAGGGAGGTGGTCGGTAGCAGGCCCTGAGTCCGGCGGACAACGTCACCACACACGACGAGGAATATGATCCCCACACCTTCCCGCCCGGCCGGATCGAACAGGAGTATGATCTCTTTCCCAACCGGCGCAACGTCATGCTTGCGGAAGCCATCATACGATGCGTCAGCGCCCGATCGGAGACGTGCGGGCACCTCCCGCGTCACCGCCGGCGCCCGACGGCGGTGAGTGACTTCCGCATGCCGTCGCTTGGCGCCGACATGGCGCACGGCACCGTCCTGGAATGGCGAGTCGTGCCCGGCGACCAGGTGGAGCGCGGCCAGGTCGTGGCGGTCGTGGACACGGAGAAGGCCGCCATCGAGGTCGAGATCTTCGAGAGCGGCGTCATCGAGGAGCTGCTCGTCGAACCGGGATCGCGGGTGCCGGTGGGCACCGTACTGGCCCGGGTGCGGGCAGAAGGAGCCGCGCCCGCCCCGGCCGACGACGCGCGCGAGCCCACCGAAGTCGAGGAGGAGGCGGTAGGCGACGCCGCGCCCGCGGAGGTCCGTCCGGAGGCTCCGGAGGAGAAGGAGGAGAAGGAGGAGAAGGAGGAGAAGGAGGAGAAGGAGGAGAAGGAGGAAAAGGAGGAGATCGCCGCAGAACGGGCTCCGGCAGAGCCCGGGGCGCCCCCGGGTCCTCCACCGTTTCGGCTCCGGGCATCCCCGGCGGCCCGGGCGCTGGCGACGGAACGGGGAATCGATCTGGCCGGCCTGCATGGCTCGGGTCCGGACGGCGCGATCGTGCGCGCGGATGTCGAGGCGGCAACCGCACCCGCCGGAGCGCCGGCATCGCCGCGTGATGCTGCCACCGAGCGCCACGCTGCGCCGTCCCGCCCCCTTATCGTCACTCCCGTGGCCGGTCGCGCGGCGGCGGCGCTTGGCGTCGACCTCAGCGGCGTGCAGGGAACCGGTCCGGATGGGGCCATTACCCGGGAGGATGTGGAGCTGGCTGCCGGAATCTCCCATCCGCCGCTTCCACCGAGCGTGCCGTCGGCCCCCGAGCCGGCCCCGGGCGAAGGACGCTCTGGGGGATCTGATAGACAGCGCGCCATGCGGGAGGCAATCGCCGCCGCAGTCTCACGCTCGAAGCGGGAGATTCCCCACTACTACCTGAGCACCCGAATCGACATGGCGAGGGCGCTTGCCTGGCTCGAGGCGGAGAATCGCGAGCGCTCGATGGCGGAGCGGATCCTCCCCGCCGCCCTCCTCCTGCGCGCCACCGCGCTCGCGCTGGGCGACTATCCCGAGCTGAACGGCTTCTGGGAGGGGGACGGGTTCCGCCCGGGTGAGGCGGTGCACCTCGGCGTGGTGGTCTTCCTCCGGGAGGGGGGGATCGTGGCACCCGCCATCCTGGATGCGGGCGGGATGGAGGTGGGTACGCTGATGCGTGCACTCACCGACCTTGTACAGCGAGCGCGCTCGGGTGGGCTGCGCGGATCGGAGCTGACCTCGGCGACCATCACCGTCACCAACCTTGGCGAGCGAGGCGTGGAGAGCGTCTTCGGGGTGATCTATCCGCCGCAGGTGGCCATCGTCGGCTTCGGCCGGATCACTGAGGAGCCGTGGGCGGAGGGGGGAATGGTGGGCGCCCGTCCGGTGCTCACTGCCACCCTCGCCGCCGATCACCGGGTCAGCGACGGGCATCGAGGGGGACTGTTTCTATCAGCCATCGATCGAATTCTCCAGACGCCGGAGGCGCTATGACCGAGGACCAGATACGGGAGACTGTGATCGGAGCGCTGCGCCGAATCGCGCCCGAGGTGGATCCGGATGCACTCGACCCGGACCAGGACCTCCGAGAACAGGCCGATCTCGACTCCATGGACTGTTTCAATCTGATGATTGCCGTAGGGCAGGAGCTGAAGGTGGAGATTCCGGAATCCGACGCCCCACAGCTCAACACGCTCAACGGCGCGGTCGGGTACCTGGCGGGCCGCACCGAAGCCGTTTGAATCCGATCGCTCGATTGGCTACGATTCCGTGCCTGGAGCGCCGGAGCGCCAATCCTCCTCCGCGTCCTTGATCTCCTTGAGGACCCCCTGCGGGTCCAGCTCGAGAAGTTCCTCCGTCGGTCGCTCGGGCGGAGCGATGAACAGGGAGCACCGTGCGGCGTGCATCAGCTTGCCGGAGACGCTTCCCATGACCAGACGTCCGAAGAAGCCGGCTCCATGGCTTCCCATGGCGATGAGATCCGCACTGATCTCGTCCGCCAGTCGCACGATCACCCGGGCGGGATCTCCAGCATGCACGTGAACTTGCATGGCGACGTCGGCTACCTTCTCGAGCTCGGCAGCCAACTCGTTCAGCCGTCGCGTGGCCCACGCCCGGTATGCGTCCATCGGGAACACGTCCTCGAACTCGATTTCACCGCCGGGAACGTTCGGCACCGTGTGGACCAGGTGCACGTGCGCCCCGGGGGCCAGCCACCTCACTACCTGGTGAGCGGCTCTCCGGCTGAAGGCGCTGAAATCGATCGCGATGATCGCCTGGCGTGGCAGAGCATCGAAGTCTCCCGGAACGGCGAGCACCGGGATGTGGGAGAGGTGCACTACCCGCAGCAATTCCTGCCTTCCGAGCCACCGCTCCACCGGCTGCGGCTGACGGATCCCCATGAGGATCAGAGCTGCATCCTTCGCTCCGGCGAATCGGGCGATCGCGGGCGCGACGACACGCCCGATCTGGACGGTCAGCGGCCAGTCGGCCGCCCCTCCACCTACGGCGGCCAATTCCGCCTGCGCCTTGCTTCGGAGCGCTTCGATGCGAACCGAAGTTGCCTGGGGCGGATTGGCATCGAGGGGATCCTGATAGCCGTAAGCGTAGAGGTCGGAGTGCTGATAGACCGCCAGAACCTCCACCTGGACGCCGGTTCGCTCACTCAGCCAGCGCGCCGCGCGCAGGGCGCCGGCGGCTCGCTGCCTGTTGTCGATTGCGACCACGATTCGCTCGTCCATGCTCCTTCGCCTGGAACGTGAGGAGACCACCGCACAGGCGACCGCCCTCCTCGGGTCGTTTCCCGAGGCCGGGGGTTGCCCGGTGCCCGACGCCGAGTTCTGCGCGGGACCCGACCCTCACCTCGGGACGCAAGAAAACTACCCTCCCGGCTGCAGCGTGCCGGACGCTCGTGCGCACGGGATCCCCCCCCACGCCGGCTCCTCGCCATCTTCTTTTGCAGGCGGTCGACCGCATCCGCAGTTCACCACGACCGGACACCGAGATCTCCTGACACCGAAGGTTTTCTCGGTACGCGATATTTCTCGTGCGTAGAAGCACGAGCACTCCCGGCTGATCTCCACGGCGAAGATTCTGATGAGCCGTCCTCGCACCCTCACCGCCTCGACGCTCCGCGCGCTTCCACGCTGGGTCTTCGCACTGCTGTTTTTTGCGCAGATGCCGGCCATGGCGCAGCCGCCGTCGGGCGCGGAACCTCCCGGCTTGACGGAACCCGTCCCGACGGACGTGCAGAAGGGCGAATCCCTGCACGCGGCCCGACTCGCCGCCCTGCGCCAGGCGCTCGGGCAGCATCGACGTCTGATGGAAGCCGGCGGATGGGGAACGCTGGGTCCGGGAGAGGCACTTCGGCTTGGCTCGGAAGGGCAGGAGGTCATCGATCTCCGCGTGCGGCTCGAACGCTCCGGTGACCTGACCTCCACATCCGACAGGTCTTTCGTTTTCGATGACCGACTGGAATCGGCGGCGCGCCATTTTCAGCGACGTCACGGCCTTGACGTCGACGGGATCGTGGGACCGGCCACGCGGCGGGCGCTCGACGTGCCGGTGGGGACACGCGTCCGGCAGCTCGAGGCGTCCATCAGAGACTGGACAGCACTACCCGCCGATCTCGGAACGCGCTCGGTGCTGGTCAACATCCCCGCCTTCGAGGTGGAGGCCCTGGAGACCGACAGGTCGGTCCTCCGGCTGCGGGCGGTGGTGGGGCGCACGGACCGGCCGACAACAATACTTTCGTCTCGGATCGATGCGGTCGCGCTGAGTCCCTACTGGAACGTTCCGCCGGGTATCGCGCGGCTCGACGTGATTCCCGAGATCCGGCGCGACCGCGGCTATCTGGCAAGAAATCGGATGCGTGTCTTCTCTCGGGAATCGGGCCGGGAGCTGAACCCGGCGGCTGTCGACTGGGCCACCGTCTCTCCCCGCACAATCCTCATCCGCCAGGAGCCTGGAGGGAGGAACCCCATGGGTCGGGTGAAGATCTTCTTTCCCAACGACCACAACGTGTTCCTGCACGACACCCCCGATCAGCAGCTTTTCGAGCGCGCATCGCGCGCATTCAGCTCGGCTTGTGTGCGTATCGAAGATGCCCTCGACCTCGCCGAGTGGATCCTGGCACGGGAACCGGCATGGAGCCGGGCGCGCATCGATGAGGTGGTGGCGGAAAACCGCGAGAAGTGGGTGAGCATCCGTCAGGCCGTGCCGATCCACCTCGTGTACCTCACCGCCTGGACGGACGCAGCCGGCGTGACCCACTTCCGCCACGACCTCTACCAACGGCACGGCTTCCCGTGACCCGCGGGGCCTGAGCGGGAGGATTTTGCTACACGGTCCCCAACAGCATCCCGATGTCGATGCGCTCCATGTGTCGCGCCGCCCGGCATGGCCAGCCGAGCGTGCCTTCGATCCGGGCGCGCAACGCTTCCGCGGCAGCCGGCTCACCATGCGTGAGAATCACCTCGCGAGGCGCCGCCGGCATCCTGCCAAGCCAGGCCAGGAGCTCGTCGGCGTCCGCATGGGCCGACAGGCTGTCGATCGACTCCACTTCAGCGCGCACCGGAACGTGTCGGCCATGGATCTTCACGCTCTCCACGCCGTCGCGGAGGTCAGCCCCGCGGGTGCCTTGCGCCTGGAATCCGCACAGGAGAACCGTATTCCTGTGGTCGGGAAGGAGCGATTTCAGATGGTGCAGGACGCGCCCGCCCGCCGCCATACCGCTTGCGGATACGATCACGCGCGAGCCGCGCATTCGGGTCACGCGCTTCGAGTCATCCACGCTTCCGACGACCTCCGCCACCGACGCGACACGCTTCGCTTCGGCCCTCGACAGCCCGTGCGCCTCCGGTCGGTCGAAGAGGATCCGGGTCGCTTTTTCCGCCATGGGGCTGTCGAGGAAGATCGGGACCGGCGGGATTGCCTCCGTCTGCCGGAGGCGGTCGAGATGGTACAGCAGCTGCTGCGTCCGACCGACCGCAAATGCGGGAACCACGACCGAGCCGCCGCGCCCGACCGTCCTCCTGATGATCTCCCCCAGCACCTCTGCGGGATCCTCCCGCGAATGACGCCGTGCGCCGTAGGTCGATTCCATCACCACGATATCCGCTGCGGGAGGGTCTTCGGGAGCGGGAAGAAGCGGATCGACTGCGCGGCCGACGTCTCCCGAGAAGAGGAGAGATGCCCCTTCCATATGCAGATGCAGCATGGCCGCTCCCGGGATGTGCCCCGCCATCCGAAACTCGGCTTCGGTGTCGGGAATGGGAGCGAAGGGGCGGTGGAAGTCCCAGGGCGAAAAGGAGTGGAGAGAGCGGTCGGCTTCCTCCATCGTGAACAGAGGGAGCGCCGGGCGGTGCCTGCTGTACCCCTTGCGATTCGCGGCGGCGGCCTCCTCCTCCTGGATCTTGCCGCAGTCGGGGAGGAGAACCGCGCAGAGCGCCTCCGTCGCCTCCGTGCTCCAGATCGGGCCGGTGAAACCGTCCCGGACGAGGACGGGCAGATAGCCGCTGTGATCGATGTGCGCGTGCGTCAGGACGACGGCGTCGATCCGAGCCGGCGTAACGGGAAAGGGCTCACGGTTACGCAGCCTCAGCGCCTTCAAGCCCTGGAAGAGACCGCAGTCGACGAGGAGCTTTCGCTCCCCCGTCTCCACCAGAAAGCGTGAGCCGGTTACCGTTCCCGCGGCGCCCAGGAAGGAAACGGAGCCCATAGGGGCCGCGCCTTATCCGGCGACGTGCCCGCCGTCGATCACCAGTGGGTGCCCGGTGACGAACGCGGAGTCGTCGGCGCACAGCCAGAGCACCGCGCTCGCGATCTCCTCCGAGCGTCCCAGCCGGCCGACCGGCACGCCTTCCCGGAGCTCTGATCGCCGCTCCGGGTCTCCGTGCGTGAATCGCTCGATCATCTCCGTCTCGATGACGCCCGGGCAGATCGCGTTGACGCGAATGTTCTGCTTCGCGTACTCGAGCGCGGCGGTGCGGGTGAGGCCGATGACTCCGTGCTTGCTCGCGGTGTAGGCAGGCATCGTAGCGTAGCCAACCACCCCCGCGATCGAAGCGCAGTTCACGATCACGCCTCCCCCCCGTTCCAGCATGACCGGGATCTCGTGCTTCATGCACAACCAAACCCCGGTTAGGTTGATGGCGATCACCCGGTCCCAGTTCTCCCCGGAGCACTCGGTCGTGGAAGCAGCCTCCCCCTCGATCCCCGCGTTGTTGAAGGCAAAGTCGAGACCGCCGAAGGCATCGACGGTGCCAGAGACGAGGGCGGCGACGCTCTCCGCATCCGCCACGTCGGCGCGGAGGAACATCGCGGTTCCGCCTCCCTCCTCGATCAGATCGACCGTCTCCTTCCCTCCGGCCGCGTTCACGTCGGAAACCACAACCCGCGCACCCTTTTGCGCGAATGCGATTGCCGTTGCCCGGCCGATTCCCGCCGCCGCTCCCGTGATCAGCGCAACTTTTCCTTTCATCTTAGGATCTGGTTGAGGTCAATGTTACAGGGGCGCGGTGGCTGTCCCATCCGTCCCATTCACCATTCGACCGATGGATCCCCTGCGGACATTGAAGCTGGCGAAGTCCGCACAATCGCTCGGCGCCTGTCCGCAGATACCGACCCTCCCGGGGGGGCCAACCGGGACGGCGTATCTCGTGCACTGGAAGCCCTGTCCTCATGGCACTCTCTCCATGTCTGGTCGTTATCGGAGATCCCACGGGCGGTTCCGCTCTTGCCTCTTACGCGGTCCCGCGAACCGCCTTTCCTTCGCGGCGTGATCCGGCCTCGGCGCCACCCTCCCCACCCCGCTCGTGCTCCAGCACGTCGAGCGTGGTCTGCAGGACCACGTCTGCGGTGACGGAGATGCTGTCGATGCCCTGCTCCACCAGGAAGCGGGCGAACTCCGGGTAGTCGCTCGGCGCCTGGCCACAGATCCCGATCTTGCGGCCGTGCCGGCGGGCGCTCTCGATGACCTGAGCGATCATCCTCATCACCGCCTCGTCCCGCTCGTCGAACAGCCGGGCGACCAGTGCCGAGTCGCGATCCACCCCCAACACCAGCTGCGTGAGGTCGTTGCTGCCGATGGAGAACCCGTCGAACACCTCCGCGAAGCGATCGGCGAGGATCACGTTGCTGGGGATCTCGCACATCACGTAGACCTCCAGGCCGTTCTCACCCCGGACCAGCCCATGTCGCTCCATCTCCCCGATCACCCTCTCCCCCTCCTCCACGGTGCGGCAGAACGGCACCATCAGCTTGACGTTCCGCAGCCCCATCACGTCGCGCACCTTGCGCATGGCCCGGCACTCCAGCTCGAAGCCGTCCCGGTAGCGATCGTCGTAGTAGCGAGAGGCGCCGCGGAAGCCGATCATCGGGTTCTCCTCGGCCGGCTCGAAGGCGCTGCCCCCGAGGAGGCCGGCGTATTCATTCGACTTGAAGTCGGAGAGGCGGACGATGACGTCCTTGGGCCAGAAGGCGGCGGCTATGGTGCCCACTCCCTCTGCGAGCCGGTCTACGAAGTAGGAGGACGGGTCCGGCCACTCCTGCACGAGCACCTCGATCTCCCGCCGCTCCCGCCGACTGGCGATGCGCTCCGGGTGCAGGAGCGCCATGGGGTGGACCCGGATGTGGGAGCTGATGATGAATTCGAGCCGCGCGAGCCCCACGCCGTCGTTAGGGAGGAAGGAGAGCGAGAAGGCCTCCCCGGGGTTGCCGACGTTGAGCATGACGGAGGTGCGCGGCCGCTCCAGCTTCCCGAGGTCGGTGCGGTCGATCTGGATCTCCAGCGTGCCCTCGTAGATCTTCCCCTCGTCGCCCTCGGCGCAGGAGACGGTGACTGGCTCCCCGTCCGGAATGCGGGAGGTGCCATCTCCGGTGCCCACCACGGCGGGAAGCCCCAGCTCCCGGCTCACGATGGCCGCGTGGCAGGTGCGGCCGCCACGATCGGTGACGATGGCCGCAGCCCGCTGCATCACCGGCTCCCAGTCCGGATCGGTCATCTCGGTGACCAGCACCTCGCCCTGCTCCAGCTGGCCCAGGTCGGCGACCGACCGGACCACCCTCGCGGTCCCGCTCGCGATGCGCTCCCCGACCGCCCGGCCGGAGGCGATCACCTTCCCCTCACCGACGAGGCGATAGCGCTCCAGCGCTAGCGCATCGCGCCGTGCGTGCACCGTCTCCGGCCGCGCCTGCAGGAGAAAGAGCTCGCCGGTGCGGCCGTCCTTCGCCCACTCCATGTCCATGGGCGAGTCGGCGCCGCGGCGGCGTGCATAGTGGTCCTCCACCAGCACGGCCCACTGGGCGAGCGTCAGGATTTCGTCCTCATCGAGAACGAAGCGGCTGCGCTCCTCCTCCGGCACGGACACGCTGCGAACGAGTCGTGAGCCCCCCTCCTCGTAGACGAGCTTGAACTCCTTGGATCCGGCCGACCGCTGCAGGATCGGACGGAACCCTTCGGAGAGGGTGGGCTTGAAGACGTAGTATTCGTCCGGGTTCACCGTCCCCTGCACCACGCTCTCGCCGAGTCCCCAGGCGGCATTGATCAGCACCACGTCACGGAAGCCGCTCTCCGTATCGAGCGAGAACATCACGCCCGCCCCGGACAGGTCGGACCGCACCATCTTCTGGACCCCCACCGAGAGCGCCACCTGGCGGTGGTCGAAGCCCCGGTCGGCCCGGTAGACGAGTGCACGGTCCGTGAACAGGGAGGCGATGCAGCGGCGCACCGCGTCGAGGAGCGCCCGCTCCCCGCGCACGTTGAGGTAGGTCTCCTGCTGGCCCGCGAAGCTCGCCTCGGGCAGGTCCTCGGCAGTTGCGCTGCTGCGGACCGCCACATCGCAGCCGGATCCGTACTCGGCCTCGAGCGCAGCGTACGCCTCGAGCACCGCCTCCGCGAGCTGCGGTGGGAGCTCGCTGCCGACGATGGCGGTCCTGGCCCGTCGTCCTGCCTCCCGCAGCCGCTCCAGGTCACGGACGTCCAGACCCTCGAGGGCGGCGTCCACCTCGCGCCGCACGTCGCCGGTGTCGAGGAAGGCGTGATAGGCATGCGCCGTGGTAGCGAAACCGTTGGGAACGCGGACGCCCAGCGGCGTCAGCTCCCGCCGCAGCTCGCCCAGCGAGGCGTTCTTTCCGCCGACGATCGCCAGATCATCGAGGGTGAGATCGTCGAACCAGCGTACCCAGTTAGTGTCCATTTGCGTGCTCCTCGCCGATGCCCGATGGAAGGAAGTGATCGGACGTCCCGCAGAACTGCGGCAAGTGGACGGCCTTTCATGTGGCGCTCCCTCTGCTCCCGAAAGATCGCTCGACAGGTGCGTAGAGGATGTCGGGATTCCCTCGTTGCCTCTGCCCGGCACATCTGCTTTCCGCGAGAGGGCGAGAGGAGCAAAGGTCGTGTGCAGGATTCGCGGACCCCACAGATTACTTGGCGGAGAGGCAGCCGAGCCAATTCTCCCGGCCCTGGGAACCTCCAATCGACGAGCGTTGCAGAAGCGGGTAATGACCAGGCGGGGCAACGCAGGCGCCCTATCCCCTTGTTACCCCGGCCGAAGCTGCCCGGGCGCAGTCCTGGATCGACCCGCGACACCTACAGGTGCGAAGGTCGAGCGGGCATTTTGGTGATGCCGAGTTCCGGCTGCGACAATCGAGCCGATCAAGACCTGAGCCAGCCCCAGGCCTCTGCTTCCTCTTCGAGGGGAAAGTGGCGTACGTCCGCGCGGGTGAGGAGCGCGCCCAGCTTGACCAGCACCTTCAGAGCACGGCTGTCGGCCACCACGGCGTACCGGTCGATGTCGTGACGGTGGTCCTTCCAGAACCGGAGGCGGTCGTCGAGGGACGCGAGCTCGGGCCGTGCCATCTCGGGAAGCCGCACGAAGAGGCGGACCCTGCCGTGTCGGGAGATGGCATCGCGAAGCTCATCCAGGACCTGCTGGTTCTCCTCCTCCGATAGTTTGCCGGCTGCCTCGTAGGCGAGCAGCTCGTCCCGGGACTCGGGCAACTTGCGGATCATGCATCCTCCGGGGTTCGGTGGAGGTCACTGCACCGGACCGGAGGCGATGCAAGATCCGTTCGGAACGGGTGGGGAGGCACGGGCGGTTTCTGGTGGCTATGTTGCCGGTTCGACCCGAACACCGAAGCCATCGCTATGCGCACGATCCAGCAGCTCCCTCTCCCGGTCCTTGCGTTGCTCCTCCTGACCGCGACCTTCCTCGCGGCGCAGGAGCCGGCAAACCCCACTATGGAGAGCCTCTTCGAGGTGGGCTCGATCTCCGACCTCGACCTCTCCCCCGGCGGGACACACCTCCTCTACGTGCTCCGGGAGAGCGAGCTGGAGGCCAACGAGACGCGGGCCGACATCTGGGTCGCGCGCACCGGGGTCGGGTCACCCATCCGCCTCACCCGCGCGGGTCGGAACGACGTGAGCCCCCGCTGGCACCCGGACGGCCACGACTTCGCCTTCCTCTCCGATCGGCCGGCGCCGGAGGGCGCCACAGGGAGCGGGCGCGCGCTTTACCGGATGTCCGCCTTCGGCGGCGAGCCGGAGCACCTCTACGGTCACCCCTCGTCGATCCAGTCCTTCGCCTGGTCCCCCGACGGCCGACGCATCGTCTTTCTGGCCCGGGACGAGGACGCCGAGGAGGTGCGTGAGGCGCAGGAGCGCGGACGGGACGTGCGCATCGAGGACGATCCCGGCGCGTACACGCACCTCTGGGTGCTGGACGTGGCGAGCGGCGAGGCCACGCGGATGACCGAGGGGACCGGCCTCACGCTGCAGGCCTTCGACTGGAGCCCG
>SKRI01000184.1 GCA_007118565.1 Gemmatimonadota bacterium | reverse complement strand
TTCTTCCAGTGCGATCCGCACGTTCCCATGGGCATGGTGGGTACCCTCGAGGTCGTCGACTGACCTCGCCGCAGGAGCGAAAGAAAAGAGGGGGTCTGGCGAATGCCGGGCCCCCTCTTCTCTTTCCATAGCAATCGGAAGTCGGGCTCCGTTGCGCCCGGGTCAGAGACGCCCCTCCACGGATGCGAGGAATTCGTATCCCCAGTAGGAAATGTTGTTGGCGTGTACGATGTCGTACATCACTGCCATACGTTCCCGCCGAGCCTCCTCCGGCATGGCCAGAGCGTCGTAGAGATCCCTGGCCATGCGGTCCGTATCGTACGGGTTGGTGAGCAGAGCCCCGTGCAGCTCCGCCGCGGCTCCGGCAAATTCCGACAGGACCAGCGTACCGGCACCCTCGTCGTATGCGTGCTTCGCGGCGATGTACTCCTTCGCCACCATGTTGAGCCCGTCACGGAGCGGGGTGATCCAGGCCACGTCGGAAACGGCATAGTGGGCGATGACGTCCTCGTACGGAAGTGATCGATAGAAGTAGCGGACGGGCGTCCAGTCGAGCTGGGCGAAGCGCCCGTTGATCCTCCCCACCGCCTGGTCGACGCGCTCCCGCGTGCTCCGATACACCCGCATACCCGGGGCGGGCGGCGTGCACACCGTGAAAAGGACGATCTTGCCGTGGAGCTCGGGATGGTTCTCGAGAAGCCGCTCGAAGGCGTTGAGCTTTTCGAGCGGACCCTTTACGTAGTCGAGCCGCTCAATGGAGAGGATGCTCGTGCGCTCTCCCAGTGCGGAGCGAATTCGATCGATCGTCTCGCGAACGCGGGGCTTCTGGATGATCTCCTCGATGGCCTCCACATTGATTCCCACGGGGTGGGCTCCAAGCCGCAGGCGACGGCCGTCCACCTCGAGCTCGGTCGTCATCTCGTCGGCGCCGAGCGCGCATCCGTAGGACAGGAAGCGCGGCGTGCAGGTCGTTCGCTCGAGCACGGTCATCGGGGCATGGGTCCTCACCACGTCCACGAAGTTCCGCACGTAGTGCGGGATGTGAAAACCGATGTAATCACACTGCAGGAGGCTTTCGACGATCTGTCGCCGCCAGGGGAGGATGTTGAAAACGTCCGACGAGGGGAACGCCGTGTGATGGAAGAAGGCGATGGTGAGGTCCGGCCTGAGCTCTCGGAGAAACTGCGGCACCATCCAGAGGTTGTAGTCGTGGATCCAGACCAGGGCATTCTGCTCCGCCGTGGCCGCTGTCCGCTCCGCGAAGAGCCTGTTGATCTCCAGATAGTGTTGCCAGTGGTCCTCGTCGAACTTCGCCTTGCTGGGAAAGGAGAAGATGATCGGCCAGAAAGCCTCCTTCGAGAACAACTCGTAGAAGAGCATCACGTCCGCCGGCTTGAGCGGGATCCGCACGGCGGTGAGGTCGGGGAACCGCTCCGGATCCACCGGTACCTGCTCCTGCCAATCGGGCGGATCACGGCTCTCCTGCTTCGACCAGGCTACCCAGAGGCCCTTCTCTCCCCGCGCGAAGAACCCGAGCAGCGTAGGGATCACGCCATTCGGACTCTTGGGACGCCGGCGAATCGCCTTCCCATCGCGTTTCGCCTCGTCGAAGGGGAGGCGGTGGTATACCATGACGAGCTGCCGATCGGCAGTCGCCTCCGCCGGTCGAGCCACCATGCCGTGGTGATGAAGCCCCTCCAGAATGCCGCCGCAGCCGGGCGCAGTCGCCAGATGCGCCTGTCCGCCGAGGGCGCTCACCCGATCGCGGAGCTCCGCCTCGGCCTTCCCCACCACGATCCCCTTGAGGTCGCACTCGAAGAGCGACATGTCGTTGAGCGTATCTCCCGCCACCACTACTCGATCCTGATCCAGGCCGGTATGCTCGAGAAGGTCGAGCAGCGCCCGCCCCTTGGACACGCCTCGCGGCAGCACATCCAGGTACTGACGAGCCGACAGAAGCAGGTCGCAATCCAGCTGTTCGTCCACGACGGCGCGGATCTGCTCGATCACCTCCAACAACGATCGGTCGAGCTCGCTCTCGTCGATGAGGAAGGAGCAACGCCGTTCCTGCGGCACCTCCTGATATCTCAGGAAGTCGAAGTCTCGTAGCACCTCCATGACCCGATCGGTTCCCGGCCACCGCGCCTCGATGTCATCCTGGATGGCGCGCACCGGCTCCCGGGTGCGACCATCGACTATGGTGGCGCCGACGTCCGCGATGATATACCGGGGGTCGGGGATCTCCGGGTCCTCCAGGAGAGGGACGATCGAATGAAAGCCGCGGCCGGTCACGAAGACGACCACCGCCTCCGGCATGTTTCGGATCGTGTCGTACAACGTCCGACGCTGCGTCTCGCTGCCACCGAGGAAAGTACCGTCGAGATCGGTTGCGAGGATCACTGGGTTTCGGATCTGGTGGATGAAGCTCAAGGAGATTGCGATATGGTCACCGTGTCGGAGTATCGTGCAAGAGGCATTCTTGCCGTGCAGCGGCAGGCAGGGACTACGGCCGTCGCTTCCCAGAGTTACACATCGCCCGAGCCTTCATCGTACTTTCACCATCCCTCCCCGGATCCCGGAGGATCTCTTGCGTGGGATTTCCCATGCCATCCGTAAGGCAGACATCCAGGATCGATGACCAACGAAGACGACCAGACCGGCGTCGGGGAAGGGCCTACGCGGCCACCGGACGGACCGGCGCCCGACCGGGGGAGCCCTCCCGCCTGGGCCGGCCGCTACGATGCGCGCGATTTCCCTCCCTTCTCCTACACGGCGGACGGAATCGTCTTCTCGTTCGGGGAGGGCGCGCACCTGCGCGTGGTGACGGTGGAGCGTGACGCTCCGGATCCGTTCGCTGGATATCGGGCGTGGCCAGGAGGATTCGTTGCGTGGGAGGAGGACGAGGACGCACGGGCAACCGCTCTGGAGCGCCTGCGGACGCTCGGTCTCGAAGAGCCCGCCTATTTGGAGGCGCTTGACACCTACGATTCCTTCGGCCGCGACCCTCGCCAGTTCGCTCCCCATGGAGCCCGTGGTGTAAGCAAGGCGTTCTGGGGCGCGCTGGACCGACAGGCCCGGGATGAGGTGCGTGAGGGGGGACGCCACGCCCGGACACCGCGCTGGGACGGCGTGTACGGGCTGCTCCCCTGGGAGGACCGCCGGCATGCCGCCGCGCAGCAGCCACATCCCATGCTGAAGCCACTCCTCTCGCTGGTACCGGAGAGCGCGGTGCTCAGCGAGGAGCGCGTGGTCAACGCCTTCGGATCACCCTGGAACGAGGAGCGGGCGGGAGAGCGCATCCGGATCCTGCTCGATGCCCGTGTTCTTCCGGAAGCCGTCCGGGACCGCTGGGGTCGGCTCCCCACCGGCTGGAAACCGCCGATCGCCTCCGACCTCGGAGACCAGATGGCTTTCGATCACCGGCTCATGCTCGCCGACGCGCTCGCCCGGTTGCGGGGAAAGATCAAGTATCTCCCGGCGACGCTCCGTGTGCTGGTCGGATCCACCTTCACACTTCCGGATCTCTTCGATGTCGTCTCCGCCGTCTCGGGTCGCCCCTTGGACAAGCCCAACTTCTGGCGGATGCTGACGCGCAGCAAGAGCGCGCAACTCGTCGAGCCGACCGGTCGAAAGGCAGACGCCTCTGTCCGCCCCGGCCCGCCTGCTACACTCTACCGTTTCATTCCCGAGGTGCACCACCTTCGACTCGATCCTTCACTTCGCTGGCCATTCGCGGGCCCGGACTGAGCATTGTCCACTTGACAACAACATCGGCTTCGTCGAGATTGTATGCTCACGAAAACCCTCGCCTGAGGCGGGATTTTTTAAGGAGACAGGAATGCCCGTACTATCGCCGAAGAGAGATCAGCTGCGAGAGCGGCTGGAGACCCGCCTCGCTGGCGTCGTGCCCGATTTCGAGATTGCGATCAAGGCAGAGGTCGCCGAAGAGGTGGAGCTTTTGAAGCGCGAGACGGGCGCGGTCGTGCTCGGCCACAACTACATGGAGCCGGCGCTATTTCATAGCGTCTGCGACCATACTGGTGACTCTCTGGAGCTCGCGCGCATCGCAGCCGAGACCACGGCCGATCCGATCGTCTTCTGTGGCGTTCGCTTCATGGCGGAGACTGCCAAGATCCTCAATCCGGAGCGGACGGTTCTCCTTCCCGCTAAGGAGGCCGGCTGCTCGCTGGCCTCTTCGATCACCGCGGCCGACGTGCGCGCCCTCCGCAAGGCGTACCCCGGAATCCCCATCGTCGCTTACATCAACACTTATGCGGACGTGAAGGCCGAGGTGGACGTCTGCTGCACCTCCGGGAATGCTCGGCGGGTGATCGAGTCGCTCGGCTCCGATCAGGTGATCTTCGTTCCGGACGAGTTCCTGGCCCGCAATGTGGCGCGGGAGACCGGCGTGGAGATCCTCGTCCCGACGGTGGGTGAGGTGAGAGCCGGCGAGCTCCCTGTAATGACGGGCGACGGCATGGTCGGGTGGGCGGGTCGGTGCGAGGTGCACGAGCAGTTCACCACCGCCGACATCGACTCGGCCCGGGCGCAGTTTCCGGACGTGACCGTGTTGGCCCACCCGGAGTGCAGCCCCGAGGTCGTGGCCGCGGCCGACGTTTCCGGCTCCACATCGGAGATGATCCGCCATGTCCGCGAGAGCGGCGGGGGCCGCTACCTCCTGCTCACCGAGTGCGCCATGGGAGACAACATCGCCTCCGAGATCGGGGGTGGAGAGATTCTTCGTCTCTGCTCTGTGCGATGCCCGCACATGAACGAGATCACCTTGGAGAACGTCAGGGATGCGCTCCTCAACTTCGAGCAGCGTATCGAACTCGACGAGGAGCTGAGGGTCCGGGCCAAGGCCTCCATCGATCGGATGCTCGCGATCGGCTGAGCGCTGACCAGAGGGCGCTGCCGTTCACGGACAACCTCCCGCTGAGTGACGCCACCGCCAGTGGTGCTTTCGGTTCCAAGATCGCAGCCTGCAACCCCTTCGGAGAAATAGCTCCGAAGGGGTTCGTCATTATCGGAGTTGGAAAGAACGTGGCGCGGAACACACGCGAAGGCGGGGAAAAGAGAAAGATGATTCCGAAGCGCGGCTTGCGGGCGCGGACGATGCGGCCGGACCAGGAGGCGAGAGCGTCCGAGCTATTCTTCCACCGAGCCATATTGTGAGATCGACCACAAGATCGACCGAATCGGAGGCGAGAATTCAGTGCCCAGGCGGCTAATCCAGTCCCTCCCCCGTCCGAGCGACAATCGGATTGCGATTCAGCTCTTCCCGCGGGCAGAGCGCGCCATCGCGCGGGGACATCCTTGGCTCTTTGCGCACGGCATCAAACGACAGCGTCGCGCGGGGGAGCCGGGAGATTTAGCGGTTCTCTTCGATCGGGATGACCGGTTTCTCGCGGTCGGCCTCTACGATCCGCTTTCTCCCATACGAGTCCGGGTGCTCCAGCACGGGCGGCAAGCCACGATCGATCGTACCTGGTTCGCGGAGCGGATCGCGCATGCATGGCGCCGCCGCGCACCCCTCCTGGAGCAATCCACCACCGGATTCAGGGTGGTGAACGGGGCGAATGACGGACTCCCCGGAGTAGTCATCGATCGGTATTCGGGGACCCTCGTGATCAAGCTCTACACTCACGCCTGGATTCCCCATCTGGCAACCGTCGTGGAATGCATGCGCGAGGTACTCGAGCCCGAAAGCATCATCCTTCGACTCAACCGACGGATGCAAGCGAAGGTGGAACACCTCCACGGCCTCTCAGACGGTGCCCTCCTATTCGGACGCGCCATTTCCGGTCCGACCCTATTCCGGGAGAACGGCCTCACCTTCGAAGCCGACGTCCTTCGGGGACAGAAAACCGGGTTCTTTCTCGACCAGCGAGACAACCGCCTCCTGGTGGAGGGACTTTCGCGGAGAAGATCGGTGCTCAACGTCTTCTCCTATACGGGTGGTTTCTCGGTCTACGCGGCTCGGGGCGGAGCGACCGAAATACTGAGCGTGGACCTCAGCAGCAGAGCGCTCAATGTGGCGCGGCGCAACTTCCAGCACAACCAAAGCGATAAGGCCGTCGCAGCCGCACGACACCACGTGATCCGTGGAGATGCCTTCGCCATCCTGAGCGATTTGCACGACGAAGGGAGGGCATTCGACGTGGTGATCGTCGACCCGCCCGCCTTTGCCAAAGCAAGCTCGGACGTGGAGAATGCGATTCGTAGCTATCAGATGCTGGTGCGCCAAGGCTTGGATGTCATGAACCCGGGCGGAATTCTCGTTGCCGCTTCCTGCTCCAGCCGGATCGACGCGCAGAGCTTCGCCCGGATCGTGAGAGAGGCGGGAGGGAAGGCAGGTCGTCCCCTGCAGCTGCTTGATCAAACCGGGCACGCGATCGATCACCCGATTTCCTTTCCCGAAGGTGAGTACCTCACCTGCGTGTACGCAACCGACGCACCTGGTTGATCCCGCGAGCAGGGGGTAGCGTAGGGAATTGTTTTCCTCTGCAGCCTCCCTTGGGAATGCAGGAACCAGAGGAGAGGGATGGGCGCACGAAAAAAGCACCCACGGGCGTAGTGCCTGTGGGTGCTTTTTGGTGTAGGTGGTTGGCGGCGTCGTACTCTCCCACCGGATCTCTCCGGCAGTACCATCCGCGCAGCGGGGC
>SKRI01000115.1 GCA_007118565.1 Gemmatimonadota bacterium | reverse complement strand
TTCTCGCCGGCCGGGTGGTCGAAGCCTCCCATCAGGGCGATGCCGTTCGACTCCACGCGAATGCCGGGAGGGACGACGATCTCCACCCCTCCCCAGAAGGCGACCACCATCACCTCGGAGATCCCGGCCGCGAAGCGCGCTTCCCGGAAATCCAGCTCCACACCGCCCATGACCGCCACTGCCACTAGCTTGCGCGGCGGGATCCAGTTCCCCTTTCGCTCGGTGCCGCCCATCACCGCGATCGCCACGCCACGGTCCGGCGCCTCTCCTGCTCCGGCAGCCACGGGTGGCTCCACCCGCGGCAGGGCGGGCAGGTCGGAGAGGAGACCACGGATCCCACCCTCCCCTTCGACGCGGTAGAGCGCGTCGAGACGTCGCTCCAGCTCCCGCTCGTCGAGGTTGTCGAGGGCGTAGTGCCGGCAGAGTATGTCCACGGTGGACGAGCGGTCAGGAGCGGGGCTGTCGCCGGCGGGAAGGTCGGGAGGAGACACGGTCGCAGGTAGAGATGGTGAAAGATGGGGGAGGAGCTTGGGGGCGATGGCCACGCCACGCAATCTAGCCGCGGCGGTCCGGATGCGCGAAGGGGATCCGCGGCTGCGGATCCCCTTCGTCGCCAGCTTCTGACTGCGCAGGTTTTTTACACGTTCGGGTTCGCGGCCCGTTCCACGGCCGGAAGCGGGAAGCAGCGGGCGTCTCCATAGACGCCCCCCTGCCGGTAGTCGTCTCCCGGAGCGGGCACCTGCGACAGGTCGAAGCGCCGCAGGTCGTTCAGGTGGTGTCCCTCCAGGTAGAGCTCGCGGCTCCGCTCCTCGATCACCTGCTCCTGGATCTCTCCCTCGGTTCCGCCTGCGTATGCCGGCAGATCGTGGTGAGCCCGCAGGATGTTGATGTGATCCACTGCGGTCTGTCCCCCTTCGGCCTCGGCGATGATCAGGTGCGCCTCCCGCCAGGTCGCCACCGGAATGGGGAGGGAGTAGTTGGCGGTGGTGCGGGCGGCGCCGTACTTGGTGGCAAGCCACATGATCGTGGTGCCGTCGTGCCCCGTGGTTTCGGTATTGATCACCTCGACGCGCGGATCGGGTTCCCCGTCGACCGTCAGGTCGCGGAACATCGGGGCCACCGTGCTCCTCCCGAGATTGAACTCGGTGGCGATGCGGTTGTTGCGTCGCGCTTCCGCCGTGGAGGCGGTGGCGTGGTGCGCGAACGTCGGATCCCGTTCTAGCACGGCGCGAGCATCGGCCGAGGCCCCCGCCATGTTCCCCAGGTTCAGCCGGACCCGGGCCCGACCGAGGGTGGCCAGGTTGAGCGTATTGTCGTCTCCGGCGGCCTGGGCGGCCGCGATGCTCCGATCGAAGCGTGCTTCGGCGACCGTGAAGATCTGCGTCGGCGTCACCTCCGGGCCCAGCGGCTCGATCACCGAGCTGCAGAACCCCTCACCCATGAGGGTATGGGCGTAGCCGGAGTGCGCCGCGGCCTGCCCGAGGAGAGCCGTACGGTTCGCCACCTCCCCGTCGGTCCACGTCTCCAGGTGCTCGATGGCGTTGTTGGAGCTCCAGATGGCGGTCGCGAGCGGAGAGTAGATCCCCGGCGGATTCTCCGCGCACGAGTTGGTGCCGTATGGCGAAGAAGGCTCGATCGTCCGAGCGTCCAAAGAGAAGCGCGCGGCAGTGACCGACGCGTCATGCAGCTCGTTGCCGAGTAGACCGCTGTTGACGATATACGCGCCGAGAGCGCATTCGAAGTCCGCGATGGCGCCTGTAACGAGAAGGTTCGCATTCTCCGGGACCTCTACCTCGCCGGCATCGACGAAGCCCGGAGCCTCGACCTGCAGGAGCCGATCGAAGACCTCGCACCCGGCCACCGCTGCGGTCACGGCGAGCAGTCCGCAGATCCTCACGGCCGCGCGGCGGTGGGTCTGGTGAGTACCGTTCATGTTCATCGGACTGGGATTGGCTGATCGATGCATTCGATACCTCCGCTCGTTGATGGCCATGTCAGAAGCTCAGGTTGATGGAGGTAACGAACTGCTGGATCTGCGGTAGGTGGTTCTGCTCTAGCTGGATGAATCCCGCCCGGGCACCGCCCATGAACATTGCCTCCGGCTCCATGCCGGTCCAGTTCGTCCATGTGAAGAGGTTGCGCCCCGCCATGGAGATGGTGGCGCGGGAAGCGCCAATCCGGCGTGCCCAGTCGGTGGGCAGGGTGTAGCTGGCGGAGAGCTCCCGCAGCCGGGCGAAGCTCGCATCGTTGATGTACTCCGCACCGTACGTTGCACCCGTCTGATAGGCTGCGAGCCGCGCACGGTCCTCCTGCGTTCCCACGAAGTCGAGGGGAGATACATTCTCCAGGCATACGTTGAAGAGAGCGCAGCGCACGCGCGTCAGGTGGTCCCACTTCCGGTAGCCCGTGTTGAAATCGAGCATCCCGCTGAGACGTAAGTCCTGAAAGAGGGTGAGTGTCGTCGAGAAGCCGCCCTCGGTTGTCGGATTAGTCTGTCCGAGAAACACGTTTGGTGCCTGCGCACAGGGTACCGTGCCTCCCGCACCGTCGTCACAAAGAAGGCTTGCCGCGATGAACCGTCCGCTCTCGTCGAAATCGGCGTCAACGATGCGTCTATGGTACCAGCCGCCCAGCGGCATGCCGAGGCGGTGCTCAACGCCGAATCCGGCGTCGACCACGACGGTTTCCTGACCGCCGAGATCGATGACCTCGCTGCGGTTGGTGCCGATGTTGAAGTTCACGTCCCACCCCACATTCGGCGTCACCACCGGGGTGCCGCGGAGGACGAGCTCGACTCCACGGTTGGCGATCTCCCCGACGTTCACGAACCGGGAGCCGGAGAATCCGGTGGAAGGCGCCACCTGCTCGAGCAGGATCGCGTCGCGCGTCCGCCCGGTGTAGCCGGTGAGCTCGATGCCGAAGCGGTCCTGAAGAAAGCCCGCCTCGAATCCGAGCTCCAGCTCCTCTGAACGCTCCGGTGCAAGCTCCGGATTTCCCACACTTCCCGGGGTGATGGTGCTCACGTCGCCCGGTCCAGCGACCGGTGTGAAGGTGCGGAGAGCGTCGAAGGCGCCCGGCTGAAGCCCGGTGTGGCCGTACGCGCCGCGGAGGCGGAGCGTCTCCACGAAGGGAAGGTTCCAGAACGGCTCCTCGCTGACCACCCAGCTGGCGCTCACCTTCGGGTAGTAGATCAGCTCGAACTCCTCGCCGAAGGCGCTGTTGTCGTCCGCCCGCAGCCCCAGGGTGAGGAAAAGGCGGTCGCGCAGATTGAACTGCTGCTGGCCGAAGACGCCCACCGTCGTGTTCTCGACGAACGTCTCGCCGCCGCTCGTCTCGGCCGCGGCGTTGATGACCCGCAATCCCGGGAGCGCGAAATCATCGCCCGAGGCGCTAACGAAGTGGGTGGCGCTCCGGTAGACCTGGAGCCCTGCGGTCGTGTTCGACGCCAGCCCCTGCGTGAGGGGACGGCTCACCGTGCCGTTGTAGTCGAAGGTGGTGTTGGTGGCTTCACGCCTCCCGACCAGCTTTCCGCCCGTCCCGCTAGGATTCCACTCCTGGTAGAGCGCCGTCCGCTCGGTGACGGTCTGGTTGTCCTCACGCGCCTCGTCCATGCCGAAGGTGAGGCGATGGGAGAACCAGTCCACGGGGCGGTGAGCCAGCTGAGCGCTCCCCGTGGTGCGGCTCAGGTTCTGGAAGCGGTCCGTGATTCCCCAGTACGCTTCCGGGGTAAAGCTCCGCGCGCCGCGCCGGAAGGCCTGGTCACCCACGGTGTGTGCCGGAGTCGCGAAATAGGAGGCCCAGGTGACGCCGCCGCAGCCGGCCTCGCAGGCGAGGTCCGTACGGCCACGTACGTACCCGAGGCTGCCGGTGACCTCGAGGGTCTCGTAGGGGGTGATGGTGAGGTTGGCCCGACCACTTCCACGCCGGAGCTGGTTGTCCCAGTCCGCACCTTCCTCACGCTCCCAGTCCCCGGCAATGTAGTAGCGGACGTTCTCCGCCCCACCGCTCAGATTGAGGTTGTAGTTCTGCAGGTGACCGGTCCGCCAGAGCGGGGTCCCGCGCTCACGCTCCGTCTGCGCGAGGTTTATCGACATGACCTCACCGGTCTCCGGGTTTCTCCAGTAGTTGGTGGGGACACGTCCCTCGGCGTTGGCGAACCAATTGGCTCCCTGCCGGACGGTCATATTCAGGGACGGAGTGCCGGCCGCCCCTCGCTTGGTGATGATCTGGATCACGCCGTTGGAGGCCTCGGTGCCGTACAGCGTAGCTGCTGCGGGCCCCTTGATGATCTCGATGCTCTCGATGTCGCGCGGGTTGAAGTCGTTGATTCGGGAGATCACGCTCGATCCAAAGGCCTGCGTGGCCGGACCCGTGGCTGCCGCGTTGTCGACGCGGATGCCGTCCACGTAGATGAGGGGCTGGTTGCTGAGGGAAAAGCTCGAGGATCCGCGGATCCGGATCCGGGATCCACTCCCGACCATGCCGGTTCCGGGTGTGATCACGACCCCGGCCGAGCGGCCGGTGAGGAGGTCCTGCACACTGGTGACGGAGCCGGTCTCCGCGAGCTCGGTCGCGCTGATGCGGTCGACCACGTTGCCGATGGCGCGTCTCTGCGTTTCACCCGCCACGCCCGTCACGACGATCTCGTCGAGCGCGACGGCGGTGGGAACGAGCCGGAAGCTCACCGCCACCTCTCCGTCGGCGGGGACCTGCACCGTCTGCGTTACCGATCGATAGCCGATCGACTGCGCGCGGATCTCACGGCTCCCTGCCGAGACGTTTGCGACCGTGAACCGACCTTCCCGGTCGGTCAGGGCGCCGCGCTGCGTGCCCACCACGACAACCTGTGCGTTGGCCACGGGCTCGCCGGTTGCCTCGCTGACGACCTGGCCGGTGACCGTTCCGGTCTGGGCCGCGGCCTCGACCGCGAAGGCGGAGAGCGCGCATACCGCCAGCGCTCCCACGAAATTTCGGAATCCGGTCCGGAAGCGCGAAGACAGGCAGTGCCTGGCCGTCGCGCGTGCTTCAGTGACTGCCGCCATGAAAGCCTCCAACGGAAGGGGATGGAGATCGGAGCCGGAGAGAACTGCGGGAGCAGCCGGACCGGCTCGGGTGTGGAACGCGTCCGCCGGCACGCGAGGATACGCGCCGGGATAGGTGAAACGATCGGGGGCCTACATTTCTGACAGCGTCCCCCGAAAATATGCCCTGGCGGATCTCCCCTCGCTAGCCGCCCCTACAGCACCACCACGGCCGCGAGGGTCGAAACCGCCGCCGCCAGGCCGGCCGCTGCGAGCGCCAGCGGGATCTGCGTCAGCACATGGTCCATTACGTCTGCGCCGCAGGCGAGCGAGGAGAGGATGGTCGTGTCGGAGATGGGGGAGCACTGGTCCCCGAAGACGGCGCCGCCGAGGACGGCCCCGAAGCAAATGTGCAGGTAGATGGGATCCTGGCTCAGGGCGAAAGCCAGCGGCATCGCAATGGGGAAGACCACGGCGTAGGTGCCCCATGACGAGCCGATGGAGAAGGCGACCACCATACAGATCAGCATGAGGATGGCCGGCAGGCTGGCCGCCGGCACGAACCCGGTGGTCACCTCCACGATGTACTCGGCCGTGCCGAGGGCGCCCGACACCTGCCCGAGTGTCACGGCGAGGCCGAGGATGATCGCCCCGATCGTCACCCCCTTGCACCCGTCCACGAAGCCGTCCATGGCGTCTCCCAGCGCCATTCCCTTGACCAGCGCCATGAGGATCGCGGTCAGCAGGGCCAGTCCGAACGCTTCGGCGATCCAGACGGACCCGATCAGGAAGAACGACCCCATCGCCACACCGATCAGGACGAGCATCGGTACGAGGAAGTCCTCGATCCCCGGTCGGTACCCCGGGGAGATGCGCATCTCGGTCAGCTCGTCCGCGGTCAGCGGCTGCGCCTCGGGCCGGTTGAGCTCGCCCGTCTCCCTCGATCGCACCTGCGCGGCGCGCATCCTCTTTCCGATCCAGGGAAGGAGCCCGAGGGCGAAAAGGAGAGTGAAGAGGACGGCGAAGATGCCGTAGAAGTTGAAGATGATGGACTGGAAGAAAAAGCTCACCACCGCCGCTTCCGTCGGGAAGATGGCGATGGTCCCGGTCAGCAGCCCCGCCACGTAGAGCGGCCAGGCGTTGAAGGGGATGACGGTGGCGGCCGGGGAGGCCGTGGAGTCGATGACGTAGGTGAGCTCCTCGTGGGACACGTTCTGCGCATCCGTCACCGGCCGCACCGTGGTTCCGGCCAGGATGGTGGAGATCGTGCCTCCCTGGTGGAAGAAGATCCCCAGCAGCCAGGCGAAGAAGCGCGCCGAGCGGCGACCACGTACGATCTTGCTCCCCGCCCAGGTGGCGAAGGCCTGGGCACCCCCGGTCCGGGTCCAGAGCCCGAGCAGGCCGCCGAGGGCCCAGAGGTAGACGACGAGGATGAGCGCGTACGAGCGGTCGCCAATGGCCGGCAGGATATACGCGTCGAGCAGGTTCCACTGCCCGCTCACCGCGCCCCCCACGGCCACCCCCAGGAAGAGGGCGACGAGGACGTCTCGCAGGATGAAGGCGACGACGACCGTGACCAGCGCCGGAAGGAGGCTGTAGAAGCCGATGTGGCCGTTGTCGGGGAGCGCCGCCGGACTCAGCGACCAGATGGCG
>SKRI01000084.1 GCA_007118565.1 Gemmatimonadota bacterium | reverse complement strand
GACCGGGAATCGCTCGACGAGCTTCTCGCCGCCCACGGCGACGAGGATGCTTCCCGCCGCCTCTTCTCCCTCCTCTACGACGACCTGAAGCGCGTCGCACAGCGGCAGATGCGTGGCGAGCGGGCCGAGCACACGCTCGGCGCGACCGCGCTCGTCCACGAGGCCTACCTCAAGTTCCGGGGCGCGGCCAACCTCGATTGGCGGAGTCGGGCGCATTTTCTCGCATTAGCTTCTAGGGCAATGCGTCAGATCCTGGTCGATCATGCCCGGCGCCGTGCGGTCGAGAAGCGCGGGGGCGGACAGGTCCAGGTGACGCTCGACACCGACGTGGGGGGCGGGAAGGGCTCCTCCGTGCTCGACCTGCTGGAGCTGAGCGAGGCGCTCGACCGGCTGGGAGAGCGCGACAGGCGGCTGGTGGAGGTGGTCGAGTGCCGCTTCTTCGGGGGGCTCACCGCGGAGGAGACAGGCGCTGCCCTCAACATCTCGACCCGAACCGTCGAGCGTGACTGGACCCGAGCGCGCCTCTACCTGTCGCACCTCCTGGAGGTAGCGGGGGAGGGGTAGCGCAGCCGCTCTACACCCTCTCCGCCGCGACTGCGGCATCATACGCCATGGACCACAATCGGCTGCTCGATCGATGGGACGAGGTCGATGCCGTCGTCAGCGTGGCTCTGGAGCTCCCAGCGCCTGACCGGCGAAGCTACCTCGAGGCCGAATGCGCCGGAGATCCGGAGCTGCTGGAGCTGGTCGAGTCCCTGCTCTCCGCGGAGGATACGAGCGGCAGCTTTCTCGACGACAGGGCGCGGAAGACGATGTTCGCCTCGGCGGCGCGACCGCCTGCCGGGGGGCGGGATCCCGACCGGGCCGGGGAGCGGATCGGGCCGTGGATTCTCGTCCGGCCGATCGGACGCGGCGGAATCGGAACGGTCTACCTCGCCGAGCGCGCCGACGGCGAGTTCGAGCAGACCGTGGCCATCAAGGTGCTGCGTCGGGGAATGGATACCGACGATATCCTGGCCCGCTTCCGCGTGGAGCGGCAGATCCTCGCCTCCCTCGAGCACCCCAACATCGCCCGCCTCGTCGACGGCGGCGCCACCGAAGACGATCGCCCCTACCTCGTCATGGAGCTGGTCGAGGGGGAGACGATCACGGAGCACGCGGATCGGCACCGGCTGACCGTCGAGGAGCGCCTCCGGCTCTTCGTCACCGTGGCACGTGCGGTACAGTACGCGCACGGCAACCTGATCGTCCATCGAGACATCAAGCCGGGGAACATCCTGGTGACCCCGGCCGGCCGGGTGAAGCTGCTGGACTTCGGCATCGCCAAGCTCCTCGACACTCCGCCGGAGGCGTCGCTCACCCGCGTCGGCCACCGGGTGATGACGCCCGAGTGGGCGAGCCCGGAGCAGGTGAACGGGGACGCCATCACCACCGCCTCGGACGTCTACCAGCTCGGCCTACTCCTCTACCAGCTCCTCTCGGGCGTCCTGCCGTACGACCCCTCCTCACGCTCCGCGCGCGAGCTCCGCCGCGCGATCGTGGAGGAGGATCCGGATCCACCCAGCGTTGCAGCGCGGCGCTCGGAGAAGGACGGGGGACGACGCCACGCTCTCCTCCGGGGGGATCTGGATACCGTCGTGATGAAGGCAATCCGCAAGGATCCGGAGCGCCGCTACCCCTCGGTCGACCGCCTGGTCGAGGACATCGACCGGCACCTTTCCGGGCGCCCCGTCTCGGCGCGGCCGGATACCTGGTCGTACCGGGCCTGGAAGTTCCACCTCCGCAACCGGTGGGCGGTTCCGTCCGCGGCCACCGCCGCGGTGGCGGCCGTCCTGATCGTTCTGGGCCTCCTCGTCCATTCGAGCCGGCTCGAGACCGAGCGGGACATCGCCCGCGTCCAGGCGCAGAAGGCGGAAGAGGTGACGGACTTCCTCGTCGGCCTCTTCGAGGCGTCGAGCCCCACCGAGGCGCGCGGGGAGGCGCTCACCGCCAGGCAGATCCTTCAGCGCGGTGCGGCGCAGATCGAGCGCCTCTCCTCGGAGCCCGACGTGCAGGCGGAGCTCCTGACCGCGATGAGCCGCGTCTACAGCGCGCTCGGCATGTACGACGAAGCGCTGGAGTACGCCGAGCGGGCGGTGCGGCAGCGGCGGGCGGAGCCCGAGACAGCCCTGGCCAGCCTCGCCGAGAGCCACGCCCAGCTCGCCGAGGTGCTGCACCTGCGCGGTGACTACGACGGCGCCGAGAGGCACATCCGGGCGGCGCTGTCGATCCGCCGGGGGCTCCAGCCCGCCGACCCCGCCGCGGTGGCGCACAGCCTCAACCGGCTTGGTCGGGTCCACCGGCACCGCGGCGAGCACGAGGCCGCGGAATCCCTCTACCATGCCGCGCTCGCCTTCCGCGCAGAGCTCGGCGGCGACCACCCGGAGATGATCGTGGGGCTGAACAACCTGGCCGCCGTCCTCGCGGCCGGGGAGCGCTTCGACGAGGCCGAGGGGATCTACCGGGACGTCGTGGAGGCGCAGCGGCGGCGGCTGACTGGGGACCACCCGGAGCTGGCCATCACCCTGAGCAACCTGGGGGCGCTTTACTGGACCACCGGTGACTTCGCCGCGGCCGAGCCCCTGCTCCGCGAAGCACTGGACATCAACGTCGGGGTCTTCGGCCCCGATCACCCGGACGTCGCGGCCAGTCTCAGCAACCTCTCCTGGCTCCTCCTCGAGAACGACGCGGTTTCGGAGGCGGTTGAGATGCGGAGGCGGGCACTGGCGATAGCCCGAACCAGCATGGGTGACGAGCACGTCCAGACCGCGATGATGGCTCATAACCTCGCCACCCTCCTGGAGACCGTCGGCAATCTCGACGAGGCGGGTGCGCTCTACCGGGAGGCGGGTGAGACGCTCCAGCACGCGGGGCACCACCTTGCATCCCGCCCCTTGGCCGCCCTCGGCACCCTGCTGGCCCGCACCGGTCAGCCGGGCGACGGGGCGGAGCTACTCCGCGCTGCATTCCAGGCGGAGCGCGAGGCAGGGGTGGAGCCGGCCCGGCTCGCGCAGGTCGAGGGTCAGCTGGGGGAGGCCCTCGCCGATATGGGGGAGCTCGAGGAGGCCGAGACGCACCTCCGCGGCGCTGTCCGTCGGCTCGAGGCGGCCGCCGGTCCCCATGCAGCCCCCACGGTGCAGGCACGGGAGCGGCTGGCCCGGCTCATCCCGGATCACAGAAACGAGGGGAGATAGGCCGGTTTCCAGAGTCTTGTTCCGCCTACTGGCCGCATAATATTGCATGTAATCGCAAGGCTCATCGCCTCTTTCCTCTCACGGAGAGGTGAGCTTCGAGCCCTCCCCACGCCGGGCACGTGAAACTCGCACTGAAGGAATCGCCAAGAGATACGTGCTGCAATCTCATCCGCGACTCAGGCGCGCTCGAGGTGGCTCAGCGCGTTCCGGCGGTTGGGCGTCCTCTCGAGGGAGGCCTCGAAAGCCTCTCGCGCTTCGCGCTCGCGCCCCTCGCGGAGCAGCAGCTCGCCGTAGAGCTCTCGGACCGGCAGTACCTCCCCCGGCGATGTCGGGTGCTTGTCCATGGAGTCCTCCAGATCTGCCGCTTCGCCCATCAGAGTGAGCGCCTGCTCGGTCTCGCCGCGCTCGTAGAGGGCCCACGCCTCGACCGCCTGCCCGAGCGCCTCGGTCATGTACGCCCAGTAGTCGTCGCCGTCGTCGCGTAGCGCCCTGACCGCGTCCCCGATTCGCTCGCGCTCCGCTTCCGCCTGCGCCAGGTCGCCGGTGCGCGCCGCCCCGAGGCCACGGGCGTAGTGGAACAGCGCATCGGCGGCCGGATACGCCTCCCAGTCCACGACATCCGGCGTTCGCGGCTCGAGCCGGGCTGCCTCCTCCCACCTCTGCTGCTCGAGGTAGTAACGGGCCTGCGGCGCCGCGACGCCATAGGCGTACGCAGGACCCTGTGTGATATCCCGGATTCCGCGCGCTCTCTCGAGCGTCTCCCGGGCCTTCTCCTCCTCTCCCATCTGGAGATAGGCGTACATCATGTAATCCAGGGAGTGCACGTAGTGCCCCATGGCATGGGGATCGTCCTCGGCATGGCGCAGCGCCGCCTCGGCGGCTCGCTCGTCCAGCTCCGCTACCTGCTCCCACTCCCCGAGCCGGACGAAGATGTGGCTCGGCATGTGGAGGGCGTGCGGAGTTTCTGGAGCGAGCTGGTTGTAGCGTCCGGCCACTTCCTCGGCTTTGTGCGCCAGCTCCGGGCTGTCGTAATTGTGGAGGAGGTAGTGATGCAGCCCCGGGTGGTTCGGGTGGTCGTCGAGATAGCGCTCCAGAAGGGCGCCCGCTCTTCTCTGTCGGGCGTAGTCGTGCTCCTCCTCGGGCGAGAATTGCGTCATGGCGTAGGAAACTTCCGCCAGGGCATAGAACGCCGCTGCGTCCACATCGTCCGGGTATCCTTCATGAACCTCCCGCTGGGCCTCCAACCACGCCTCCACCCGCGCCTCGTGATCCCCCGGGCGGTCGGGAGCGGGCGGCTCCGGGTCCGTGAAGAACGCCTCCACGGCGGCGATATGGGCGGCTTCGCGCTCCGTTGGCGCGCCGATATCCCGCGCTGCTTCCACCGCAGCTCTACCGCGCTCGAGGCCTTCCTCGGGCGTGGGGTGCCAGAGAGGCTGGAAGCTCGTCATGGCAATGCCCCAGTGCGCCATTGCACATTCCGGGTCCGTCTCGGCCGCAGCCTCGAAATGGGGCCGCGCCTGCTCGTACATCATGTGATGTAGCTGGGCCACCCCCAGGTTGAATTCCTCCTGTGCCTCCTGGCTGCAGGAGATGGGGAAATCGACCTCTCCGAGCTGGTGGTGGTCGTGCTGAGCCAACGCCAGCTCCGGCGAGAGAAAAAATCCGACTGTCAGTGTGAGAAGTGTTCGGTACCACATGATTGCTACCTCCGCGCGCACGTGATCGATTCTGCGGACGTTCACGGCGAACCCGGGGGAGCGTAAGCGGGCGGGAAGGACTGAACGGCCGAAAACCGGTCCGCTCCCTGATGGAGTGGACCGGTGATCAATGCGTGCCGCCTGCCTTCCCTCGTTACGGGAGTTTCCCGCCGCGCCCCAGGGAGCGCCGCGGTGCTGGCGTGCGGCCTCGGGAGTTCCCTCACCGCACACGCACAGCACCATTGCAAGATAGATTCCGTCAAGAAGTGGCAGCGAATGCGGGCGGCCTCGATCCCCGTGGCCCCGATCGGATCGTCGCCGCCCCCAAGGGGAGGGTGACGAAGGCGCTTACTCCCGGATCACGAGCGGAACGGGGCGGGTCAGGTGGACCTCCTCTGAGCTGCGTATCCGGCTGATGACCCGCTGGAACCAGCTCTCCGGCTGCGAAGCGCCGCCATGCTCCATGAGGAGGCGGGCGAGCTCCATCACATCGGCGTTCTTCATCCGGATGCAGCCGTGGGATGCGGCGCGTCCCAGCGAGCCTTCGTCGTTCGTGCCATGTATGTAGTAGGTCGGAGCCCGGAAGAAGATCTTGGCTCGTCCCATCGGGTTCGCGGGATCCCCCGGCTCGCGCGGCCGCTCGTTGCGCGCCCACGCGGAGTTCGGCGGGACCCAGCGCGGATTCCAGATGAGCCGGCGGATGGCGAACGAGCCGGTGGGAGTGGAGTGACCTTCTTTGCCGACCGCGATCGGATACGACTTCAACAACGATCCGTCGCTCTGCAGGACTCGGAGGGTCCGGTCGGAGAGGTCGGCCTCGAGGCGGATGGTCGATTCTGCGGTGACGGTAGGGACGGCACCCGCCACGGGCGCCCAGAGGAGGGCCAGAACGAGGGAGAAAAGGAGCGATCTCATGTCGGTAACTCCCGTTGGTGTAGGGAGATACGAGCTGCACGAAACGGGCCCGTTCAGCCCCGCGGATCCGTACTCGCACCCTCGATCTTCCGGCACCAGAAGACGGTTGCTGGCGAGGGGGTCCCTCCCATCTCCCGCCATGCGTCCGGCGGCCGTCGGCTCACTTGCCGAATCTCCGCCCCACGCCGAGCACGAGACGCGGGCGCCACACCGTCTCGGCCGCTGGCAGCGCCTCGACCGCTGCGACCGCTTCGCCTCGCACCGCCCGCGGATCGCCGAGGAGCGACTCGATCCCCAGGAGGGACAGCCGGTACTCGACGAATGCGTGCGCACCGGGCCAGGGAACGGAGACGCCTACGGTCCGCACCTCCGTTTCCAGCCCGGCACGCCGCAGGAGAGCCCGCACCGCCGACTCCGATCCGACCGCCTCCGTCCACTCGTCGATGCGCTCCCCGACCGGCGAGCGGGAAGAGCCCAGGTGCCGCTCGATGACCTGCAGCACCACCTGCTTGGGGGTGAACGGCTCTGCCGGTCGCTCCCAGGTGAGCACACCCACCAGCGGGGCGACACGCGCCATCTCCCCCACCAGCAGGAGAGGCTCCGGCACGTGGCTGATGCCGAAGGCGCTCCCCGCGGCGCCGAAGGCGTCGTCGGCGAAGGGGAGCCGAACCGCGTCCGCCTGGACCCTGGACGATACGGGATTGTGAGCGAGCTGGGCGCGCGAGAGGTCCACGGCCACAGCCCGGACGAGCCGTCGTGCCAGCGCGCCCGTGCCGCTGCACACATCCACGACCGGGCCGGACCCCTCTAGGGCGCGGGCGAGAGGCTCCGCCAGATGCCGGTACACGAGT
>SKRI01000297.1 GCA_007118565.1 Gemmatimonadota bacterium | reverse complement strand
CCGGGTACCGCGCCGGTTCCCTCTGGCCCGCGCCTCGTCCGGGTGGAGACGGCCGAGGAGATGGCCTCCGCCGTGCACCGGGAGCTCCCCTCCGCCGACGCCCTGGTCATGGCGGCCGCCATCGCCGACTTCCGGCCGGCGCGGCGTTTCGAGGCCAAGATCAAGAAGGGGGACGGCACAGTCCCGGAGCTGACGCTCGCGCGGACTCCCGATGTCCTGTCCGATACGAGGGAGCGCCGTCCCCCGGGGTGTGTGGTCGTGGGATTCGCGCTGGAGACGGACGAGCCGCTTGCGAACGGGCGGAAAAAGCTCGCGGAGAAGCGTCTGGACCTCATCGTGGTAAACGACGCGAACGAGGCGGGCGCCGGCTTCGATGTCGAGACCAACAGGGTGACGCTGCTGGACGCTTCCGGAGCCGAGGAGCTTCCGCTCCTCGCCAAGGCGGAGGTGGCAGACCGGATCCTGGACAGGGTGGGCGCACGGCTGGAGGGATCGGGGTGAGCGAGGGTCGTCGGCTCCTGGCCGCGCATCTCCGCCAGCGCATCGAGATGGGCGAGGACGAGGCCTTTCTCGACGCGCTCGACGCCGGAACGGCCGCGGAGCTCGTCGGCGAGCGGGAGGAGAGCTCCTCGTCCCGCTCCTCCCCGAAACCCGTTCCGGACGAGCGGCGGGCTCCGGCCCGCCCGGCTGCACCGGGGGCACCGACGAAGGAGGAGATCCCGACTGCCGCGATCATCGAAACGAGCTCCCTCCATCAGCTCGGCGAGCTCTCGCAGGGGTGCCCCCGGTGCAGCCTCTGCGAATCCCGGACGCAGGTCGTCTTCGGGGAGGGAAACCATCGGGCCGAGGTCGTCGTGGTGGGCGAGGCGCCAGGCGCCGAGGAGGACAGGACCGGGCGCCCCTTCGTGGGCCGGGCCGGCAAGCTGCTCGACAGGTTGCTGCTCTCGGTCGGCTTCGCGCGGGAGGAGGTCTACATCTGCAACGTTCTCAAGTGTCGCCCACCCAAGAACCGGAACCCTCGACCCGACGAGATCGAGGCGTGCAACCCCTATCTCGTGCGACAGGTCGAGCTCCTGAAGCCGCGCGTCGTCCTTGCCTGCGGCACCTTCGCGGCCCAGACGCTGCTCGATACCGCGACCAGCATCGGGCGGCTCCGCGGCTCGGTCCACGAGTACCACGGCGTTCCCCTGGTGCCCACCTACCACCCCGCCGCGCTCCTGAGAAATCCCGCCTGGGGACGTCCGGTCTGGGAGGATCTCCAGCGCCTGCGCCGAATCGCGAAGGGGGAGTCCGACTGACTCCCTCCCGCCTCTTTGCCGCGTCGGATCCGAATGGTAGATTCGATCTCCAAGCCGTCCGTACGTGGCTCCCCGTAGTTTCCCCGGATTCATCTCGCGCCCCTGAATGACCCCCACCACAGCCCCCATCCCCGTCCAGCGGAAGCGTTCGGCGGACACCTTCTCCGAGCGACGCCCACCCTACTCGCCGGAAGCGGAGATGTCGGTCCTCGGAGGGATGCTCATCGATCCCGATGCGGTGACGCGTGTCCTCGAGACCATCGACGACACGATGTTCTATCGCGAGGGGCACCGGCGCCTCTTCCGCGCCATGCTACGCCTCTTCGAGCGGGGAGACGTCGTGGACGGGGTCACTCTCACCGAGCAGCTGAAGCGCTCCGGTGATTACGACACGGCCGGAGGCGCGGCGTACCTCGCCGAGCTGTACGACGCGGTCCCTACGGCGGCGAACATCGAGTACCACGCCCGGATCGTCCGGGAGAAGGCGATCCTCCGCCGGCTCATCGAGACCTCGACCAGCATCATCCAGGATGCCTACTCGGATCCGGACGAGGTGGACGAGGTGCTCGATGAGGCCGAGCAGCGCATCTTCCAGATTGCCCAGTCCAACGAGCGGAAGGGGTTCGTCTGGATCAAGGAGGTCCTCTGGCCCACCTTCGAGCGGATCGAGCAGCTGCAGAACAGCGATTCGTCCGTTACCGGGGTGGCGACCGGCTTCCACGATCTCGACGAGATCACCGCGGGCTTCCAGCGGAGCGATCTGATCATCATCGCGGCGCGTCCCTCCATGGGGAAGACTGCCTTCGTCCTGAACATCGCGCAGCAGGCCGCCATCGATGCCCAGCTCCCGGTGGCCCTCTTCTCTCTGGAGATGGGAAAGGAGGCGCTGGTCCAGCGGGTGCTCTGCTCCGAGGGCCGGGTCGACGCGGGCCGACTGAGGAAGGGGCGGCTCCGGGACGATGAGTACGCGCGGCTGGCAACGGCGGCCGGCCACCTGAACACCGCGCCGATCTACATCGATGACACGCCGGCCATCTCGGTTCTGGAGATGCGCGCCAAGGCGCGGCGGCTGAAGGCGGACCGCCCGGAGCTGGCCATGATCATCGTCGACTACCTCCAGCTCATGCGCGCCCCCGGCCACTCGGAGAACCGGCAGCAGGAGGTCTCCGAGATCTCCCGGGGGCTGAAGGCGCTCGCCAAGGAGCTGGACATCCCGGTGGTGGCGCTCTCGCAGCTCTCCCGCGCGGTGGAGTCGCGGCCGGACAAGCGGCCGATGATGTCGGATCTCCGCGAGTCGGGGGCCATCGAGCAGGACGCCGACCTCATCATGTTCCTCTACCGCCCGGAGTACTACTACGGGCCCACGGACAAGGACGGCAACAACCTCGAAGGAAGGGCCGAGCTCATCGTCGGCAAGCAGAGGAACGGCGCCACAGGTACCGTGAACCTGATCTTCCACAAGGAGTTCACCCGCTTCGAGAGCTTCTCCCCGCGGTCCGACGGACCGCCCGCCTGAATCCGGGTGCCTGCTCATCCCATTCGGGCGTCGGCTGCACGAGAAGCTGCCGGCCTCCCGCTTCCACCCGGCCCGGCTCCCGCCTGATGACATCGCGAGCGAAGACCCGGACCGCATTCTTCTGCACCGATTGCGGCAACGAGACTCCGCGCTGGCAGGGGCAGTGCCCGGCATGCGATGCGTGGAACACGCTCGTCGAGGAGCCGCGGCCCCCTTCCTCAGGTCGGCGTCGGGCCGGAGCGGTCGCGCCCGCCTCCGATCGGCGGCCGCCCCGGCGTCTGGGAGAGGTGGAGGCGGACGCGGACGCCGGCCGCTGGCTCACCACCATCGGGGATTTCGACCATGTGCTGGGGGGCGGGATCGTTCCCGGCTCGCTCGTCCTGATCGGGGGCGAGCCGGGCATCGGCAAGTCCACCCTCCTCCTCCAGGTGGCGGCCCACCTCAGCGCCGGCGGTCGTCCCGTCCTCTACGTTTCGGGCGAGGAGTCCGCCCTCCAGGTGCGGTTGAGGGCGGACCGCCTCTCCGAGCCCACCGACGAGGTGACGATCCTCGAGACGACGGCGCTCGAGGCGGTGCTCGAGGAGGCCGCGTCCCTCCGGCCGGACATCCTCTTCGTCGACTCGGTGCAGACGGTCCATGTGGCGGAGCTGGAGAGCGCCGCCGGGAGCGTCGGGCAGGTGCGCGAGTGCGCCGCGCGTCTGCAACGCTTCGCCAAGGAGACGGGCACCGCCGTATTTCTGGTGGGGCATGTGACCAAGGGGGGCGGGATCGCCGGGCCGAAGACGCTCGAGCACATCGTCGATACCGTCCTATACTTCGAGGGCGCGCCCGCGCAGGATCACCGCATCCTGCGGACGACGAAGAACCGCTTCGGTGGCTCGGACGAGCTGGGCGTGTTCCGCATGTCGGATTCCGGACTCCATGTGGTGGAGAATCCCTCCGCGCTCTTCCTCAGCGCCCGAGGCCGCCCCGTCCCGGGATCGGCGGTGACGGCGGGCATCGAGGGGACCCGTCCGCTCCTGGTCGAGGTGCAGGCGCTGGTGGCGCGAGCCTCGTACGGGGCGCCCCAGCGAGTGGCGGCTGGCCTCGACCCCAAGCGACTCGCCCTCCTCCTCGCCGTCCTCGAGAAGCGCGCCGGACGCTCCTTCTCCCAGCTCGACGTATTCATCAATGTGGTCGGAGGCTTGCGTCTGCGGGAAACCGGGGCGGATCTCGCCGTCTGCGCCGCCCTCCTCTCGAGCGCGGCGGACCGCCCGCTGCCGTCCGATGCCGTATTCCTGGGTGAGGTCGGGCTGGGAGGGGAAATTCGCCGCGTCTCCCAGACCGACCGGCGGCTCGCGGAGGCGGCGCGCATGGGGTTTCAGACGGCCTTCCTGGCTCCCGGGGGGAATGCCCCTGAGAGTGGAGTGACCCGGCACGGGGTCGAGGACCTGCACGCCCTCGCCGGGCGACTCTTCTCATGAAGGGCGCCGCGATCGTGGTCGCGGGAGGGTCCGGCCGGCGGATGGGGGGAAGGCCTCCCAAGCAGTTCCTCCCGCTGGGAGGAATTCCCGTTCTGCGGCATGCGCTCGGGCCCTTCATCGACCACCCGGGCATTCGCTCGGTGGTCGTGGTGCTTCCGGCCGCGGAGGCGGCCGATCCCCCGGGGTGGCTCGCGGATCTGCCGGTCTCGGTGTGCGCTGGCGGGGCGGAGCGCGGGGATTCGGTGCGTGCCGGGCTCGCCGCCGTGCCCGGTGATGCCGACCGCATCCTCGTGCACGATGCCGCTCGCCCGCTCGTGCCGGCCGACGTGGTAGACCGGGTGTTCCGGGCGGCGGAAGAGGGCGGGGCCATCGCGGCGCTGCCGGTGGCCGACACCATCCAGGAGGTGGACGCGGAGGGCGTCATCATCGCGACGCCGGATCGCAGCCGGCTCTACCGCGCCCAGACGCCGCAGGGATTCCCGGGGCTGAGCCTGGCGGAGGCGTACCGCCGCGCGGCCGCCGAGGAGGTGGAGGCGACGGACGATGCCGCGATCTACGCCCGGTTCATCGGTCCGGTGCGGATCGTCGCCGGGGACGAGCGTAGCCTCAAGATCACAGGTCCCGAGGACCTGCGGATCGCCGAGCTGTTTTTGTCGGGTCGCTGAAAGGAGGAGTGCCAAGTGACGGGAAGCGGTACCACCTACAACGTCCTGTTCGTCTGCACCGGGAATACCTGTCGGAGCCCGCTGGCGGAGGCACTCGCGCGCGGGGAGATCGACCGGCGAGGATGGACCCATGTCGCGGTCGGCTCCGCGGGCATCGCCGCCGTGCCCAACCTTCCTGCCTCCGATGAGGCGGTGAAGGTGGCGAAGCGGCACGATCTCGACATCTCCGGACACGCCTCGCGCCCGCTCACCGAGGGGCTCGTCGACTGGGCGGACCTGATCCTGGTGATGGGGCCCTCGCACCGCCTGGCAGCCGAGGATCTGGGCGCGGGGGAAAAGTGCGCCCTCCTCGGGAAGTTCGCCGCTCCGGAGGGGGAAGCGGGCGTCGCCGTGCCCGATCCGTTCGGCGGCGATGCCGAGACCTACGAGGAGACCCTCCTCGAGCTCCGCGATCTCGTCTCCCGGGCCATGGACAGGCTCGCCCCAATCGTGGCTCCCTGAGCCGTGGCTAGCCGGGACGGCTCGGACGACGGCGGGATCTCCATCTCCCCGCACACGCGGATCGCGACGCTCCTCGGTGATCCGGTCGATCACTCCCTCTCTCCGCGCATCCAGAACGCGGCGCTCCGTGCCGCCGGCATAGACGCCGTCTACCTCGCGCTCCGCTGCAGCGGGAGCACCCTACCCGGACTCCTCCGCGGGATCGCCGGTGGTGGCGGGGTGGGGAACGTCACCCTCCCGCACAAGCTGGCCGCGGCGGCCGCGGTCGACCGTGCCACCGAGACGGTGGCGCGTACCGGGGCGTGCAACACCTTCTGGGGAGAGAACGACAGGGTAGTCGGAGACAACACCGACGTGACCGGGTTCCGTGCGGCAGTCGCGACTCTCCTGGACGGCACGTCCGCGGGAGCGCGGGTTCTCCTGCTGGGGGCCGGCGGCGCGGCGCGGGCCGCCCTCTGCGGCTTCGCGGACGACCGCGCGGACGAGGTGGTCATCCACAATCGTACGCGGGTGCGCGCGGAGGAGCTGGCGCACACCCCCGCTGCGGCGGGTGTCACCGTCCGGGTGGTGACGAATCGGGAGGCGTTGCGCGAGGAACGTTTCGATCTGGTGGTCAATGCGACCTCGCTCGGACTCGGCGCTGCCGATCCGCCGCCGCTGCGTCCGGACGAGGCGAGGGAGATCGGCGCCGCCCTCGACATGGTCTACGCTCCCGAGGAGACCGCGTGGGTGCGCGCCTTGCGTGGGGCCGGAATCGCGGCTGCGGACGGCGGGGAGATGCTCGTCCGCCAGGCGGCCGCCTCCTTCGAGCTCTGGTGGGATCAGGCCGCACCGGTCGAGGAGATGCGGGCCGCGCTGCGGAGGGATTGATGGGTGGAGCGCGATGGCTGGCCGATGCCCGCGCGGGATTGCTGGACCTCGTGCTCGCGCCGCGCTGCGTCGCCTGCCGGGACCCGATCTCCACGGCGGCGGCGCAGCGCATGGTCTGTGCCCTCTGCCGCGGGCGGCTGCGGCCTGTGCCGCCGCCGCGGTGCGGTCGCTGCGGGGAGACCCGCCGCGGCAACACGGCGGACGGCCCCTGTCCGCGGTGCGAGGCCCTCCCGGCAGAGATCCGGGCTGTGCGCTCGGCCGTCCTGCTCGACCCGGTCTCCAAGGAGATCGTGCACGCCCTCAAGTACGGTGGGTGGCGGGATCTCGCAGGGGAGATGGCGTCTCGCATGGCGGCAGTCGACCTCCCGCCGGACGTCCGTCGCGAGGCTGCGACCGTGGTGCCGGTGCCGTCGACCGCTGTCCGTCAGCGGGAGCGGGGCTACAACCAGGCCGCCCT
>SKRI01000150.1 GCA_007118565.1 Gemmatimonadota bacterium | reverse complement strand
GCCTCCTCCTCGTCGCCCTCGGCATCCTCCGCCGCCGGCGGCAGGTGCTCGTCACCCTCCGGATGCATTGCCCCTTCTGCCGCCACCGAGCCTACGTAGTCGGCCAGCCAGCTCACCTTGAGCGAGTCCCCCTCCATCTGCCGCTTCTGGGACGCATAGATGAGCACGATGACGGGCTCGTCACCCCGGCTCTCGTCCACCCGCTTGAAGAACTGGGTGGCGTCGTCCGTCCGGAGCGCGAGGTAACCGGTCTCCGAAGCGATCGATTCTCCGGCCTCGAGGGTGGACTGGGGTACGGAGGCGAGGATGGCGAAGTCAACCGCTGACGACATGTGGCTCCCGGGTGATTGTGGACGGATGCGGAGGGGCAGGGGTGTGCACGCTTCATGCCCGGTGCCGGCCGATACGGTTGCCAACGCAGGGCGGCGCCACCACCTTTGATCCGTACCGATCCACTGCCCGCAGCCATGCTGTCGATCATGCATACAGTCGCCGAAAGTACAGGGGTTTTCCCATCCGTCCGGGATGTCGCCGCCAGGGTCGAGGCGGGGGAGCGCATCACGCGCGAGGATGCCGCCGTGCTCTGGAACGAGGCCACGGACGAGGAGCTCCGCTACCTGGCCCGCCAGGTCCGGGACCGCTTCCACGAGCCGGATCGCGCCACGTACATGATCATGCGGATCATCAACTACACGAACGTGTGTGTGGCCCAGTGCGACTACTGCGCCTTTTACGTGCTCCCCAACCGCCCGGGAGGGTACGTCCTGTCCCATGAGGAGGTCTTCGCCAAGATCGAGGAGCTGCTCGCGGTGGACGGGGATCTGGTGGGCTTCAACGGCGGGTTCAATCCGAAGCTGTCGCTGGACTACTACTGCGATCTCTTCGCCGCGGTACGGGAGCGTTACGGAAACCGGGTGGAGTTCTATGCGCTCACGGTGGCCGAGTTCATGTTCCTTGCGGACCGCGCGAACCTTTCCTACCGCGACGCCGCCGAGCGGCTGCGGGAGGCGGGCGTCTACTGGATCACCGGGGGTGGCTCCGAGATCCTGACCGAGGACTTCCGCTCCCGGCACGCCAAGTTCAAGTACACCGTGCGGGAGTACTTCGAGGCCCAGGAGGCCATCGTGGAGACGGGCCTCCGGACCACGGCCACCATGGTGATCGGCTTCGACGAGACGCTCGACGAGCGGCTCGAGCACCTGGAGCGCACCCGCGACTTCCAGGACCGGACGGGGGGGCTCTTCAGCTTCCTCTGCTGGAGCTACATGCCCTGGGGAACGCCACTCGGTGGTGAGCCGATCTCCCCCTTGGAGTACCTGCGGCATCTGGCGCTCGCCCGGATCTTCCTGGACAACGTCCGGCACATCCGCACCTCGGTCCTCACCGCCAACGAGAACGCTTTCCAGGGGCTGGAGTACGGGGCGGACGACTTCGATCTCCCCATCGAGGACGAGGTGACCCAGAAGGCGGGGGCGCGGATCGACCTGAACCTGGAGCGGCTCCTCGCCATCCCGAGGGAGATGGGATACCGCGTGGAGTATCGGCATCCCGAGCGTCCCGCTGGCCTGGCGGGGGCCGCCTGAGGAAAGCACGGGCGCGCCTCCTGGCGCTGGGGGATTCCTACACGGCGGGGGAGGGAGTGCCGCCCGAGGAGAGCTGGCCGCATCGGCTGGCGGCGGCGCTACGGGAGGATCACCCGGTCGCGCCGCCCGAGGTCGTCGCCGGGACCGGGTGGACGGCGTCCGAGCTCGCCGCGGCAGTGGACCAGTCGGCGCCGGAGGGGCCGTTCGACCTCGTCACCCTGCAGATCGGGGTCAACGACGAGTTCCGGGGCTCCGGCCCGGTCGCCTTCCGTCCCGCCCTGCGCTCCCTCCTCACCCGCGCCATCTCCCTGGCCGGCGCGGCTCCTTCGCGGGTGATCGTGATCTCGATCCCGGACTGGAGCGTGACTCCCTACGCTGCGGGCCGCGACCGGGCGGCCATCTCCCGACGCATCGACGAATTCAATGCGGTTGGCCGGGTCGAGGCCGGGGCCGCGGACGCGCGCTACGTGGAGGTCACCGACCTCGCTCGCGCGGCGGGGGACGAGGCTCGCATGCTGGCCCCGGACCGGCTCCATCCCTCGGGCCTCGCGTACGCCACCTGGGTCGAGCGCCTCCTCCCCATCGCCCGAACAGTGCTCGCTTCCTGAGCGGAGCAGCATTTGCTCCCTGCGGGCACCCTCTCTAACTTCCGCCGCTTGCACCGAGCGCACACCGCGGATCCGCCGAATCGATGTCCGACGCAGAGCTGATGGAAACCCTCGTCTCCCTCGCCAAGCGGCGCGGGTTCATCTTCCAGTCCTCGGAGATCTACGGGGGCACAGGCTCGGTCTGGGACTACGGCCCCCTCGGCGTGGAGCTGAAGCGGCGCATCAAGGAGATGTGGTGGCGCTCGATGGTCGACGAGCGCGACGACATCGAGGGGCTGGACGCGGCCATCCTCATGCACCCGCGGGTCTGGGAGGCCTCGGGCCATGTGGAGGAGTTCACCGACCCCCTGGTCGAGTGCCGGAACTGCCACCGCCGCTTCCGCGAGGACACCCTGCGCGCCGAGGTCGGCGCGCAGGAGATGTCTGTCGTGCAGTGCCCGAAGTGCGGGAAGACCGGAGAGTGGACCGAGCCCCGGCAGTTCAACCTCATGTTCAAGAGCCACATGGGGCCGGTCGAGGCGGAGGGATCGGTGGTCTACCTGCGGCCGGAGACCGCGCAGGGGATCTTCGTCAACTTCCTGAACGTGCAGACGGCGGCCCGCCAGAAGGTGCCCTTCGGCATCGCCCAGATCGGAAAGGCCTTCCGCAACGAGATCACCCCGGGGCACTTCACCTTCCGGACGCGCGAGTTCGAGCAGATGGAGATGCAGTTCTTCGTCGAGCCCGGCACCGACGACGAGTGGTTCGAGCGATGGAAGGAGCGACGGATGGAGTGGACGAGGTCGCTCGGCCTGGCAGAGGATCGCCTCCGCTTCGTGGAGCACGGCCCGGACGAGCTTGCCCATTACGCAAAATCCGCGGTGGACATCGAGTTCAGGTTCGGTGGGACAATCGGCGGGGACGGATGGGGGGAAGTCGAGGGCGTCCACAACCGGACCGACTTCGACCTTCGGCGGCACCAGGAGTACAGCGGCAAGCGGCTCGAGTACATCGACCCGGCCGCCGGCAAGCGCTTCCTTCCCTACATCATCGAGACCTCGGTGGGGGCGGACCGTCTCGCGCTGGCCGTGCTGGCCGGCGCCTACCGGGAGGAGGAGATCGAGGGAGATACCCGGGTGGTGCTCGGCCTGGCCCCCTCCCTCGCCCCGCTCAAGGCCGGTGTCTTCCCGCTGGTGAAGAAGGACGGCATGCCCGAGCGGGCACGCGCGATCCACGACGGCCTCCGGCAGCGGGGGCTGCAGAGCTTCTACGACGAGTCGGGCGCCATCGGCCGGCGCTACCGCCGACAGGACGAGGCGGGCACCCCGTTCTGCATCACCGTGGACGGCGAAACGCTCTCGGACGGCACGGTGACCGTACGCCATCGCGACTCCATGGAGCAGGAGCGGGTCTCAGAGGACCGGATCGCCGAGTATCTGGAGGAGCGGCTCGGGTGAGGCAGATCCTCCGTCCGCTCCGGCCGCGCCCCCCCGGGGCCGCGGCCGGCACGTGGCCCCCATCGAACGTCCATGCCTGAGAGGATCCGCAACCTCGCCGAACCGTTCCTGAAGCTCCGTGCCCGCGAGTCGTACCGGTACCGGACCGGGCAGGCGCGGCGTCCGGACCTGGGCGCGCTTTACGGAGAGGCGGGCGAGCTCTTCCAGGAGGCCTCCATCACCCGCATCCAGCGCCGGCTCGCCGGAGCCACCGGGGAGGAGGAGCAGGGTTACCGATTCATCCTCGAGTTCCTGGTCAACGGCAGGGTCGCCAAGACAGCGGCCGAGGATCTGGAGCAGCGGTTGATCTGGGTGGCGAACGCCTCGGTGGAGGCGGAGTCGGTGGGGCGCATCGCCGTCCGCACCGTTCCCCAAGCGCTCGCCACCACGCCGTCCGCCGACCAGCGGCGGATGATCGACCGCGCCTGGCACGACGGGCTGGAGGATCTGGAGCCGATCTTCCAGAAGACGGTGGACCGGGAGCACGACGTGGTGCGCGAGCTAGGCTACGGCGACTACGTGGAGGCACGCGAGCTCCTTACCGGCATCGACCTGCGGGGTATGGCTCGGGCTGCGGAAGCCTTCCTCGCGGATACGGAGGACCTCTACGACGACCTCATGGGTCGGTATCTGGTGCCGCTGGCGGGCGTCGATCCGCTGGACGCCACGCGGGGCGACATGTACCGCGTCCGCTGGGGCGAGCCGTACCGGCACATCTTCCCGGGAAAGGGCATGGTCGACACGATCTCCAACGGCCTGCGCGGGTGCGGGATCGATCTGGAGGCCGGAGGCCGGCTCCGGGTGGAGACGGAAGGCGGATTCAGCCAGTCGCAGCGCACCTTCTGGCAGCCGATGGACGTGCCCAACCGGGTCGTGGTCGTCGCGGGGGCAAACGAGGGGTGGCTCGGCTATGCCCGCTTCCTCCGCTCGCTGGGCGAGGGGCTCCACGCGGCCCACACCTCGCCGGATCTCCCGCTCGAGTTCCGCTGGATGGGCGACTGGTCCGTCTCCTTCGGCTTCGGCCTCACCCTCCGGCACCTGGTGAGCACGCCCGAGTGGCTGGAGGAGCATCACGGGCTCTCCGGCGACGACCTCCGCGACTACCTCGTCTTTGCCGGATACATGGAGCTCATGACGCTGCGGGCGTGGGCGGGACGGCTGATCTACGAGCTCGAGCTGCACTCGGGGGGCGACGTGGGCGGGAAGGCGCCGCTCTTCGCGGAGCGGATGAGTGAGGCGACCGGCTTTCGACACGACCGGCGCGGGTACCTCTGGAACGTGGAGGCCGGGGTCGCCGTCGCGCGAAAGCTCCGTGGAGCGGCCTTCGGAGCGCTTGTCGTCGAATACCTGGTGGATCGCTACGGGCCGGCCTGGTTCCGGGACCGGGAGGCGGGCTCCGCGCTGCTGGAGATGCTCTCCTCGGGACGGCGGTTTACCGCCCCGCAGCTCGCCATGCAGATCGCCGCGAAGCCGCTCAGGCTCGACCGGCTCCGGGAGCGCATCGAGGCGCAGATCGGATAGCCTTCTCGCGGCGCACTGCTGCTCCTCGCCCCTCTCTTCTCACCCCTCTCACCCGTTCCCGACACCATGACCGCAGCGCGTCCGACGTTCAGCAGCCGGTGGGGAATGATGGTGGCCATGCTGGGCATGGCCATCGGCACGGGCAACATCTGGCGATTCCCGCGCGTGGCCGCCACGGAGGGAGGCGGCGCCTTCCTCGTGGCCTGGGTCACCTTCCTCCTGCTTTGGTCGATCCCGCTGATCCTGGTCGAGTTCGCCATGGGCAAGCGGGCACGGGCGGGTGCCATCGGGGCGTTCACCCGGCTGGTGGGAAGGAAGTTCGCCTGGATGGGGGCGTGGATCGCCTTCACCGCCACCGCCATCATGTTCTACTACGCGGTGGTGATGGGGTGGACGCTCCGTTTCCTCTGGGCCTCCCTCACCGGAGAGCTTCCCGAGGCCGAGCCGGGCGCCCTGTGGGAGGCCTTTTCGTACACGCCCAGCGTCCTCCTCGTCCACGCCATCGCCATGGGGCTGGCACTCTTCGTGGTGGCCAAGGGGGTGCGCGGCATCGAGACCGCCGCGAAGATCCTCATCCCCTCCCTCTTCGTCCTGGTGGTCGTGCTGGCCATCCGGGCCGTCACCCTGCCGGGCGCCGAGGAAGGGCTCGCCTTCCTCTTCACTGCCAACTGGTCGGACCTCCTGAGCGCCCGGCTCTGGCTGGCCGCGCTCACGCAGAACGCCTGGGACACCGGCGCCGGATGGGGGCTGATCCTCAGCTACGCCGTCTACATGCGGACGCGAGAGGACACCAACCTGAACGCCTTCGTCCTGGGTTTCGGCAACAACACCGTCTCGCTGCTGGCCGGAATCATGGTGCTCTGCACCGTCTTTGCGCTCCTTCCCGGCGCGGCCGACGAGATCGTGGGTGCGGGCAACGAGGGGCTGACCTTCATCTGGGTGCCCGAGCTATTCGCACGGATGCCCGGGGGGCAATTCTTCATGGTGCTCTTCTTCGTGGCGCTCGCCTTCGCCGCGTGGAGCTCACTGATCGCCATGATCGAGCTAGCCACCCGCATCCTCACCGACGGCGGGCTCACCCGCGGCCGGGCCATCATGATGATCGGCGGCTTCGGTTTCCTGCTCGGCATCCCCTCCGCCCTTTCCCAGGACGTCTTCCTCAACCAGGATTTCGTCTGGGGTGTGGGACTCATGCTCAGCGGCCTCTTCTTCGCCTCCGGCGTCCTGATCTACGGCGTGCGCCGCTTCCGGGAGACGCTGATCAACACCGAGGACTCCGATTTCCGCATCGGCGTCTGGTGGGAGTGGGTGATCCGTCTGGTCGTCGTCCAGGCCGTGGTACTGGTCGTCTGGTGGCTCTGGGAGGTGCGGGAGGAGCCCTTCTTCGGCACCTTCGGCGTCGGCACCACGGCGCTGCAGTGGGCGGCGGCACTCGGCGCCTTCCTCCTGCTCAACCGCTTGCTCGCGAGCTGGAGCACGGGGGAGGAGTAGGGGAACTACGGGAACTACGGGAACTACGGGAACTACGGGAACTACGGGAACTACGGGAACTACGGGAACTACGGGAACTACGGGAACTACGGG
>SKRI01000105.1 GCA_007118565.1 Gemmatimonadota bacterium | reverse complement strand
GCTTATCCTGGATTTTCTCGGCAGCGCGACGAGAGAGGTCCTCTGCGACAATCCCGAGTCTATTGACAAGGTCTATGGCTTCCGGGAGTCCCAGCCGTGTGACCTCCCGCACCGCCGTAATCACAGCCATCTTGTTGTCGCCGGCCGAGAGGAGCCTGACCGTGAAACTAGACATGATGACGGTCTCTCTGTGAGAGGTCTAGGAAAGCGACCTACCTGGACTCGATCTGCTCGCGCAAAACTCGCGTGGTTAAGACCTCAACGCCTGTCGCCACCGCAGAGTGTGGACGATCCATCGATCCACTGAGCGTGAGGCCGCACTCTCCGCTCCTTCCTGCGCGCTCGCCTCAAACAATCACGCTCCTCGCTACCCGGCGCAATGCTCCGGAGGGACCTCCTCCGGTTATGAGTGGAGGGGAAGTCTGTCCAACGCGCGACGAAGAAGTCGGCACGGCGAAACAAACAGATGACCCCGCCGCACACAATACATTTTTTCCACTGCCAGTACGAGGGTTTGCTTATCAGGGCCGGGTTGCCACGCCTGCCGAGCAGGAGAGTTCAGCTACAGCACCACGGAGGCGACCTCGTAAATCCTCTCGCACACTGTCGGCACACAAAACAAGAAAGGCAGCCTTCCGCTCAGAAGGCCACCTTTCCGAAACCCTTGTCCGCTTGGGTTGCTGTCAGTAGCGGAGGAGGGACTCGAACCCCCGACACGCGGATTATGATTCCGCTGCTCTAACCAGCTGAGCTACTCCGCCAGACCGCACCGTTTCCGGTGCGATGGAACCGAATAAATTACCCGCAATCCGCAGGGCGGTCAAGGGGTTTGCGCCAGCGTTTCGCCCGTCCTGCCGGCGGAGCGGGCCGGGACGAACCGGTAGAGCGTCTCGCCGTCCCGGATCATGCCGTATCGCTCCCGCGCCACCCGCTCGATCACCGCCGGATCCTCCTCCAGCGCAGTGACCCCGGTCCGGAGCGAGTCCGCCTCGACGCGAAGCTGGGCGATGTCTGCGTTCGCCGCATCGAGATTCGTGCGAAGCTCCTGCAGGTCGAACCAGGAGTACTCTCCCGCCCACACCGCGTAGTACGCGATGGTGCCGACCAGCACCAGCCGGATCGCGGCCCGCACTCCCCGTCTTTTCAGCTCCATAGCTTCTTCCCCGGGTACTCGGCGGTGCCGGCCAGCGCCTCCTCGATCCGCAGGAGCTGATTGTACTTGGCCACCCGGTCGGTCCGGCTGGCGCTCCCGGTCTTGATCTGCCCTACCCCCGTGGCCACTGCCAGGTCCGCGATGAAGGTGTCCTCCGTCTCCCCGGAGCGATGGGAGATGACCGAGTGGTAGCCGGCGGCCCGCGCCATGCGAATGCTTTCCAGCGTCTCGGTCAGCGTGCCAATCTGGTTCACCTTGATTAGGATGGCGTTGGCGATACCCCGCTCGATTCCCTTCCCAAGCCGCTCCACATTGGTGACGAAGAGATCGTCGCCCACGACCTGCATCCGGCTGCCCAGCTCGTCGGTCAGGTGCTTCCACCCATCCCAATCGTTCTCGTCGAGCGGGTCCTCCAGCGAGCGGATCGGGTAGCGATCGGCCCACTCGCCATAGAGGCGGGTAATGTCCTCGGCGTCGTACGAGTCCCCCGAGGATTTGTGGAAGACGTAGGCGCCATCCCGGTAGAGCTCGGCCGCGGCCACGTCGAGCGCGAGGACGACGTCGTCACCCAGGGAATATCCGGCGCGATCGACGGCCTCGGCCACCGTCTCCAGCGCCTCCTCGTTGGAGGCGAGGTCCGGGGCGAAGCCGCCCTCGTCTCCCACGGTCGTGCTCCGCCCCCGGTCCGACAGGACCTTCTTGAGGGCGTGGAAGATCTGCGCTCCCATCCGCAGCCCTTCGGAGAAGCGTTCCGCGCCGACCGGCATGATCATGAACTCCTGAACGTCCACATTGTTGGAGGCGTGCGCGCCCCCGTTCAGGATGTTCATCATGGGAACCGGGAGGGTCACCGCGTGCGCACCTCCCAGGTAGCGAAAGAGCGGCAGCCCGGCGGCCTTCGCGCCCGCGCGGGCCGCCGCCATGGAGACGCCGAGGATGGCATTGGCCCCAAGACGCCCTTTGTTCTCCGTCCCGTCCAGCTCGATGAGGGCGCGGTCGAGCGCCACCTGATCGAAGGCATCCCGCCCAGCAAGGATGTCGGCGATCTCGCCGCGCACATTACCCACCGCCGTCCGGACCCCCTTCCCGTCGTAACGACTGCCGTCGCCGTCCCGCAGCTCCACTGCCTCGTGCTCGCCGGTGGAGGCCCCGCTCGGAACCGCGGCCCGACCGACCAGCCCGTTCGAGAGCCGCACATCGGCCTCTAGTGTGGGGTTGCCCCGCGAGTCGAGGATCTCCCGGGCGGTGACGTCTTGGATGGTCGGCATGAAGCGGGTGTCGAAATCAGGAAGACAGGAACGGGCGCAACGTAGCCCCCGTGCCGGAGGCGGTCAATTCGGAGGCGGGATCTCGGCGGTCACGGCGGGATGCACGGGGACGGGAGATAGGTGGAGCCCAGCCATCGCCGCGGGTAGGGTCTCGGCGATGTCCCGCGGGAGGAGCCCGGCGCCGCGGGCCGCTCGCTCCGCCGCCCGTCCACCCAGGGTGAGCGCAAGGGCGCCGGCAGTGCCGGGGTCGGCGCCTCGTCCCATCATCGCGCCGGCGATCCCGGCCAGCGTGTCACCGGTGCCGCCGGTCGCGAGCCCCGATCCACCGGCCACGCTCACCAGGAGCGGGTGCCCCGGGGCCGCGACCACGGACGGCGATCCCTTGAGCAGGACCGCGCACCCGAAGCGGTCCGCGGCGTCGGCCGCGGCGGCGAACGGGTCGTCCAGCACCTCGCCGATCCCGGTCCCGAGGAGGCGCGACATCTCCCCGGGGTGCGGGGTGAGGAGCGCCCGCTCGCCGAGCCCGGCTCCGTTGGTCCGGTGCTCCGCGAGGAGGGTCAGCGCGTCCGCGTCGAGGAGGAGCTGCGCCTCCGTGGCCAGGATGCGCTCGAGCAGCTCCGCCGCATCGCGTCCCGTCCCCATCCCCGGCCCGGCGACGACGACGTCCGCATCGTCGATCTCGTCCTGCACCGCGTCGGAGGAGCGGTCCACGAAGAGGGCTTCGGGGACGGAGGACTGGACGACGAGGCGATTTTCCTCCGGGCCGGCCACCACCACCAGCCCCGCTCCGCCCCGGAGCGCGGCCATCGTCACCATTACGGCCGCCCCACCCATCCCCCGGCGTCCCGCGACCACGAGGATCCGGCCCATGCTCCCCTTGTGGGCGTCCGGCGGCACGGAGGGCAGACGCGCGAATGCCCAGCGGTCGTCGACGAGAAGGGCGCCGAACTCCTCCGGCGCGAGCGGCGGGAAGCCGACCTCCACCGCGAGCGTCCGGCCGCACTGCGCGCGTCCGGGAAAGCGGACATGACCCACCTTGGGAGCGCCGAAGGCGATGGTGAGGTCGGCCCGCACGGCGGCACCGGCAACCCGGCCAGTCGCGAGATCGACCCCGGACGGTCCGTCCAGCGCCACCACGAAACCGGGGGCGCGGTTGATCTGCTCGATGACCTCCGCCTGGGCCGGACGTGGAGCATCCCGCACCCCGGTTCCGAGGATGGCGTCCACCACCACGGCGGCACGAGTGATTCGCTCGCCCACCCTTTCCCTCTCGAGCTCCATCGGCCAGCCGTGGAGGAGCTCGGAAGGAGGCTTTTTCTCGGAGGCGGCCACGCACCACACCTCACGCCCCCGCGCGCGGAGGGTGCGGGCGGCGATGAGCCCATCTCCCCCATTGTTCCCCGGCCCCACCACCACACAGACGGGGCCGGGAGGCGCGATGAGCGCGACGAGGTCGGCCGAGACGCGGCCGGCGGACTCCATGAGGGTGGGCTCGGCCACCCCCAAGGCATCTATGGCGCGCCTATCCCACGCGGTCATCTCCTCGACAGTCAGGAGTGGTGCGGCGAGGTCGAGCGCGGGGCGGGCCATGGAGAACGGCGGACCGGCCGCTATTTGTAGCTCTGGGTGATGCTGCGGCCGAAGCTGATCTCCCCGTTGTCGATGCGGAGGTTGAACCCGCACGGGGGATTGTTGCAGACCCAGGCCTTGTAGGTGATGGGAGCGCCGTCCCGCCCGTAGTCCGACAGGGGAAGGAGGACCCCAGTGTCACACTTCAGACAGCGCGGGAATTCCTCGGAAGCGGGCATGGCGGCACCTCGGGCCTGTTGCGAAGCGATGGCGGACCGGCTGCGCGGAAGCGCGCCGTGATGCCGGGGGGAGCAAACCACGTTCCAGACCGGCGGGGGCCGGGGAACGCGGCAAAGGTCTTTTCGGAGTCCTACTGCTGAAGCTGGGCCGGAGTACTCCAGGGATAGTCCCGCTCGAAGGCGTCCTCCGGATCGAAGACGTCCTCGAAATCGCCGATCGAATCGCCCTCCTGTGCCACGAGGACGCCGCAGTCGACAAGCGCGAACACCACCTGGCCCAGATCCAGGGAGGTGCGAATTCCCCAGTGCTCGAAGACGGTGCGGGCCATGGGTCCGAACTTCTCCCGCGCCAGGTCGCGGCACCCCTCGGCCAGCTCCCGCCCGGATACGTGACGCTCCCTGTACATCCGCTCGATGGTGTACTGGAGGCCGGAGAGCACGAAGAGGTACGCCGCCTCGTGGAAGGCAGGATATCGACGTCTCAAACGAGTCACGACCGACTCGGCGAGCGGCTCGATCATGAAGGCGTCCGAACCAGGGGAAACGTGGCAGGCTTCGGGGAAGCTACCGGGGCCGTCGGGGAGCGTCAAGAAGCCGCGCCCCCGCCCACCTCACGGTAGAGTGTGCACCCGCCGAGACTGGTGGGCCGGACCCGGTCCGCCGTCGCTTCGCGCACGGCCGTGCGGAACGTCTCCACACCCGAGTTGGGAACGGTCAGCGTCAGCTCCCCCTCGCGACCGCCGTCGGCGTACCCGTGGGAAATGTCCACCGCGCCGGCCGCTTCGCTCGCTCGCATCAGCTCCCCGGTAAGCTCATACGGATAGCGGAGCCGGAATCGCTGCGCGGGAATGCCCCGGTGGAGCGGAGCCGCCCGCAGCGCCGCCTCCGCAGCCCCGCCGTAGGCGCGCACCAATCCTCCCACGCCGAGCTTCGTCCCCCCGAACCAGCGCACCACCACCACGAGCGTATCGGTCAGGCCGGCCGCCTCGATGGCCTGCAGGATGGGGGCGCCCGCGCTCTGCGACGGCTCGCCCGCGTCGTTGGCACGGAAGCTCCCGTCGCGCAGGCGCCAGGCGAAGCAGTGGTGGCTCGCATCGTGGTGCTCGGCGGTCAGCGCCTCGAGCTGCGTCCGGACCTCCCCTTCGGATCCCGCCGGATCGGCGAAGCCGAGGAAGGTCGAGCCACGCTCCTTCATCGCCGAGCGGCCCGGACCGGCGAGCGTCAGGAAGGGGTCCTCGGCCACGCCGCCGCTGAAGGATGGGGAGATGGAGGGAGGCGCTCAGAGGATGATGCGACTCTGCTCTCCTGCCTCGATCCCCTTGCCGATCTCCTCGTTGATGCGCTTCATGAGCCGGTCGAAGTTGGACTGGGCGGTCACCATCCCCTGATAGACCGTCATCCCCTGCAGCTCCTGCATGATCGACTCGAAGCGGTCCTGCTCCTCCTGGCCCGGCTCCTCGCCGCGCTGCAGCGAAGCCTGGAGCTGCTCCTGGATCTCCTGGATCCGATTGAGGAGGGTCACCGCCTCGCGGTCGTTCGAGAGCTGCTCATTGGCGCGGCGGATGGCCTTGTACTCGTCGGTCTGGGCGATGAGCCGCCCCACGTCGCGTGCCTTCTCCTGGATCACTTCCATGCTTTCCCCCGTCACTCGGAATCAATGAACTCGGCGAGCACGAAGCGCTCGCGTCCGGAAAGATCCTTCCGGATGCGAACGTCCCGGTACCGCTTCGCATCCCCCATCATCTCCGCAACCGTGGCCGCCTGGGTCCAGCCGACCTCCACGGCGAGGAGGCCGCCGGGCCGGGCGCGCGCCGGCGCCTCTTCCACCAGCCGGCGGTAGACCGCGAGGCCTCCCTCGTCCGCGAACAGCGCCACCTCCGGCTCCCACTCCCCGACCTCGGGCGGGAGAGCGGCTCGCTCCCCCCAGCCGATGTAGGGCGGGTTGGAGACCACCACGTCGACCACCTCTCCCTCGCGGAGCGGAGCGAGCAGGTCCCCCGCGCGCAGCTCGACGAGATCCTCCGCCTCCGCCCGTGTCACATTTGCCGCGGCGACCTCGAGCGCGGCCGCGGAAAGGTCGGTGCCGACCATCCTGGCGAACGGACCCTCGGTGGCCAGCGCCAGGGCGATGGCCCCCGACCCGGTTCCGACGTCGACGCCGACCAGGTCGGAGCGGCCCGCCGCCCACGCCAGGACCTCGGAGACGAGCACCTCCGTCTCGGGGCGGGGAACGAGCACCCGCCGATCCACCGTCAGCGTCAGATCGCGAAAGGCGACCATCCCCTCAATGTACTGGAGGGGCTCCCGCGCCGCACGACGGCGCACCCGGCTCCTGTACTCGGCGAGTTCGGCCGGCTCCAGCGGCCGATCGAACTGGAGGTAGAGATCGAGCCGGCGGACGCCGAGGATACCGGCTAGGAGCAGCTCAGCGTCGAGCCGCGCGCTCTCCACCCCCTTCCCCGCCAGGTACTCAGCGGTGGTGCGAACGAGCTCCATGACCGTCCAGAGGCGATCAGTCACCGGAGACGCCGAGCGGATCTTCGGCCGTTCTCGGAGGGAGATGGGGTGGCAGGGCG
>SKRI01000136.1 GCA_007118565.1 Gemmatimonadota bacterium | reverse complement strand
TCCGGCTCCCGCGCGAAGGCGCGGAACGCCTCGTCCACATCCGGCTCCTCCTCCAGCTTGCCCCGCAGGCGGCGGAAGGAGAGGCGCAGCGTCCGCTCCCGCAGCAGATCGTCGGAGGGGATGGGATCCTTCAGCCATTCCGGGCGGTACTTGTCTATGGTAGGCTGGTCGGCGGCGTTGCTCACCCCCTCGTCGGGGGGCTGGACGCCGATGCCGCAGCGGACGAGCTCGTACGCGAGGATCGGGTCGAGCCCCTCCTCCACGGCCACGTCGTAGAGCATCTCGGCGAGCTCGCCGGGCATGTCGTTGTCCACCGCCTCCTCGACGAGATTGGCGCGCCGCCGCTCCCACTCCTCGCGGGCACCTTCGCCCTGGGGCTTGGCGATCAGGCAGTCCGCGCTTCCGAAATAGGTGTCCTCGGCCCGCCTGCTGACTCGGCGCTCGCGGTATGCGTGGAGCGCCCGGTGGGTCCTCGACTCGTGCTCCTTCAACTCCTCCTCTCTCTGCTCTTCGTTCGGCATGCTCCGGATGGGATGAGGGGATGCGCTGCGAAGCCGAGGGAGGCGCAAGCTACAGACCATAAGGCAGGCGCGAAGCTTGCTTCGCTCTGAAAAGCCGAAACATCCGCCGGACAGATCAGGGCCAAGGCCGGCTTAGCCCTCCGATCATCGGCCAGGACAGGCATCCGGGTCGGCTCTCGGGGACCGGGCGTACCACCGGTCACCCTCTGCCCCCGGACGGTGAGCTCCGGCGAACGATCCTCTCGTGCCGTCGGGCAGTTAGAATCCCGCTACCGATTAAGACCATGACCGGCATTCGCCGCACCGCCCTGCGCTCCCTCACCTTCCTCGCGCTCGGCGTGGCCGTAGTGGGGCTGGAAGCCATTCCCGCGGAAGGGCAGTACTTCGGACGGAACAACGTCCAGTACCGGACCTTCGACTTCCAGATCATCGAGACCGAGCACTTCGACGTCCACTACTATCCGGAGGGGGAGGTCGCGGCGCGGGATGCGGCACGTATGGCGGAGCGGTGGTACGACCGGCTCTCCCGGATCCTGAACCACCGGTTCGAGGAGCGCCAGCCCCTCATCCTCTACGCGACCCATCCGGACTTCCAGCAGACCACCACCACCGGACAGGGCATCGGCGAGGGCGTCCAGGGCTTCACCGAGGTGTTCAAGCAGCGGGTGGTCATGCCGATGCTCGGCTCCTACCAGGACACCGACCACCTCATCGGCCACGAGCTCGTCCACGCCTTCCAGTTCGACATCAGCGGAATCGGACGCGCCGGAGCCGGGATCGAGCAGGCGGCCCGCCGTTTCCAGGCACCGCTCTGGTTCATGGAGGGAATGGCCGAGTACCTGGCCATTGGACCCGTCGATCCCAACACCGCCATGTGGATGCGGGACGCGGCGTTGACGGGTGACGTGCCGACCATTCGGCAGATGACTCAGCAGCCGGGACGGTTCTTCCCCTACCGCTGGGGACAGGCCCTCTTCTCGTACATCGGGGGAACCTGGGGAGATGCCGTGATCGGGCAGATCCTCCGCCAGATGGGTCAGGGCGTGCCGATGGAGCAGGCCTTCCAGCGGATCCTGAACATCTCCATCGAGGATCTCTCGGATGACTTCCAGGCCTCAATCCGACGCACCTACCTCCCGCTGGTCGAGGACCGGGAGATGCCGCGCGAGGTCGCGGACCCCATCCTGGTCCAGAGGGACGGACGGGGCGAGGGTGGCCGGCTCAACATCGGCCCGTCGCTTTCCCCGGACGGGGAGCGCGTCGTCTTCCTCTCCGAGCTTCGCGATCTCGATGTGGCGGTCTACCTGGCGGATGCCCGGACCGGTGAGGTGATCCGGCGCCTGCAGCGGGGCACCGCCTTCGATCCGCACTTCGGATCCCTCCGCTTCATCGCGTCGGCGGGGGACTGGTCACCGGACGGGCAGCGTTTCGTCTTCTCCGCCCTGCGCGCCGGCAGCGACCGGCTCGTCATCATCGACGCGGAGCGGGGGCGACGCATCCAGGAGATCCGGATTCCGGGGGTCCACGAGATCAGCAATCCCACCTGGTCGCCCGACGGGACGACCATCGTGGCGAGTGGCATCGAGGGCGGGCTCGGCAACCTCTACGCGATCGACGTGGAGACCGGTGAGGCTCGCAAGCTCACCGATGACCGATACGCGGCCATGCAACCGCACTTCTCCCCCGACGGACAGACCCTCGCCTTCGTGACCGACCGCGGACCGGACACGAATTTCGAGACCCTCGCCATCGGCAACTATCGCATTGCCCTCATGGACTTCGAGACGGGTGAGGTCACCGCCCTCCCGAACATGGACGTGGGCAAGAACATCAACCCGAACTGGTCCCGGGACGGCGCCTCCATCTACTACATCTCCAACCGCACCGGCGCCCCCAACATCTACCGGACGGAGATCGCCACCGGTGACCTCTACCGGATCACGAACCTCTTCACCGGGGTGAGCGGGATCACCGACATGAGCCCTTCGCTGACAGTGGCGCGGGAGGCCAACCGCCTTCTCTTCTCGGCGTATGAGGAGGGTGGCTACAACATCTACGGCATCTCGGACCGCACCCGCCTCGCCGGGACCCAGGTGGTAGGGACGCAGCTGGTCGAAGGGGAGAGGCCGGAGGAGCCCCTGGTCGAGGAGGTGACCATCGACGGTGAGGATGCCGATCCCCGCATGGGATGGCTTCCGCCCGTTCCACGCTCGGAGGAGGCGGCCTTCAACCGCGTCCGGCTGGCGCTCGAGGACCCGGTGACCGGACTCCCCACGGCGGCCCAGGCGGCAGCTTGGGAGCCCAGGGGGTACACGCCACGGCTCTCGCTCGACTATCTTGGTCAGCCCCAGGTCGGCGTCAGCGTCGGGGGAGCGTTCGGCGGAGCCGGGCTGCAGGGCGGCATCTTCGGGATGTTCAGCGACATGCTCGGCCGGCATACCGTGGCGGGCGCCATTCAGGCACAGGGGCTGATCGACGAGGTCGGCTTCCAGGGTACGTACCTCTATACGCGTGACCGCTGGAACTACGGGTTCGCCGCCCAGCGCGTCCCGATGATCGGGGCCTTCTACGGCCAGGACGTCGAGGTGGACGATGCAGGGAATCCGGTCGCATTCCTGGATCAGCTCCAGCGGTATCGCCTCTTCGACTGGCGCGTCACCGGGATCGCGCAGTATCCCTTCTCCCGGCAGCAGCGTCTCGAGTTCATGGGCGGCGCCCGGCGGATGGTGGAGAGCGTCCGCATCCTGGAGAACGTCTACCCGATCCGCGACGGGCAGATCGTTCCGCAAATCATCGATCAGCGCGAGCGCACCGAGACGGGTGCGACGTTCAACTTCCTCGAGGGAACGGCCGCGCTCGTATACGACAACGCGCTCTTCAACTTCACCTCGCCATTCGCGGGGCAGCGGTACCGTTTCGAGCTGAGCGGGATGTTCGGCGGCATCCAGATGGCCAATGCCCTGGCCGACTACCGCCGCTACTTCTTCCTGCGACCTTTCACCGTGGCGGTCCGCGGGTACCACCTCGGACGGTACGGCCGCGACGCCGAGGGCCTCTTCCGGCCCCTGCACATCGGCCAGCCGTGGGCACCGTGGCAGGTCCGCGGGTACGATCCGAACGACATTGCCCAGGAATGCCGGGTAGCCCCGGGTGCGGGTTGCCCCCTGCTGGACGAGACGCTGGGCAGCCGCCTCGGCGTGGCCAACGCGGAGCTACGCTTCCCCCTCTTCCAGCAGCTGGTCGTGGCGGGGATCGGGCTCCCGCCGATCGAGGGATTCCTCTTCGGGGATGCGGGAGTCGCCTGGGCTCGGGACGCATCCCCCACCTTCGACCGGGGCATCCAGCCTGGCGACAACCGAGGGATCTTCACGAGCATCGGTGCCGGTGGCAGATTGAACCTCCTCGGGATGTTCATCCTGGAGGTGGCGTATGTGAACCCCCTCGATCGTCCGCGGGGGCCGCACTGGCAGTTCGGCCTCCAGCCTGGCTTCTGACGGCAGGGTTAGCGAGTTGGCGGGAATGTCCAGAAGGGTGCTGGACATTCCCGCCGCTCGCGCATAGCTTTCCCGCGACGATTCTCTCCAACGTGCGCGCGCCATGGTTGACGTCGAACAGACCCGGGAAGAGGAAGCCGCTCCGCTACCGGAGCCGTACACCGTCTTCGAGCTCGTCTTCTGGCTCGTGGGCATAGCCAGCATTCCGCTCGTACCCATCATCATGATCTGGCTCCTCACGCCACAGAGCGGCGTGTAGAGGCGAGCTCCCGGAAAGAAAAGAGCCGTCCCCGCAACGCGGGGACGGCTCTTTTTCTTTACCGGAGTGGGTCAGTGCGGCACCACCGCGGTGGGTGGTGTCGTCGCCGGAGCCTCCAGCCATGCATGGTGGGAAAGGAGGACGCGCTGACCCGCGGTAGAGGCAACCGTGCCGAGCTGGATCTCCTGCGCCCCATCGCCCTCCAGGAAAAGGCGGTGCTGGCCCGCAGCGAGCGGCATGCGGACCATGGCGATCTCCGCCGGGAGGGTGGACCAGGCACGCAGGTCCGGCTGGTCCATCGCGTTCAGCGCCATGTTCGAGAGGAACCCGGCGATGGCGCCCGCCTCCTCTCCCCCGCGCCGCTCGGTGCGCTTCTCCACCTCACGGCTGACCATGTAGCGGGTGAGCGAGCGGGAGGCCGCCCGCAGCATCCTCGCCGTGCCGTCACGATGGAAGTCCCGCGTCAGCGCGCGCGACAGATTCCCGACGGCCATCGCACCCGCGCTCCCACCCTCTGAGACCAGGCGGAAGAGGGATGAGGTCGATGTCGCCGGGCTCAGGGAGGGCCAGGCCACGCGGAGGATATGCGCGCCCCCGAGGGCATTCCCAAGCCAAACCTCTGGGTGATCGTCAAAGGCCGCGCCCCATCGCTGCCGCTCCGCCAGGTTGGCGACGGCGCGCGCGCCCACAAGCGCGGCCAGCGCCGGAATCTCCCCGCTCCCCTCGGCCTCGAGATCGGCCAGCTCGTTCGGAAAGATGGGGACGTGCAGCTCGCCGGCGGTCCGGTGCGGCGCGAATCCCCGCTGCACGAAGACCACGGCTTCGCCGTCCGCTGCCGGCTTCCCATCACCCAGCCCGTAGCGGTCGGCCGCCTCCTCGGCTATGTCCGGGAAACCGGAGGCGCGTGCCATCCGCACCAGGTCGGCTCCCGGGCTCGGTCCGCCGCACCGCTCGTGGACCCGGTCGATCCGCCGGAGCGCGACCAGGGCATCGTTCCACTCGCCGCCGCGCTCGAAGACGAAGGCCGAGAGCCACTCCAGGAAGAGGTAGTCGCAGGCGTCGTCCGCGCGCGGATCGATGTCCTGGAGAAGGGAGGTGGCCCGGCGCGCCTCCACCACCGCCCCCTCCACATCCCCCAGGTGGAGCCGGTTCCACATCCGGTAGTAGGGAATCATCATCCGCTCCGCCGGGCTCGGTACGAAGTCGAGCGCTCCCTCGGTCAGCGTCAGTGCACCGGCCTCGCGTACGACGCTGCGGGCCAGGCGGCGGTCCGCCTCCACCTCGGCGCGCGCGAAGGCCTCGTCGCTCTCGGCCCAGCGTCCGGCGTGGTGCAGGACGGTGCCGAGCTGGAGGTCGCGCAGGAGGTCGTCGCGGGGACGGAGATGAGACCGGTCGCGGAGGAGCGTGGCCGCGCGCGCGGGCTCCGCCCGCATCAGGTGGTGGCGGAGCCAGGCGTCGCCCGGATCGATCCCGGGCGACCAGGCCGGAGAATCGAAGGGGACGTGGGGCGCGCTCCCGCTGCCGAACGTGGACAGGAAGGGGGCGCACCCGCTCGCGAGGAGCGCGATCGCGACCGCGAGGAGCGCAGCGGCGCGGGGCGGAGCGGGCGGGTGGGCGCCCATGGGGCTACTGGCGCTCGATGATGATCAGCCGCTGCCGGGCCTGTGCGATGGCGTCCGCCATGTACCCGGCCGCCCGGCCACGGGCCTCGATCCTCTCGATCTCGAGCTGGTGGAGGAAGAGCCGGTAGCGAATGGCCGCCTCGTACGGGCGCAGCATCTTGTCTAGCGACGTCGCGATCCGGAAGGTCGTCTCCGGATCGTTCGGCCGGATCACGTCCGCCCGATCGTACCGGTCGAGGGCTGCGGTGAAATCGCCGAAGGCGGCGAGCTCGTCTCCCTCCCGGATCAGCGCTTCGGCTCGAGCGGCGGCGACCCCGGCGCGCGTCGCGTCGGCGGGGGTCGAGACCGTCCGGAAGCCGTGCGACTCCCGGTAGGTGATGTTGCGCACCTGGCCGCCGTCGAGCGACACGAAGGCGATCTCCCCGACCGCATCACGTGGGGCCGGGGCGTCGAGCCGCCCGGTCAGCACCACCCTCCCGCCTCCGCCGCGGCGGTCCCAGGCCCACTCGGTCGAGCGGGTGGCGCCGAGCACCTCGACCTCGGTCATCCCGAGCGCCACCTCACCCCGGGCGAGGGCATCGCACCGCTCCCCGGAGCAGGCGGCGAGCGCGGCCGCGCGGAGGTCGCCCGCCTCGGCGGCCATCAGCTCCCGCTCCGCGCCGATTTCCACGCGCGCCTGCTCGACTGCCTGCTCACCCTGAGGTGGGATCCGCTGCCCGTCCCGGAGGACCGGCTCGATGTACGGCCGGCATCCGGCTGCCAGGATCACCGCCAGGGCGAGGGGAATCAGCGCATTCTTCATGAATCTCTCCGGTAGAGTGTACTGTGGCAGGAGTTGCGTGTCCGCACCGAGAGCGTCGAAGCGCCCGGCTGGCAAGGAGCGACGAGGCGGAATAGCAGCGCTATTCCAACCGTAGGTCACGCTGTTCGCGTCTACCGTAGGTCGCGCTGTTCGCGCTCACGAGGAGCGACGCCGTGCAGACGGGATGCAGCGGCGCTCGAATGCAACGTCACT
>SKRI01000080.1 GCA_007118565.1 Gemmatimonadota bacterium | reverse complement strand
GATCGAGCGGCGAACATCGCCAGAAATCGGACCGAGGCGGAGGCCGAGTTGCGGGCCAGTCGGGCGCCAAATACGGCGCCGAGCCTTCCGTTCGGGGACTATGTCGGGAGGTACGAGCACCCCCTCTACGGTTCCGTCCGGGTGGACCAGAGCGCGGATGGACTCCGCTGGACGTATGCCGGATCGAGCGGCCGGCTCGAGCATTGGCACTACGACACGTTCCGGTACTGGCCCGACGACCCGGAGCTCGCCGGCGGCGCGCTGACAACATTTCACCTGAACGGCTCAGGGTTACCGAAGGCGGTCACCACGGGATCCATGGAGTTCACGCGTGTGGAAGTGCCCGGCCGACGAACCGTCATCAGCGTGGACCGCCGGAAGAGCCGAGGGCTGTCTGCGTCCGCACGGATCGGTAGCTAGAGGACGATAGATAGCGCCTCCCGCGACATCCAACCCGATAAGGCGGCAGCGACATTGAAACGGCGCGGGGGTCCCGGCAAAGAGGCCGGGGGCCCCGCCGGAAACGGCCGCGCCTTGTCACCGCCCAATCGAGATCGTACGATCCAAGTACACTCCTTCGAGTCAGGGTCACTCTCCTGCCGCTACATCCTGACTCGCCATTCAAGATAGTTCAGCGCCTCCCATTGGTCGGGGCACGGGCGGAGCAGCTTGAGTCCCAGTTTGCGCCACGGAAGCAAAATCAGGCATGGCGGGCTTTCGTGGAAAAGCACGCATATATGAATGGAGGGTAGCCGTTCTGGTTAGGCGGCACCCCCAGGAAACGCTCGTGAGGGAGTTCCCCCCGCTTTCCCGTATGCTTCCATAGAGGCCACCTCCGGGCCGCACGATCCGCCCATTGGTCGGCCGCGTTCATTTCTCCCCGATTTGGTGATGCAGCGGAACGCAACCACTCGTCGTTGCGGAACGGCCTGGAAGAAGACCGTGACGGCTCCAGCACATCGAGCTCGCGGATCGTCTCGGCGGGTGACTTACCTCCTCGTCGCCGGCCTCCTCTGTCTTTCGGCCGTTGCGGCGGATGCGCAGTCGTCCGCCTCCGCGCGCCTCCTCGCCGCCCCGCCCGTCCTCGAAAACCTCTCCTCCGAGCCCGGGGTGGTGGAAGTGAAGATCACCGCCGCGCCCGCGCGCCTCTCGCTCCTGCCGGGGGTGGAGACGGACGTCTACGCCTACAACGGCAGCGTCCCCGGACCCACGCTCGAGCTGACGGAGGGCGACCGGGTCATCGTCCGGTTCCGGAACGAGCTGCCGCATTCGACTACCATCCACTGGCACGGCGTCCATCTCCCCTTCGAGGCCGATGGCAGCGCCTTCCACCCGGTGGCCCCGGGCGAGGAGTACGTCTACGAGTTTACCGTGCACCCCGGCACGGCGGGGACGTACTGGTACCACCCCCATCCGCATCACCACACCGCCTACCAGGTGGCCATGGGGCTGCAGGGGGCGGTGATCGTGCGGGACCCTGACGATCCGCTCGCCCACCTGTCCGAGCGGATCCTCTTTCTCACCGACAACCGCTTCACCGCGGAGGGCGCCATCGACTTCGCGGAGCTCGGCTCGCGTCAGGCCCGGGTGGACGCGGAGAACGGACGGGAGGGAGACGTGATCTTCGTGAACGGGCAGGTGATGCCCACCCTCGAGATCACGAGCGGCGAGGTGCAGCGGTGGCGAGTGCTCAACGCCTCCTCCGCCCGCACCTACCTGCTGTCGCTCCCCGGCCACGGCTTCCTGCACGTAGGCAGCGACGGCGGCCTGTTCGAGCACCCGGTCCGGACCGACGAGGTCCTCCTGGCCGCCGCGGAGCGGGTGGAGCTGCTGGTTCGGGGCAGCGGAAATCCTGGCGACGAGGTGACCCTCCGGTCGCTCCCGTACGACCGGTATCTCCCCCAGACCCGCCCGGCCGAGTGGACCGACACGCTGGAGCTGCTGACCGTCCGCAATTCCGAAGAGTCGGCGACGGACCCCATCACCCTTCCCACGACCCTGCGGCCGATCCCCGCGCTCGACCCTGCCGATGCCACCGTCACCCGGCCAATGGTGCTCACCAAGAACCGCATCAACGGCCAGATGATGGATATGTCCCGGATCGACGAGGTGACCGAGCTCGGCGCTACCGAAATCTGGGAGGTGGAGAACCTGGTGGGGATGGACCACTCGTTCCACCTCCACGGCGTCCAGTTCCAAGTTCTCGATCGGGACGGCGAGCCAGAGGCGCAGCCCATATGGAAGGACATCGTGAATGTGCCGAAGCGCTCCACGCTCCGATTCATCGTCCGCTTCGACAACTACCCGGGGAAGTGGATGTATCACTGCCACATCCTGGACCACGAGGATGCCGGCATGATGGGCGTGCTGGAGGTCAGGCCGCCGGAGCCGTAGCGATCGTTCCCGTAGGTAGTTCGCAGTAGACCCTTCAACCCAACCAAGGAGCAGCGATGCACCGCAGAGACGCGCAAGCAATCCGATCGATCCTTTCCCTGGCGGCCGTTGCCGCCTTCCTAATCGTACCCGCCGCCGTCGAGGCCCAGGAGCAGGTGAGAAAGAACGGACACGACGCCCACCAGGCTCACCAGGCCCACGTGGAGCGCAACGTGGTCGAAATCACCGCCGAAGACTATGCCTTCCGAGCACCAGCCGAAATTCCTTCTGGGTGGACCACCTTCGAGCTCGACAACGCCGGCGAGGAGACGCACATGCTCTTCATCGCCCGTCTTCCGGACGGGGTCACCTTCGACGACTACATGACCGGCGCGGTCATGCCGTTCAACGAGGTCTGGCAGGAGCTGCGGGCCGGCGAGATCGACGCGGACGAGGTGTTCCCCGCGATCGGTGAGCGGGCCGACCCGTGGTTCTGGGAGACGGGCTTCGAGGGCGGCGTCGGCTTCCTCTCACCCGGAGAGACTGGCACGGCAACGGTAAACCTCCAGCCCGGCAACTACGTCCTCGAGTGCTACATGCGCACCCCCGAGGGGGAGGTCCACTCAATGGAGGGGATGATCGACCCGCTCACCGTGACAGCGGCGAGTGCGCCGGGTGCTCCGCCGAGCGGTGACGTGCGCATCACCCTCTCCGAGGCGGGAATGGAGTTCGACCGGGAGGTCCGGCCGGGAACGCACACCTTCGAGGTGCACTTTGCCGACCACCCGGAGGGCACCTTCGGGCACAATGTCCACGTCCTCCGCGCGGATCCCATGGTCACCGTCAACGACGCGGTCGGATGGATGAGCTTCGTCAACGTCGAGGGCCTCACCGACCCGGCTCCCGGCACCTTCGTCGGCGGCCTCCACCTGATGCCGGTGGGGTCGACCGGCTACTTCACCGCCGATCTCACGCCGGGACGCTATCTCTTCGTCTCCGAGTACACCGGCCACATGAACGTCGCGCGGGAGGTGAACGTGGGGCACTGAGGTGATTCACGCGGGAGGCGGCCGGCCGGCCGCCTCCCGCGAGCTTCAATCCTCGAAAAGGTGATCGATCGACGTGAGAGCTTCCGGTCGATACCCGAAGCCGGCTCTGGTTCTCCGCCGCCTTCCTGACTTCCCAATCGCCGTGATTCCGATGATTCGCTTCGCGAGAGTTTTCTTGATATCGGCTGTCCTGGCCACGGTGAGCTTCAGCGGTAGTCATGCGCAGGATTCGCCAGCCGCTCAATCAGCGCTCGGCCACGCTAGCATTCAGATCGACGCGCTCGACTATGCGTTCCGGGTTCCGGACGAGATTCCCTCGGGGTGGGTCACCATCTCATTCACGAACCACGGAGACGAGCAGCACTTCCTGTACATCGCCGAGCTCCCGGAAGGGAAGACGGCCGATGATTACGTTGTGGATCTCACCATGAACCTCGACGTGGCCTGGAGCGCCGTTCGCGATCACGGAATGGATCCGGATGTTGCCCGGCGGCTGATCAGTTCATTCGAATGGTGGTCTCCGGCACTGGACCAGGGCGGAGCCGGAATCACCGCCCCCGGACGGACCAACGAGCTGACGCTGTACCTCGAGCCCGGACGGTACGTGCTCGACTGCTATCTGAAAACCGAGGAGGGTGAGTTCCACACCATGGAGGGGATGGTCCACGAGCTGGTCGTCACAGAGAATGTTGCCGCTGTCGCACCTCCCGAGCCGGACGTCGAGGTCGCGCTCTTCAATAATCGGATGGAGGTGTCAGGGGACCTGACCCCCGGCAGGCGCACCGTTTCGGTGACCATGGCGGAGGGAAGGGGGCAGACCGTGCACGTGGCCCGGATGAGGCCCGGGGACGAGGTGCAGGAGGTCGACGACTGGATGCGCTGGCTGGAGCCCGGCGGCCTCATGGCACCCGGTCCGGTGGAGTTCGTCGGCGGGGTGCATCGCATGCCGGAAGGCGGGACCGCGTACTTCGTGATAGACCTGGAGCCCGGCCGCTATCTCTTCGTCTCGCAGTACGGTGCTCATCGGGGCGTGCTGCAGGAGGTCACCGTCGACCCATAGTGGCGCGGCGGTAGCCGATCTCCTTCATCAAGCCCGAGCTGTCATGACCCGCTCATTCTTCGTTCTCGCGCTGTCCGTCACGCTGATCGGGGCCTTCACCCCGCCGAGCCAGGCGCAGGAGGCGACCCCGGCGCCCGCGGATCATCACCCCCACGTCGGCGAGATCGACGCGGTCTACCACGCCTTCCGAGCGCCCGACCCGATCCCTTCCGGCTGGACGATCTTCCAGTTCACCAACGAGGGGCGTTACCTGTTCGTGCGCGGCTTCAGCCACTGAAGCATCGCACCGCTCAAGGAGGCGGTGATCGAGGACTGACTTCTGACTGAACCGACCCCGCCACCGCCACCCACCGCCAGGAGGACCCGTGGATGCTCCAGCCAGAACAGCTGCCGAGGTAGGAACCGCAGGGTCAGGCCCCACCAGGGTGCACGAGCGCATCATCACGCTCGACATCCTGCGCGGCATCGCGCTGCTCGGCGTGTTGATCGTGAACGTATACCTCTATTTCAACGGCCTATGGTTCCTCTTCCCTGAATACGGGGAGGAACTGATGCGCCTCTCGCTCGACTCGCTGACGTTCCATGGGATCTCCGCCTTCGGCGAATACAAGGCCATCACCACGTTCTCTTTCCTGTTCGGCCTGGGCTTCGCGCTGCAGATGGCCCGAGCGGAGCAGAAGGGCGCCGACTTCGTGCCGTTCTTCAGCCGCCGGATGGTCATTTTGTTTCTCATCGGGGTGCCCCACGCCGTCCTCCTCTGGTACGGTGACATCCTGATTTATTATGCGCTGATCGGGTTCCTCCTTCTCCTGTTCCGAAAGGCTGCAGACCGCACGCTGCTCGTCTGGGCGGGCGGCCTCCTGGTGGCGGTACCCCTAGTATTCGGCGCGCTGGGCTGGTGGGTCGCGGCTGCCGGCCTACCGACACCCTGGCTTCCCCAGGACGTCGCGCTCCTCGAAGGCTTCCGCAGCAGTGATGTCGCAACGATGGTGGCAACCAACTTAAGCGTGCTTGTCATCGACTGGACCGGCGCGGCGATCTGGTACATTCTCGCTACGTACCTCGCGGTCTTTCTGATCGGGTTCGTCGTCGGACGCCGCCGGATCTTCGAAAACGTGGAGGCGCATCATGAAGTTTTCCGTCGGGTGCGCGCGTGGGGTCTCGGCATCGGGATCCCGCTTTCGATCGCGTACGCCTTGATGGCCTGGGTTGCCGTCCCGGCGGAGGCGTGGGAGGCGATGCCGTGGCTTGCGGTCGTGTTCGAGTTCGTTCTGGTGGGATCGATGATCTTCCTGGCCGCCGGGTACATCGCCACGACCACGCTCCTGGTGCACGACCACGAACGCTGGAAGCGGCGTCTGTCGATCTTCGCGCCGGTCGGGAGAATGGCGCTCACCAACTACATCGCACAGTCGGTGGTGTGCGTTCTGATTTTCTACGGGATAGGACTGGGCCTGATGGCACAGGTCGGTCCGACGGTGGCGCTGCTGATCTCCTTCGCCGTCTTCGGCGTGCAGATCATCTGGAGCCACTGGTGGCTCGCGCGCTTCCGCTACGGACCGCTGGAGTGGCTTTGGCGGGTGACGACGTACGGGAAGCTGCAGCCGATGAGAATCCCCGCGACAGTACACCCTACGGCTGCGGGCACTTAGCGAGCGGCCTCCCAATCTTTTATAAGTCCTGCTCCCGGTTCACCGAAGACCGAGACACGACCGCGGCGGCCGAAAGGAAGTGACGGCGGGGTTGGCGAAGGTGGTGCGGGTGCGCCTTCGCCCCTAGAAGACGACCTGCGTAACGACCTTGAGGCTACGCGGCGCGGGGGTTGTTCCCCCTCCGCTCCAGATGTCGTAGCCGATCATGATCCGGCTCGTGGAAGGGCCGTGGACGCTGAGCACCGGCGTCAGGAGCATGCCCGGCACCCCATGCCCGTCATCGTTGGTGTCCAGATGGCTCACCCGGATTCCCGGCTGGATGTCGAGCCCGCCGCATGGGATGCACACTCCCCGGTACGCCGCCCACAGCTGACCGCCCCGGAAGCTCGAGCCCAGATCGGGATCCACATCTCCCCCGCTGAGCTCGACGAGCAGAAGCGGGCCGCCCGTGAACGCACCGTACCCGGCATCCACCGCCCACGCGTTGCGGCGGGGGAGCCGGGCAACGGTGGACCCGCCTCCCGCGCTCCACGATACGCCCGCCTCGAATGGGACCTCCGCCTGCCATCCGAGGCGGCCCGCCCAGCGGGGATCGCTCTGGACGCCGCTCGCGATCCCGGCCTGGGACAGGCCGGTCTCGTAGCGGACCGCACCCGGACCGAGGGTTACGGTGCCATCCACCATCATCCCGATCTCCCGACCGGCGTACCCGAGCGTACGGAGCGCCGCCTCAGCGTCGAGGATCGAGAACCCGCGGATGGAGGCGGTCCGCTCCGGGGGGATCATGCGCGCCGAGCTGGCG
>SKRI01000227.1 GCA_007118565.1 Gemmatimonadota bacterium | reverse complement strand
GACGCAGCTCGGCGAGGACGAGGCGGATGAGCACGGTCAGCGGCTCCCGCGCTCGGTCTGGCCCACGATCCGGCCGTCGGCCATCTCCACCACCCGGTCGGCGCCGGCGGCCACCGCCGGATCGTGGCTGACGCAGAGAAGCGTCACCCCCTGGTCGCGGAGGCGGGCGAAAAGGTCGAGCACCGCCCCGCCGGTGCGGCTGTCCAGCTCGCCGGTGGGCTCGTCCGCCAGGATCACCTCCGGCCGGTTGGCCAGCGCGCGGGCGATGGCCACGCGCTGCTGCTCGCCTCCCGAGAGCTGCGGCGGACGGTGCCGGGCGCGGTGCGAGAGCCCCACGAATTCGAGCAGCTCGTCCGCGCGATCGGCGCGCTCCCGCCGACCCATCCCGGCCTCGGCGAGCGGGAGGAGGACGTTCTCCCGGGCGGTGAGAACGGCGAGGAGGTGGAAGCGCTGGAAGACGAAGCCGACCCGCTCCAGGCGGAGACGCGAGCGCGCAGCCTCCCGCATCTCCCCCAGCTCCTCTCCGAGCAGGATCACCCGCCCCGCATCCGGAGGGTCGATGCCCGCGAGCACGTTCAGGAGCGTGCTCTTGCCGCACCCCGAAGGTCCGACCACCGCCACCGACTCCCCGGCGGTGACGGTGAGGTCGACCCCGCGGAGCGCGCGCACCGCATCCCCCTCGTACGGGTATGATTTTATGAGCCCGTGGGCCTCGATCACGGCGCTCATTCGGCCTCCTCGCGCAGCCCCGACACCACGGGCGCGGTCACGGCACGCGCGCCGGGGAGCAGCCCGGCAGCGACCCCCACCCCGATCACGATGGCCAGCGCTCCCGCCACGCGAGGCGGGTCGATCACGAAGAAGGAGACGCGGGCCGGGATCCCCGGCACGTCGAGAAGGATGGCGTCGAGCTGTCCCGCCATCCAGTAGCCGAGCGGAAGGCCGACCAGGCACCCGACCAGGGCGATGAGCAGCCCCTCCGCCACCACGCCGCTCAGGATCCGGTGCCGCGCGATCCCGAGGGCGCGGAGGGTGGCGATCTCCCCGAAGCGCTCCCGCACCCCGATCGTGACGATGGTGCCGATGAGGAGCGCGGTCACCACCAGCGCCACGGAGCCGAGGATCGCGGCCAGCTGGCGGAAGTAGAGGAGCTGGTCGTCGAGCGCCGAGACGAGGTCTCCGGTGGAGTATGCCGACACACCGGGGACCGCGCGCTCGATGGCCGCGGCCACCGCCTCCTCGTCCGCGCCCGCCACCACGCCCACCCCGAAGAGGGAGACCTCGTCGGGGCGGTCGACCAGCCGCTGCAGGTCGGCGAGCGGCAGGGCGATGGAGCGCTGTCCCGCATAGTCGAAGACGAAGTCACCCGTGCCGGAGATGCGGAACGGGGTGGGGTCGCGCGGACGGCCGAGGGACGGGTCGAGCCGCCCCGCCAGCACGACCTCACCACCCGGTGTCCAGGGGGGTGCGTCAGCGAGGGGCTGGCTCACCAGCACCTCGCCCGGCGCGGGATCGCGTCCGTCGAGAAGCTCATAGAGGAGCTGGTCATCGGGAACGACGCCGCTGGCGAAGACCCGCTCGTGCCCGTCACCCTCTTCCACGACGCGGTAGAGCTGGGCTCCGAGCACGGGTGCCACCGCGCGCACGCCATCGACGTCCCGGATCACCGCGGCCACCCGACCCGCATCGCGGATCCCCGCCTCCGTGTCAAAGGGAAGGGAGCCGGCGGGCGTCACCCGGAGCGTGAAGCCCCTCAGCCCGATCAGCTCCTCGAAGGAGCCGGTGAGCCCGCCCGCCAGCATCGTCATGTTGAGCAGCAGCGCCGAGGAGACGCCGATGCCCGCGATCGCGAGCACCGTTCGGGTGCGGTGCCGCAGGAGCGAGCGGAGGGAGACGGAGAGGATCACCCGAGGTGCCGGCCGACGGTCGCGCCCTCTATGATGGCTTCCGGTCCACCACGGGGACCGCCTCCGCCATCTTCCGCTCGAAATGCTCGGCCGGCACGAGCCGGTCCGGGTCGAGGGTGAAGTCCGGCACCTCGGGCGCCCGGAGCTTCTCCGCCAGCTCGCGGATCTCTCGCGGCGAGAGGCCGTGAGCGGCCAGCGCCTGGCCGTCCATCGCGGCGCCGTCGCGCGCGCGAATGCCATCTCCCTCCCCCTCCGCCGTCACCAGCTTGGCGAGCGCGGCCACCTCCATGCGCGAGAGCGACCCGGCCGCGAAGCGGTAGTCGATCCACGCCTCGTAGGCGAGCGGCGCCACCCGCGCCGCCATTCCCGCCATGACCTCGGCGAAGACGCGGATCTCGTACTGGGCGTGCGGATCGACCCGGAGGGTGAGGAAGTGGAAGAGGTTGTGGAGGTCGATCTTCCAGTACCACTGCGTGTAGGTCGAGAGCGGCAGGTCGATGCGCGCCAGCTCCCGCGCCACGTCGTCCCCGGTGAGCGCGCCGTAGTGCGTCTCCGTCGCCTGCCGGGCCTCGTGCCATCTGGAGACGCAGGCGTCGTACACCTCGTCCGGCGCCGCGGCCGCGCGTCCCTGCCGGTTCGTGGCGCTCTGGAGCATGAAGTTCTCACGCTCGGGGGTGTAGAAGAGCATCGGCATGAGCGAGTATCGCCCCGAGTACTCGTTCACGCTCGCCGTCCGGTGCCGGATCCACTGGCGCGCCACGAACATCGGCATGGCCACATGGAACTTGAGCTCCACCATCTCGAAGGGGGTCGTGTGCCAATGGCGCATCAGGTAGCGGATCAGCCCGCGGGTCGCGCTCGACTTCCGGGTGCCGTACCCGTAGCTGACGCGCGCGGCGCGCTCGATGTCGGCGTCCCCACCCATGTAGTCGACCAGGGAGACGAAGCCGTGGTCGAGGACCGGGGCGTAGCGGCCCAGGATCTCGTCGGCGGCGGGTGTGTTCGGTCGTGCGGTCACGGCTTCGATGGTTGTGGGAGATGGAGAAGCGGGGCGCGGATCATCGCCCCTCGCCGAGGCGGCGGGGGGCCGTCCGGGAGATGCGGAGCGCGGCCAGCACGCCCGCGCCGATCCCCAGGACGAGCCCGAGCGCCATGGCGACGATGATGATGTCCGGGGTCACGGTGGCGAAGCGGAGCGTGGTGTCGTAGACCCCGGCGAAGTAGCGGTTGACCACCCCGGCGATGAGGGTGCCGAGAATGGCGCCGGCGATCGAGCCCGCCACCGCGATGGCTACCGCCTCCAGCACGATGGTGCGGAAGACCGTCCCCCGCGAGACCCCCATGAGCCGGAGAAGCCCCATGTCGCGTCGGCGCTCGTCCACGCGGATCAGCATGACACAGAGGAGGAAGACGCCGGAGGCCAGGATGGTCACCGCCCCGATGGCGTCGTGGAAGCGGGAGATGACCCGGAAGGTGGTGCTCGCCTCGTCCGCGAGCGCCTCGGTCGGGTAGATCGCGGCACCGTACGCCAGCGACTCGATCCAGGCGATGACCGAGTCCTGATCCGCCTCCGGGTCGAGGGTTACGGCGAAGCGGTCGACCCGGTCGTGGTCGGGAAGGAGCGCCTCGAGGTCGGAAAGCTGGAGGCGGACCTCCGGCTCGTTCCGGGAGATGCGGCTGGGGTCGGCCGCGCGCTCGTGCACGCCCCCCACCCGAAAGGGGAGGGGCGCGCCCTCGGAGGCGAGCGCGCGCAGGTGCACCGTGTCGCCGATGGCGAGCGGAAGCTGCTCCGCCAGACGGCGCTCGACGAGGATCTCGGGAAGCTGCGCCTCCGCCATCTGGGGCGCTGCGAGGAGCAGGATGGCGGCGAGGGCGAGGATCATGCGGGCAATGTAGGACGCCGGAGGCGCTGGCTCCACCCCTCTTCCCCCACCGAGCGGACGCGCTATCCGGCCCGCCGGGTCTTCCGGGTCAGAAAGTCCTTCATGATGAACTGGCCGAGCGTCATCGTGGAGGTGAAGTACGCCTTCCCCCGCGCGATCTCCGACACCTTGTTGACGAACCCGACCAGGTACGGATCGCGGGCCAGCATGAAGGTGTTGATGAGGATACCGGCCTTCCGGCACGCCGCCGCCTCGCGGAAGGTCTCCTGGAGGACGCGCCGGTCGAGTCCCGCCGAGTTCTTGTAGACCCGCCCGTCCTCCAGCGTCAGCGCGCTCGGCTTTCCGTCGGTGATCATCACGATCTGCCGCATGTCCTGCTTCTGGCTCAGGAGGATCCGCCGCGCCAGCGAAAATCCCTCGGCGGTGTTGGTGTGGAAGGGGCCGACCTTGGCCTCCCCCAGCCGAGACAGCGGGATCTCCTCGGCCCGGTCCCCGAAGGTCACCACCCGCAGGGTATCCCCGGGAAACTGGGTGCGGATCAGGTGGGTGAGGGCCAGAGCCACCTTCTTTGCCGGGGTGAAGCGATCCTCCCCGTAGAGGATCATGGAGTGGCTGGTGTCGAGCATCAGCACGGTGGCGCAGCTGGAGCGGTACTCGGCCTGGTGGACGTGCAGGTCCGAATAGTCCAGGGCAATCGTGCCGTCGTCCCCGAGCGCGCCGCGCGCCAGCGCGCTCTTGAGGGTTGCCGGAATGTCCAGGTTGAGGGTGTCGCCGAAGTGGTACGGACGGCTTGCCGCCTCCGCCTCGACACCCGTATCGAGGAAGGGCGTGTCGTGGGAGCCGAAGCTCGACTTCCCCATGGCCCCGAGCAGTCCCTTGAGCGTCCGGTAGCCGAGGAAGTCGAGCCCCTTCCCGGTCAGCCCGAACTCGACGTTGCGCGCGGCCGAGCGCGCCTCGTCCACCCTCCCCTCCTCGTCGGTCGGCTCCACCTGCCCGCCGCCGGGTATCTCGTCCATGCGGAGGTACCCCTCCTCGACGAGCCGCTCCACCAGACGGTCGAGCATCTCCGCGATCCGCTGCCGGACCTCCTCATCTCCCGATCCCTCGCCGCGGAGCTCGGCCAGCATCTCGGCGGTGAGCTGCCCGCTCTCGATGAGCGCCCGCAGTAGCGCCTCCTTGAGCGCCTCGGGGGAGCGATCCGCGTCGTCGAAGGTCCCCCAGAAGGGATGGTGGTGCGGCCCCCCGGCGAAGCCGCCCTGCAGGAGGAAGTCGGAGAGGTGGTCGAGGAGCCCCTCGAGGTTGAGGGCGTCCGCGACGCCGCCGGTGTAGCGCGTGTAGCTGGTGAGCCTCATGGCAGCGATGGGGCAGGGGTCGGATACGACGGCGCGCAGGTTGCGAGCCACCGCGTCGCCCGTTTCGGATCGCGTCCGGAACGGCACCGAAGGCGAAGCCGCGGGTACCCCCCTGGCTACCGCAATCACGACTGAACGGTCCACGGAGAGAGTCCCATCGCCCGAACTCCCGCCCCTCCCTGCGAGGAGGAGGCAGAGGACTCGTCGCACATACGACCACCGCGACAGTTCCGCACGCACCTCCCGGGCGCTCCCGGTAGGCCTGCGTTCGTGCCGATTGCCCTCACGGCGTTCTCGGCGCTCCGCCACCGCAACTTCCGGCTCTTCTACGGAGGGCAGCTTCTCTCGCTGACCGGGTCCTGGATGCAGACCACGGCGCTCGGCTGGCTCGTCTATGAGCTGACCGACTCCGAGTTCCTGCTCGGCCTCGTGACGGCGATGACCGCCTTCCCCGTCCTCCTCTTCACCCTCTTTGCCGGGGTGATGGCGGACCGGCTGGAGAAGCGGCGGATCCTGGTGACGGCGCAGGCCTCGATGCTGGTGGTGGCCCTGGTCCTCGCGGTGATGACGCACATGGGGGTGATCACCGTGGGGTGGATCCTCCTCCTGGTCTTCCTCCACGGGACCGGGAGCGCCTTCGAGATCCCCACCCGCCAGTCCTTCTTCGTCGATCTGGTGGGGAAGGAGGATCTGACCAACGCCATTGCCCTCAACTCCTCCGCCTTCAACCTGACCCGCATCGTGGGGCCGGCGGCGGCCGGTGCAATCATCAGCGCGGTGAGCATCGCCGCCTGCTTCTACCTGAACGCCGCCTCCTACCTCTTCGTGCTGGGGAGCCTGCTCGCCATCCGGCTCCCCCGCTTCCGGCCGGATCCCGCGCCGGAGTCGAAGTGGGACAACCTCAAGGAGGGGTTCTCCTACCTGCGGGAGGACCGCGTGGCGCGGTCGCTCATCACCATGGTGGCCGCGGTCTCCATCCTGGGGATCCCCTACGCCACGCTGATGCCCGTCTTCGCCCGTGACATCCTCGAGGTCGGCGCGCAGGGGCTCGGGTACCTGCTGGCCGCGGTGGGGCTGGGTGCGGTGGTGGGCGGGTTCACCATGGCCGCGCTGGGGACGCGAATCCCCCGTGGAAGGCTCCTCTTCGGCTCCACCATCGGATTCTGCGTCTTCCTCTCCGCCTTCGCCCTTTCCCCCTGGTTCTGGCTGTCCATGGCCATGCTGGTGATCTTCGGCTTCATGATGATCCTCACCACGGCCACGGCGAACGCCATCATCCAGTCCCAGGTGCCCGACCGGCTGCGGGGGCGCGTCATGGCGGTGTATGTCTTCATGTTCCTTGGAATGGTTCCCCTGGGCTCGCTCCAGGCCGGGGCCGTGGCGAGCTGGCTGGGGGCGCCCGCCGCGCTCACCATCGGTGCCTGCCTACTTCTTGTCACATGGCTTGTGCTCTGGTCACGTGCGCCCAACCTGCGCGCGGTGGAGTGAGCGCGCCGTCTTGACCGGAGGTGCCGGTGCGACGCATCGTTCGCCACGGATACGTCCCTCCCGACGCCGTCCGGCGCTGTCGCGCCGACCACCTCCGACAGGCCTCCCCGATCCGGGCGGCTGCCTGACACTGCGACATTCTGATGAAGACACTGAAGATAGGGGGATGGCAGCCCTACCCCCCGGCGGATGATGGCCTCCATCATACCGTCTCCGGCACCGTGCTCGTCCTCCCCGATCTCGAGAGTCCCCGGCTGGGGAACTCCCGGAGCGTTTACGTCTATCTCCCACCCTCCTATTCGACCGACGAGGAGCGTCGGTTCCCCGTCCTCTACATGCACGACGGGCAGAACCTCTTCGATCAGGCCACGAGCTTTGGTGACGAGTGGCAGGTGGACGAATCGATGGAGGAGGTCGCCGGCGCCGGGATCGAGGCCATCGTGGTGGGGATTCCCAACCGGGGCGGAGAGCGCAGCGACGAGTACAGCCCGTTCGTCGACCGGAAGCACGGCGGGGGCAAGGGGGGGCGATATCTCGACTTTCTCACCCGGACGGTGAAGGCGCGCATCGATCGCGACTTCCGCACCCTGCCGGATCGGGAGAGCACCGGGGTGGCCGGCTCGTCGCTCGGCGGCCTCATCAGCCTCTACGCCTTCTTCGAGGCACCCGACGTCTTCGGTTTCGCGGGCGTCCTCAGCCCCGCCCTCTGGTTCGCGCACCGGGAGGTCTTCCGTACCGTCTCCGCCGCCGACTACCGTCCGGGGCGGATATACCTCGACGTCGGAACCAAGGAAGGGTGGAGGACGGTCCGCAACGCCCGCAGAATGCGGGATCTTCTCCACCGTAAGGGCTACGACGCAGAGTGGGAGCTCGTCTACGTGGAGGAGCGGGGGGCAGGGCACACCGAGGAGCACTGGGCACGGCGCTTCCGGCAGGCCCTCCCGTTTCTTCTTGTAGGGAAATCTCCCGCACCGGAACCACCCTTGCATCGGCGAAGGGCATGAATCGAGAGCACCATCGCTGGTACAGCCCGTCCCTCTCCCGCGACATGGAGCTGCTGGTATTCGGGCATTCTGGCGCTCGCATGCTCGTCTTCCCCACCTCCCAGGGTCGCTTCTACGAGTGGGAGGATCGAGGGATGATCGAGGCGCTGGGGGAGCAGGTCGAAAACGGCTGGATCCAGCTCTTCTGCGTGGACAGCGTCGACGCGGAGAGCTGGTACGCCCGGTGGAAGAGTCCGGCGGAGCGGGCGGCGCGGCACAACGAGTACGAGCGCTACCTGCTGAGCGAGGTCCTCCCCCTCACCAGCCAGCGCAATTCGAACCCCTTCCTCATGCTGGCGGGGGCCAGCTTCGGGGCGTACCACGCCTTGAACTTCTCGCTCCGCTATCCCGGTGTCGCGGACCGGGTGATCGGGCTCAGCGGCCTATACGACATTAAGCAGATCATCGGCGACTACTCGGCCGAGAGCGTCTACCGGAACGATCCCTCCCACTTCATGATCCATGAGAGCAACCGTGGACGCCTGGAGGGAATCCGCCAGACGGAGATCATCCTCGCCATCGGCCAGGACGACCCGAACCGCCAGGACAACGAGCATATCTCCAGTGTGCTCTGGAGCAAGGACGTCTGGCACGCCCTGCGGATCTGGGACGGATGGGCGCACGACTGGCCGTACTGGCGCCAGATGATCCGCACCTATATCGGAGGGTCGGACTGACGACTCTCCTAAGACAATCGCGCTGAAACCAATCCTCTCCTGAAAGGAGCGTTGCCATGCCCCTCAAAGTCGGTCTGATCGTCGGTCGTGAGTGGTCCTTCCCCCCCGCCTTCATGGAGGAGGTCAATCGGCGCGACGAGGGCGTGGTGGCCGAGGTCGTCTCCATCGGTGCTCCCGCCATGGAGGATCTGGTCGACTACTCCGTGATCATCGACCGCATCTCCCACGAAGTGCCCTTCTACCGAACCTATCTGAAGCACGCGGTGCTGCAGGGTGTGACGGTGGTCAACAACCCTTTCATGTGGACGGCGGACGACAAGTTCTTCGACGCCGCCCTCGCGACGAAGCTGGGTGTGGCGAGCCCCAAGACGGTGGTCCTCCCGCACCGCGAGTACGTTCCCGGCATCAAGCACGACGAATCGCTCCGCAATCTCCAGTTCCCGCTCGACTGGGAGGAGGTGATCGACCATGTGGGGCTTCCCTGCATCCTCAAAGATGCGCACGGCGGCGGCTGGAAGGAGGTCTACGTCTGCCGCTCCGGGGAGGAGCTCCTCCAGCACTACAACGACTCCGGACGCCTCCTGATGATCGTGCAGGAGTTCATCGAGTGGGACCAGTTCATCCGTTGCATCGCCCTCGGCCAGGAGAAGGTCCTGCCGATGAAGTACGATCCCGGTGAGCGGAGGTATCATGTCGAGCACGAGCACCTCTCTCCCGAGCTCGGGAAGCGTATCGTCGACGACTCTCTCAAGCTCGTCCGCGCCCTCGGGTACGACATGAACTCGCTGGAGTTCGCGGTGAGGGACGGGGTGCCGTATGCCATCGACTTCATGAATCCCGCGCCGGACATGGACATCAACTCGCTCACCCCCCACTACTTCGAGTGGGCGGTGGAGAACATGGCGGAGATGGCCATCCGCCTCGCCAAGGAGCCGCGTCCACAGGGACACGAGATGCGGTGGAGCTCCTTCTTCGGCGGTGGAGAGGTCGCGGCGACCCCGGCGGCGAGCCGGGGGTAGGCGCGACATGTCACTTCAGTCCGCGATCGACCGCTACCACGAGCTGCTGAGCGACGAGCTGGCGGGTGAGACGCAGAGCGCGCTCGACGCGCAGCTCCGGCGCAGGGGGCTCTTCTTCGGCGACCGGCCGCTCTGCACGGTGCTCCGTCCACGCTTCCTCACCGCGGAGCAGTATCGATTCCTCCAGGAGCGCTGCGCCCTCCTGCTCTGCGCATTCGACAAGGCGTACCAGCGCGCCGCCGCCGATCGGGAGTTCCGCGCGCAGTTCCGGCTGCTTGACTGGGAGGAGCAGCTTTTCGAGCACGATCATGGCTTTCGTGATCCCAGCCCGGTTTCCCGGCTCGACGCCTTCTTCGTGCACGAGCGGGGGGGGCTGCGCTTCACCGAGTACAACGCCGAGACCCCGGCCGGAGCCGCCTACGGGGACCTCCTGAGCGACGTCTTCCTCAACCTCCCGGTGATGCGGGAATTTCTACGGGACTTCGAGGTCCGACCGCAGCCCGCGCGGCACAATGTGCTGCACGCGCTCCTCGATGCCTACCACCAGTGGTCGGGGCGCCGGAGCGCCCCGCGGATCGCCATACTCGACTGGAAGGAGGTTCCGACCTACAGCGAGTTCCTCGTGACGGTGGACTACTTCCGCTCGCAGGGGCTGGAGTGCGTGATCACCGATCCGCGGGAGGTCGAGTACTCCAACGGGAAGCTGAAGGCCGAGGGTATGGAGATCGACCTGATCTACAAGCGGGTCCTGATCAGCGAGCTGATCGAGCGGGGAGGCATGGACCATCCCGTGGTGAAGGCGGTGACCGACGGTGCCGTCTGCATGGTGAACCCTTTCCGCTGCAAGGTGCTGCACAAGAAGTCGAGCCTCGCCGTGCTCAGCGATGAGCGGAACCAGGATCTCTTCTCCCACCGGGAACGTCAGGCCGTCGAGATGCACATCCCCTGGACGCGGATGGTGGAGGAGCGGAAGACGGTCTTCGACGGGGAGACGATCGACCTCCTCCCGTGGATGGCGGAGAACCGCGAGCGTCTCGTGCTGAAACCGAACGACGACTACGGGGGCGCCGGGATCGTGCTGGGGTGGGAGGTCGACGACGGAGAGTGGGAGGAGGCGATAGGGACCGCTCGCAAGGAGGATTTCATCGTCCAGGAGCGGATCACTCTCCCGACGGAGCCGTACCCGGCGCTCGTGGACGGCAAGCTCCACATTTCCAACCGGATCACAGATACCGCTCCCTTCGTCTTCTACGGCAGCTTCATGGACGGCTGCCTCACCCGGCTCTCCACGGAGTCGCTCGTGAACGTGACGGCGGGTGGAGGATCGAGCCTCGCCACCTTCGTGGTGGAGAGGCGCGGAAGCTCCTAGGACGCCCTCTGCCGGCGAGAATCGAACCGAAGGATGAACGACCATCCCTCGAACCGCTTCAACTGATGCCATTCATCTGATTCCAATCCCCCAGCCCCCGGGAAGCCATGAAGCCGCCATCACTGACCATCGGGATCGAGGAGGAGTACCAGATCATCGATCCCGACACGCGTGAGCTGCGCTCCTACATCACCGAGATCCTGGGTGAGGATTCGCTCATCCTCGGAGAGGTGAAGCCGGAGATGCACCAGTCCATCGTGGAGGTGGGCACGCAGGTCTGCCAGACCCCCGCCGATGCCACCCGGGAGCTGAGACGACTCAGGAGGATGGTGATGGATCTGGCCGCGAGGAAGGATCTGCGGCTCGCTGCTGCCGGAAGCCATCCCTTCTCCTGCTGGACGAAGCAGGAGATCACCCCGCTGGAGCGGTACATGGGGGTGAAGCAGGACATGGGTGATCTGGCCCAGCAGCTCCTCATCTTCGGCACCCACATCCACATCGGGATCGAGGACAAGGAGTTCCTGATCGACGCGATGAACGTTTCGCGCTACTTCATGCCCCACCTCCTCTGCCTCGCCTCGAGCTCTCCCTTTTGGGTGGGCCGCCAGACCGGGCTCAAGAGCTACCGGAGCGTCATCTTCCGCAACTTTCCCCGCACCGGCGTCCCGCGCGTCATGCGGTCGTGGGGGGATTTCCAGTACCTGCAGGGGACTCTCGTGCGGACGAAGTGCATTCCGAACGGCTCCAAGATCTACTGGGACGTCCGGCCGCACCACATCTTCCCGACCCTCGAGTTCCGTTTTCTGGACGTCTGCACCCGGGTGGAGGAGGCGGTCTGCATCGCCGCGATCCTCCAGGCCATCATAGCCAAGCTGTGGAAGCTCCGTCAGGACAACACGACCTTCCGCATCTATCCCGCCGACCTGATCGAGGAGAACAAGTGGCGCGCGGTCCGTTACGGGCTCGACGGAAACCTCATCGACTTCGGAAAGGAGCAGGAGCGTCCCGCCCGCGAGCTGATCCAGGAGCTGATCGAGTGGTTCATCCAGGACGTGATCGACGAGCTCGGCAGTCGCGCCGAGGTCGAATACGCCTTCCGCATCCTCGAGGAAGGGTCGAGCGCCGACCGTCAGATCCGCACCTTTCAGCAGACGGGCGATCTCTCGGCGGTGGTGGACGGCCTGATCGAGGAGACGCGGGACGGAGTCGTGTCCGCGGCCGCCGCCGCCTGATGTTTTTTTGCAGGGACCCGAATCGCGGAGTCGCGGTATAAGCGCTGATTCCGAGAGAATGCGCCGTCTGGCGTACCTTTCCCATCCACTTGCGGCGCAGCAGGATACGTTTCATGGATCAACGTCCCGTCATCGGCATTCCCACGCAGACGCTCCAGGCGATCGACGGGATCCCGGATGGCCTGCCCCACTCCTGGGTGATGAACTACCGGTACTTCATTGCCCTCACCTCGGTCGGCGCCGTCCCCTGGATGGTGCCACTCCTCGACTCGGACGAGGCGACGCTCCGGGAGATCTACGAGCGCCTCGACGGGGTCTTCCTGGCGGGCGGCGTGGATATGGATCCGGAGAGCTACCAGGCGGAGCGGGACGAGCTCTGCGGACGCACCGACCTCCCCCGTGACCGGGTGGAGCTTCTCTTCGCAAGCTGGGCGATGGCGGAGGGGAAGCCGGTCTTCGGCGTCTGCCGGGGGATGCAGGTCATCAACGTGGCCGCCGGCGGAACCATCTTCCAGGACTGCGCCGCCCACTTTCCGAACGCAATCAAGCACGACTACTTCCCGAACGCGGGACACGCGCGGGACTACCTGGCGCACCCGATCACGCTGGACCGGGGGACGGTCCTCCGCCGGATCTACGGGGAGGACGAGGTCCTCGTGAACAGCATGCACCACCAGGGCATCCTGCGGCTGGGCGAAGGCCTGGTCGGCACCGCCTGGGCAAGCGACGGCCTCATGGAGGCGCTCGAGGGCACGGGGGATCACTTCCTGGTGGGAGTGCAGTGGCATCCCGAGATGTTGATCGACGGAGATGCGGGGACGCGCCGGCTCTTTCAGGCCTTCATCGAGGCGTCCCAGGAGTTCGCCAGAAACCGGCGCACCCTCGCGTCGCTGGCCTGACGGCTCCGAGATTCCAGTCCGAAGGGGCTCGCCGAACCGGCGAGCCCCTTCTTGCGTCCCGGCCGGAGGAGAGGCGATTTGACCTGCGGATCCCGGCGGCGTAGCCTCCGCGGTCCGGGCCATCTCCCTTCCTCCTCTCTGTTGCATCCAGGTGAACCTTCCCGCCGAACCCACGAGCGCCGCTCGCCGCGAGGCACTCCTGGCCTGGTACGACGAGCACCGGCGGGACCTCCCTTGGCGCGAGCCATCTCCCGATCCCTACCGCGTCTGGCTCTCCGAGGTCATGCTGCAGCAGACGCGGGTGGAGACGGTGCGGAAGCGGTACCGGGAGTGGCTCGCGCGCTTCCCCTCGCTCGAGGCCCTCGCCGAGGCGGACGGGGACGAGGTGCTGAAGGCGTGGGAGGGCCTCGGTTACTACGCCCGCGCCCGCAACCTCCACCGCGCCGTTCGCGAGGTGCGGGACGGGTACCGCGGGACGGTCCCCGACGATCCAGAAGCCTTCCGCACGCTTCCCGGCGTCGGCCGGTATACCGCGGGGGCGGTGATGTCGATCGCCTTCGGTCGGCCGGAGCCCGTGGTAGACGGCAACGTACGCCGGGTGCTGGCCCGCTGGAACGACGATCCGGCGCCGTCGGACCGCGACCTCTGGGAGGAGGCGGGGGAGATGGTACGCGCCGGGGGCGGCCGCCGGCCGGGGGCGCTCAACCAGGCGCTTATGGAGCTGGGCGCAACGGTCTGTACGCCGCGATCCCCCTCGTGTGACGCCTGCCCTGTGGCGGCCACGTGCGCCGCCTTCGCCGCGGGAACGCAGGAGGAGCGGCCGGCGAAGAAGCGCGCCCGGTCCGTTCCCCACCATGAGATCGCGACCGCCCTCCTCCTTCACGAGGGCTCGGTGTTGCTCCGTAGGCGTCCCGAGGAAGGACTGCTCGGCGGGATGTGGGAGCTTCCGGGCGTCCGGCTGCGGGAGTCCGTTGATGTGCGCGTGGCGCTCGCCCGCGGCCTGGCGGAGGAGTGGGGGCTCGAGGTGCTCCCGGGAGATGAGTTGGAGCCCGTCTCCCACGCCTTCACGCACCTCCGCGTGACCTACCGCCCGGTGTGCTGCGGTCTGGCGGCAGAGAACTTCCAGGGAGACCCAGATCTCGTCTGGTGCCCGGTGGACGAGATGGACCGCTTCGCACTTCCGGTGGCGCAGCGCAGGATGGCGGCGCTGGCGGGGTGGTCCGGGCGGTAAGGGCACCGCACGCTACCCGAGCCCGCTCCCAACATGACCTTCGACACCATCATCCTTGGCGCCGGACAGGCCGCTCCGCCCCTCGCCACCAAGCTCGCCGCGGCTGGGGAGCGGGTCCTCCTCGTCGAGCGCAGGCTCGTCGGCGGCACCTGTGTGAACTACGGGTGCACCCCCACAAAGACGATGATCGCCAGCGCCAGGGCGGCGCACGTGGCGCGCACCGCCGGCCGGCTGGGCGTCGAAATTAGCGAGGTGCGCGTCGATCTGGCCGCGGTGGTGGATCGCAAGGAGGCGGTGGTGCGGCAGTGGCGCGAGGGTGTGGAGGAGAGCCTGGAGGCCGTTGGCGACAGGCTGCGCATTCTCCGCGGCCACGGCCGCTTCAGCGGGGAGCGAGAGGTGGAGGTCGAGGGGGAGCGGTACCGGGCCGGACGGGTGATCATCGACGTCGGCGCCCGGCCGGCTATCCCGCCGATCTCCGGGCTGGCCGAGACCCCCTGGCTGGACAACGCGAGCATCATGGAGCTGCGCGAGCTCCCGAAGCATCTGATTATCCTCGGCGGCGGCTACATCGGGTGCGAGTTCGCCCAGATGTTCAGGCGTTTCGGTGCGCGGGTGACGATTCTGAACCGTGGGCAGCACCTCCTCGGGCGGGAGGATCCGGAGATCTCGTCGGCCTTGGAGGAGGTGTTCCGGGAGGAGGGGATCACCCTGGAGATGAACCGCGAGGTGGAGGCCGTCTCCGGATGGGAGGGGGATGTCGTGGCGCGGGCCGAGGGTGGAGAAGAGGTGCGCGGATCGCACATCCTGGTCGCGCTCGGCAGGACTCCCAACACGGACGACCTGGGGTGCGACGCCGCCGGGATCGCGCTGGACGAGAAGGGCCACGTCAGGATCGACGACCACTACCGGACGACGGCGGAAGGCGTCTACGCGGTCGGCGACGTCACCGGCGGCCCGCAGTTCACGCACGCGTCCTGGGACGACCACCGAATTCTCCTCGACCTGTTGCGAAGGAAGGGGGACCGGAACCGTTCCGACCGGATCATCCCGTACACCGTGTTTACGGACCCGCAAGTGGCGCGCGTCGGCCTTTCGGAGCGGGAAGCTCGGGAGCAGGAGATCGCGCATGAGGTCGCCTCCATGCCCTTCGAAAAGATCGCCCGGGCCATCGAGTCGGACGAGCGCGCCGGGTTCATGAAGGTGCTGATCGATCCGGAGACGGAGCGAATCCTCGGAGCCGCGATCACGGGCGCGCAAGCGGGAGAGCTGATCCACGTCTTCTCCGTCCTGATGCAGGCGGGTGCCTCCGCCCGAGCGATGGTGGACGCGGAGTTCGTGCATCCAACCTTCGCCGAAGGTCTGCACACGCTGGTGCGGGATCTGGATCGCTACGCCTGAGGATGGTCCCACCCGACCTCGCTCCCTTACCTCGTGCGGTTGGTGCGAAAGGCGGCGCGCATTACCTTGACCAGGCCTTCGACCGGAAGCAGGATCATCTTTCCCCACAAAATTCCATGACACGCATCCTGGGAATCGGCGCCGCGGCGCTCGTCCTCTCCTTCACGCTCGCGATCCCGGCCGCGCTCGCGCAGGACGGCTTCTCGCTCAAGGGCCACCTCGTCTACAATGCGAGCGTCACCGAAACGGAGGTGGACCGCGGCACGGCCGACGAGTACGTCGGTTTCAACGTCGGCGCGGAGTACGTCCTTCCCTTCGGTCTGGGATTCGGCGTGTCGGGCTACACCGGCGGCGACCCCCGCGACACGGATGCGGGAAGCGTCTTCATGGTCCTCGGCGAGGCGAACTATTTCGCCCAGCTGCCGATTCCCCTGCTCCCGATCACCATCTCGCCGTACGTAGGTCTCCACACCGGGCTCGGCACCTTCAGCTGGGATACACGGAGCGACGACCTGGAGCAGCGCCCGGAGCTCTCGGCGGCCGACCTCGGCTGGCAATTCGGCGTCCGTCTGCAGATCACCCGGATGTTCGGCGTGGACGCGCAGTACCGTCGCATGAGCGCCACGTCGGAGGGGACGCAGGCCAGCGGGTTCGAGGCAGACCAGATTCTGATCGGCGTCACCCTCTTCTGACCGGAGCCGCCCGCTCCGGCACGGCTTTTCCGCTGAGCCGGAGCGGTCCCTTCCCCCTTACCCCGCTTCGCATCCGATGAAGGTTTCCAGGCCGCAGCTGATCGGGTTGGTCGTGGGCGCGCTGGCCATCGCCTTCCTCCTCGGGTTCGTGCCCCAGTTCGCGCAGAACCGCGCGCTGGATCGTGAGGTCTCCGTGCTTCAGCACGAGCTGGATGTCTCCCGTCTCCAGAACATCCTGGGCGCTGCCCTCGCCGAGGCGCAGCGCAGCAACTACGAGCGGGCCAGGCAGCTGATGACCACCTTCTTCTCCGGTGCCGAGCATCTCGAGACACGGGTCGGCGGGGAGCAGAGAGAGGCGCTCCGCGAAATCCTCGAGCAGCGCGACGAGATCATCACCCTGCTCTCGCGCGCCTCCGCCGAGGCGACTCCTCGCCTCAACCAGATCTATACCAGGTACCACCAGGCCATGACACCGCCGGCTCCCGCCTCCCGTCCCGGCGGAGGCGACACCAACTGATCCGGAGCCGCCGGCACGCCCTACCCGACCGACTCTCCCACCCCAGCCCTCACCCGCCATGCGATCGACCGCCAGCTTCAAGGGCCACCCGATCCATGTGATCCTCATTCCCTTCCCGATCGCCTTCCTCGGCGGTTCGGTGCTGTTCGACCTCGCCGGCCGACTTCTCGAAAGTCCGGCGCTCTGGACGACGGGGGGACACCTGGTGATCGCCGGTATCGTCATGGGGCTGGTGGCCGCCGTCCCGGGAGCGATCGATTACTTCACCACGGTTCCTCCCCGCAGCTCCGCCAAGGAGCGCGCAACCAAGCATGCGCTCGCCAACCTGAGCGCCCTCATCCTCTTCGCGATCTCCTGGCTCATCCGGGGTGCCCCGGCGGAGGCACCCACCATCGTCACCATCGGGATCGGAGCCGTCGCGCTGGTCCTGCTCGCGATGGGGGGATGGATGGGCGGCACCCTCGCCTACCGGAACCAGATCGGCGTGGATCACCGGTACGCGGACGCCGGGAAGTGGAACGAGGAGCGGATCGGCGACGGTCCGGATCCGGTCGTCGGGCGGACTTCCGAGCTGGAGGTGAACCAGATGAAGCTCCTCCACCTGGACGGCGACAGGATCGTGCTGGCACGGACCGAGGAGGGTTTCGTGGCCTTCGACGACCGGTGCCCACACCGCGGCGGATCGCTCGCGGGAGGAAGCATGATCTGCGGGACCGTGCAGTGCCCGTGGCACGGATCCCAGTTCGACGTCCGCGACGGCGGGATGAAGGCCGGACCCGCGGAGAGCGGAATCCGCACCCATGAGCTGCGGGTGGAGGGAGATGAGATACGGATCGTGCGCTGAAGCGGGGCGTGTCCTCAGCGGTCGGGCACGAGGCGGGAGAGCTGCTCGTCGATCGATCCCGGATCTCCGCCCCGCGCCCACACCGCATCCATGGTGGTGTTGGCGGCGTGAGGCGAGGAGAGGGCGCGCACGAACACCTCGGCGACGTCCGCCCGCGCAATGCGGAAGCGGGGCCGGAGCGCATAACCCTGCTGGGAAATCTCCACCGGGTGTCTCCCGGGCGGATGATCGTTCAGGATCCCTGCGTGGATGATGGTGTGCGTCAGCTCGCTGCGGCGGAGCTCCTCCTCCACCTTCCGCCGGTGCCGGAGCGTCCTCCCCTTGATCATGTCGAGGAGGAAACCGAGCACCGACCATCGGGTGGTGCCGAGGGCGCTCATGTAGAGGAAGCGGCCCCTCATGCCGGCATCATGTGCCGCCCGGATCGAATTCAGGGTGCCGTCGTGAACCGTCTCACGGACCGCGCTGCGGCTGGCGATCCGGTGCGGGATGCCGACGGTGAGAATCAGATGATCGATCTCGGAAACCGCCGGGGGGAGCGATTCCGGGAGCGTCACGTCGCCGGCGACGATCTCGACCCGGTCCCCGTACTTCCGCTCCGCCTTTTCGGGGGTCCGCGCCAGCACGCGCACTCGGTATCCCTCGTCCAGGAGCCGGTGCACGATCAGCTCTCCGGTTCCCTGCGTGCCGCCCATCACCAGCACCCGGCTGCCGTCGCCCATTTCTCGCTCCTCCCTCGTATCTATCCGAAAGGTGCCACGCCGCTACATATTCCATTCCGCACAGCCATTTCGCGGCGAATGGCACCGCTGACGCGCACGATCTCCCACTGAATCCTCAACCCCGAAGCGATCCACATGGCCAGAGCGAAGAAGAAGGCGAAATCGGAAGGCACCTCTCTCCGCGACATCGAGCGCGTATCGACCGGAATCGCTGGCCTGGACGAAATCACCCACGGAGGACTCATCCCGAAGCGCGCCTACCTGGTGCGCGGCAAGCCCGGTACGGGAAAGACCACCATCGGCCTCCACTTCCTCACCGCCGGTGTGGCGAAGGGGGAGCGCGTGCTGTGCATCGCGCTGGCGGAGCCGGCCGAGGAGATCCGGCAGAACGCCGAGTCGGTAGGGATCGACCTCTCCGGGGTGGAGTTCCTCGACCTGAGCCCGACCGCCGAGCACTTCACCGAGGACGAATCGTACGACGTCTTCTCCTCCGCCGAGGTCGAGAGGGAGCCGGTGACCAGGCAGATCGTGGAGGCGGTTGAGAAGCTGAAGCCGCAGCGGGTCTTTCTCGACGCCATCACCGTCTTCCGCTACCTGGCGGCCGACGCCTTCCAGTTCAGGAAGCAGATCCTTTCCTTCATCCGCTACCTGGTCGATTCGGGCGCGACCGTGGTCTACACCTCCGAGGGCAGCCCCGAGGCTCCCGACTACGATCTGGAGTTCATGAGCGACGGGGTGATCGTCATGGACCTGGAGGCGGTGGGGCGGATGAACCGCCGGACGATCGCCGTCACCAAGTTCCGCGGATCACACACCCTGAGCGGGCGCCACGGTGTCCGCCTCACGGACAAGGGCGTGGAGGTGTTTCCGCGACTGGTCCCCGAGCAGCACGAGCGCGAGTTCATCCCGGAGACGGTCCCCTCCGGCGTCCCGGAGCTCGACGAGCTCCTCCACGGCGGCATCCAGCGCGGAACGGTGACCATCATCACCGGGCCGAGCGGGGTGGGGAAGACGACGCTCGGCCTTCAGTTCATGAAGGAGGCGGCGGGTCGCGGGGAGCGCTCGGTGATCTTCACCTTCGAGGAGCACCGCAGCACCCTCCTCTTCCGGAGCGAGGCCATCAACATTCCGGTGAAGGCGATGACGGACCGGGGGACGCTCGGCGTGGTCCAGATCGAGCCGATCCAGTTCACCCCGGACGAGTTCGCCAACCTGGTGCGGCACGAGGTCGAGGACAATGACGCCAAGATCGTGATGATCGACAGCCTCTCCGGCTACCGGCTGTCGCTCCTCGGCGAGGACCTCGTCCGTCAGATCCACCGTCTGGTGAAATACCTCCGGAACATGGGTGTGACGGTCATCCTCGTGAACGAGATGGAGGACATCGTGGGCGAGGAGTTCAAGGCCACCGACGCGGGCGTGAGCTACCTGGCGGACTGCATCGTCTTCATCCGGTACCTGGAGATCGAGGGCGAGCTCCGCAAGGCCATCGGCGTCCTCAAGAAGCGGACGGGCGACTTCCAGAAGAACCTGCGCGAGTACGAGATCACCAAGTACGGCCTCCGGGTCGGCAAGCCGATCCGCGGGCTGCGCGGGCTCTTGAGCGGTACGCCCGAGTGGGAGCACGACGGCCACCATCACCGCAGGGAGACCGACTAGGATGCCCTCGATCCTGACGGTTGGTCGGAACCGCAGGAATCTGGAGCTCCTGGCCGATCTCCTGGCCCGTGAGGGCTTCGATACCTGTCAGGCCCTGAGCCTCGATGACCTCGACCGGGAGCTGTCCTGCAAGGGCAAGGTATCCGTCGCCCTCGTGGATCTTGCCGGTTTCGGCGCAAGGATCTGGCAGCGGTGTGAGAAACTTCGCGAGGACGGCATCCCCTTCATCATCCTTTCCCCCAGGCAGAGCAAGGCGCTCGAGTCGGAGAGTCGTTCCAGAGGCGCGAGCGGGATCCTCGTAAAGCCTCTCGTGGCCGAGCAGCTGCTGGGAATCGTCCGCACCATGGCGGGCGATCCGAATGGCGGCTCCACCCGGCGGACGCCCGGGGTCGGACCCGATATTGCAGAGCCGGGGGTGCGCAAGCCCACCTCTGAAGCCCCTCAATCCAGGAGCGACCCCATGGCACTCAGCAACATCGGTTCGACCATTCGCGATACACTCTCCGGAACCATCAAGGGGGCCGGGAGCATCCTCGAGGCGACCGTGGACACCACGAAGAATGCCACGGTGACGACGCTGCGCGGCGCCGGAGACGTGCTCAAGGAGGTGACCACCGTAACCACGGACGCGGTCGGCGGCGCCCTCGAAGCGGTCAACGCGGTGGGCGGAAAGGCGGGTAACGCGGTGAAGGGAGCCGTTGTTGGAGTGATCACCGGCGTGGGAGAGGTCACCACCGTGACCGCCGGCGTGCTGAGCGACACCATCCGCGCGGCCATCAAGGGGACCTCCGACGTGGGGACGGACGTGGGCACGGTGGCGACCAAGGCGGCCGAGGGGGCCATCACCGCGACCCGGGACATCGGGATCAGCGCGAGCGACGCCGCCTTCGGCATCGCCCGTGGCGCCATCCAGGGAACCAAGGACGTGGGGGGCGATCTGGCCCTCACCGCCAAGAACACGGTCCGTGGAACGATCCAGGGGACCAACGAGATCGGCGGCGACGCCCTGCAGGTGATCCGGGACACGGCGCGCGGCCTGGTCAAGGGAACCGCGGATGTCGGGGGAGATGTGGCGAAGGTGGCGCGCGGCGCGGTGGAGGGAGCCATAGAGACCGCCAAGGATGTCGGAATCAAGGCGAGCGACGCGGCCTCCGCAGCCGCCACAGGCGCCGTGGATGCGGCCGGGGACATCGGCGAATCCACTGCGCGGAACGTCACCAACGTGCTCGATACCTCCATCTCCGGGGTGAAGGTGGTCGTCGGTGCCCCCTTCCGAAAGGAAGGAAAGCAGGGGGGAGAGACGCCTCCGGCCGGCGGCGGCGCTCTCTGAGCCCATTCGCTTGTAGTAGAGAGAACGTCCCGACGCCAGTGGCGTTGGGACGTCTCTATTTTGGGCTGGCGGTCTGCCGGCGGGCTACCCCGCCTTCAGCCGGTGTCGCGCGCTCCGCATCCAGCCGCG
>SKRI01000228.1 GCA_007118565.1 Gemmatimonadota bacterium | reverse complement strand
GGAACCGGCGGCCACCGCCCAGACGCCGGAGCAGGCGACAGTGGCAAGTACCCCGACCGCGACACACGGCTCACAGCGCTTCACCGAAGAGCGCTTCGCCGAGCTGCAGGATGAGAACGCGCTGATCCTCGTGGATGTGTTCGCGGACTGGTGCGGCACCTGCGCCCAGCAGCAGACCATCCTGGCAGAGTACCGGGCGGCAAACCCCGATGCGCCGCTGCACACCCTTCAGATCGACTTCGACCGCCAGAAGGAGCACGTGCGGCGCTTCTCGGCGCCTCGCCAGTCGACGCTGATCCTCTACCACGGCGAGGAGCAGATCTGGTTCAGCGTTGCGGAAACTAGCAGGGAGGCCATCTTCGCTCAGCTCGACGAGGCGCTGGAACGGGCGGCGGCGTGACGCTCGAGCTCGCCGCGGTGCCGCTGGCGCTGGTGGCCGGCGTGGCGGGGGTTCTCTCCCCCTGCGTCTGGCCGCTGGTGCCCGTGGTGACGTCCTCCGCCGCCACCAGCGGCCGGTCCGGCCCGGTTCTACCTCTCGCTCGGTCTGGCGCTCTCGTTCGCCGTCGCAGGCACCTTCCTGACGCTCCTGCTCATGAGCACTGGCCTCGATCCGGAGCTTTTCCGCTACCTCGCGGCGGTGCTCCTGGTCATGGTCGCACTCGTCCTTCTCGTCGGCCGGCTGAACGACTGGGTGGTCCTGCGGCTATCGACGTTCTCCTCAAGGTTCAACCTGGGAGGCGCTGCCGCGGCCAACTCGGCGCCGGGCCAGTTCGGAGTCGGCGCCCTTCTGGGCGTGGTCTGGCTCCCCTGCGTGGGCCCGACTCTGGGGGCCGCCATCGCCCTGGCCTCCATGGGTCAGAGCCTGGGGATGGCTTTCGTCGTGATGCTCGCCTACGGCGTTGGAACTGCGGGCGTGCTCCTGGGCGCCGGACTCGCGTCCGGTCGACTGCTCGCACGCTGGCGCTCCTCGCTCATGACCGGCGGCGGGTTGGGAAAGAAGTTCCTGGGTTGGATGCTACTGGGGCTCGGACTGCTCGTTCTCACGGGATTCGACAAGTACCTGGAGGCCTTCGCCGTAGGCGTCATCCCCGACTGGGTCTACACGCTGTAGCACATGCGCATCAAAAGCACCCCGGGATGGCGGCAGTGCGCGAAGGAGTGCCGCGACCTGACCGCTCGACCAAGGCGCTACCCGAAGTCGAGGGCGGTCGATCCCCCTGAATGCGGATCACCGGTGGAAGACGTCGCACCGGCCGGCCATCAGGACCAGCGGGTCGTCGGCCGGGGCTGGCGCACATCGTCCACCTCCAGACCGACCTGCTCGTTGAAGAAGCAGATACACCCTTCCACACCGACGGCGTCACGCGAAGGGCTCGGATAGAACCAGGCCAAATCGCGCTCGACCTTGCCGCCCGCCTCAACCGAGTAGAAACGCGCCTCTCCTTTGTACGGGCAGCGGGTATGCTTCTCACTCGGCCGCAGATGCACTCGCTGGACATCCGCTTCGGGGATATAGTACCGAACCGGCAGCCCCGTCTCGAGAAGGAGGCGCGGCCGGCTCGTTTCCGCAACCACCTCACCGCCAATGATAATTCGCACCCGGCGCGAGCTTCGCAGATTATCGATCCTGTGATACGGGTCGCGTGGATGTACGAACACCTCCTCGTCCTCCTTATGCCAGGGATCCATCGCGCCCCAGGCGAATGCCATGTGACCAGGCGGGAGGGGGCAGCCTTCGATCGGCTGGGGATAGCTCCAGACGGCATTCTCCGCAGTCCGACCTCTGACCCGGACGGTCCAGTAGCGGGCCTCGCCTTTGACCGGAGAGCTCGTGATGTGATCACTCGGGTCGAGCAGCTCCCATCTCACATCTCCCTCGTGAAAGTAGTAGACGGGGAGGTGCTCGGTCTCGTGCAGCATCTTTACGGCGCAGCTGTCCGCGATCGCCTCTCCGTTGAAGACCACCCGAACCCTTTTTGGCGACCCTTCGAGAAAGAGACGCGCTCCGGGATCGCGTCCGCGTCGAAATTGAAGCGCCGCGGCGACCGGGGGCCGAATGGTCCGGTTTTGATAGTGAGGCTCATGACATCCAGAATGGCCGTGGGATCGGTGAAAAAGCCGCAACCCTGAAGAAGGTTTAGGGACGGCCCGGCTGGTAACGCCGCACGCGGCTCCCGGTCGCCGCCTGCAGGAAAGCGACCTGCACCGGCGATTCCGGCGGGAATTTTCCCGGGGCCATCGCCGAACCCGCCGACAGGAGAGGTGGATGGCAGCCCAATGCGTCAGCGAGCGAACGACTGTCCCGAAAAGCAGAATTGGCTCTTGCACGAGAACGCACCGGGCGACCCAGCCGGGCGCGCCGGATCGCCCCCGACGAAGCCCTGCTCATCGGCGGAGTTCTGTGACGTGGAGGCGGTTTCCTCCTCGAGCCCGAGGAGCCGCCGGTGTGCGTACTCCACGTGCTGCTCCGGAACATCGCTATATACGGAGGTCAAGGAAACGCGCGCGTCCAAATCGGACTGTTCACCCTGCCGTCCGCGCTACCTCTTTCCGGGCAAGTGCTGCTGGTACTCGTTGTCGGGGAGGCAGTAGATGCCGTTGCCGCCCCAGGCGGTCTCCGGCAGCGGGATGTAGCCCACCGTCTCCTGCCGCTCGGCGTCGATGACCCCGACCACCCGCGCGTACTTGTTGGAAAGTAGCCGTACCAGCCACGCTCCGCGTTGCGGCAGAAGGTGATGCCGTGCGCGCCGTTGGCCGTGGGGATCATCTTGACCACCTCCAGCGATTCCAGCTAGAGGGTTGCCGGCAGCTCCACATCCGTGAGGGGTCTGGCGCGCTCCTCGCAGCGGCCGCAGAGCGTACTGATCCACCCCCGAAGGACGGAGAGACCATGCCGACGATTGAGCTGGGGAAGTACCTGACCGAGAAGAGCGAGCGCTACCACGCCTGCCTGGAGGCGTGCGTGGAGTGCGTGGTGGCGTGCGAGGTATGCGCGGAGGAGTGCCTGAGCGAGGACGACGTGGCGATGATGCGCGAGTGCATCCGCCGATGCCGGGACTGCGTGGAGAGCTGCGTCTCCTGTGTCATCCTCCTCTCACGCGGAAGTGATCGCGCCACCGAGCTCTGCCGGGCCTGCGCCGAAGCGTGCGAGGCGTGCGCCGAGGAGTGCAGCCGCCACGACGACGACCACTGCCAGCGCTGTGCAGAGGCCTGCCGCCGCTGCGCGGAGGAGTGCCGCAAGATCGCAGCGTAATGATCGGTGCGGACGGACGCTGCGGCAGGATTACCGCCGCAACTCATTGCGCATGCGCTGGTATGCCTCCTCGTCGATCTCGCCGCGCGCGTACCGCTCGCGGAGCGTCTCCTCCGCGCGGTCTGCCGGGGAGGAGCGGCCGCCCAGCCGTCCCTGCCGCAGCAGGAACACCACCGCGAGGACGATGATCACGACCACGAGCAGCCAAAACACCATCATCACCCAACCTCCCCACGCCATGTGATCGGGGCACCAGGGGCACCAGTGCGGCGCCTGCGCGAATAGTACGGCCACGGTTCCTCCTGCTCGATGAGGGCGCGCCGCCGGCGCGAAACCGAGCCGGCCGACCGCGGCAACGGGCGCCGCAGATTCGGGGCCGCCGCTCTCGGTTCAGGTCTCCGGATGGGCTGACCCGACGGACCCGGTGGCGTCCGCAAATCTTGCGTCTCCGACCCGGAGGGTCGCAAAAGGGGGCCGCTGTCCGGTGGCTTCCCGATTCCCCACAACGGAAGAGGATCAATGGCGACACACGACGAGAGGCGTCCGAAAGCGCGTGGCCACGACGACGGAGACCACGCTGATCGGCAGACCGGCATGTACATGCGGTTTGCCGCGATGGTCCTCACCGCCATGGTGGTGATGTACGCAGTGATGTTCGTCGGCAGCTACGAGTGGGGCCATGTCCGCTTGAGTGAAAGTCGCATGTACATGGCGCTCACGATGGGCGGGACCATGGGCCTGATCATGCTCGCGTGGATGCTGAACATGTATCGGAGCGCTAAGGCCAACGTGGCCGTCGTGGCAGCGAGCCTCCTGCTGCTCGCCGCGGGCATCTACCTGGACCGCAGTCAGGTGATGGTGGGCGACATCTCGTTCATGAGGGGGATGATTCCGCACCACTCGATGGCGATCACTCGATCGGAACGGGCCGGGATCGCAGATCTCCGGGTGTGCGAGCTGGCAGTCGAGATCAGTGAAGCGCAGCGCCGGGAGATCCTCGAGATGGAGTGGCTGATCGACGACATCCAGCGCAACGGCGTCGCCGCAACACTCGAAGAGGCTGAATCCCGCCCGATCCCGGAATTCGAGCGGCCCGCCGAGCGGCAGTGCCCTCCGAGCTAGAAGACCGGGAGCCCGTGACCTCCACGGCGATCGACCAGGCAGGCCATCCCCGGGTGACGCATCACTCGATGAGGAAGTTGATCATCATCCCCATGTCCTCGTGCTCCAGATTGTGACAGTGCATGAGGTAGAGCCCTCGGAACCGATCGAAGGTTGCGATCACATCCACCTGTTCACCCGGGAGCAGCAGCACCGTATCCTTCCATCCCCGCTCCCAAGGCAGCACCCGGCCGCGGCCGCCGCGCCGCTCGAGCACTTGGAAATGCACCGCATGCATGTGGACGGGATGAGGGAACCGACTGTCGTTGACGAAGCTCCATACCTCTGTGGCGCCGAATGGCACCCGCTCGTCGATGCGATCCATCTCAAAGCTGCGGCCGTTGATGGTGTGCGACATCATCATGCTGTCGAAGCGGAAGATGCGTCGCCGCTCGGCACTGCTGGCGGAAAGACGAGGGAGGGGTGTGAGTGTGGCGGGAAGGCGGACGTCCTCGCGTACCGTATCCGCCACCCGGAACTCCATTACATCCATTGTAGCCCCCTGGGGCAGCGTGCTGCCGCCCATGCCCATCATGCCTCTCCCCCGCCCCATTCCCATCCCGCCGCTCGGGCTGGGGAACGCGAGGGACCGCAGGAAGACGCTGGACCCCGCCGCGAGCCCGGAGAGGTCGACCAGTAGATCGACCCGCTCCCCGGTGGCCACGTCCACGTAGGGCAGCTCGACCGCTTCCTCCAGCAATCCGCCGTCGCTGCCGATCAGCACCAGGGGTGCGCCGTTGGAGAGACCGATCCTGAAGATCCGGGCGTTTCCGGCGCCAAGGATGCGGAGCCGGTAGAGTGCTGAGTCGACCTCGACGGTCGGCGACAGAACCCCATTGACAAAAGCCTCCCCGCTCAGAAACCCCTCCATCATGTCGTGGCCGACGGGGTTGTAGACGAGTCGCCCGGAGGCGTCACGCCGCTTATCCTGGAAGACCAAGGCGATCTCCCGCTCCCCGGACGGAAGCGCGAGCGCCGCCTCGTTGTCGTCCCGCACGATGATGAGACCGGCAAGCCCGAAGTAGGTCTGCGGGGCAGTGCGCATGTGGGGGTGGGGATGATACCAGTAAAGGCCCGCCCTCTCGTCGATGAGGAAATCGTATGCGTAGGTGCCGCCCGTCCCGACGGCAAAGCGCGGATGGCCATCTGCTTCCTCTGGCGGCCGCAGCCCGTGCCAGTGGGCGATGGTGGGCTCGTTCAACTCGTTCCGGAGGAGGATGCGGGCCCGCTGGCCGCTATGCGCTTCGATCGTCGGCCCGACGGGGCCGTCGCTCCAGGTGAGGATCGGAGAGTTCACCTCTGGTGCGATCTCCGCAATGGCGGGGCGCGCCGTCAGCACTAGGTCTTCCGGGGAGACCACGGCAGGGCGGTAAAGATGCATCCCGCTCGTACCGCCCGGTCCGGTCGGGGCCCTCGTATCCGCTCGGCACGAGGCGAGGAACGAGCTTCCGCCAGCGACGAACGCTCCGCCGGTGATCCCCGCGATCCGCAAGAAATCTCGTCTTTGCATGATCAATTCACCGCGACTGTGGTCAAACCACGAACTTCATAGCGAATCGCCATCGCCCTCAACCCCGCCGAGACGTGGACAGAAGAACACCAGGAACAAACCGACGCACTGAGGCTCGTCACCTTCCCACCGATTGGCGGGCATGTGCGTTAAGGGAGCTTCACGACGAGCCTTCGAGGCAATTGGAGCGGCACTCGAAGTCTACAGAAATGCAGGGCGCGGCTGGTTCGAGTGTCGGCAACATCCATCGTCAAGCATGCATAAATCCGTCCGCCCCGCACATCTGCTGAGCGGGTCCGATGCGGATCATGGCAGCCGATTAGACCGGCCGCCTGGCGCGGATATGCTCAGCGAGGGACTGTCGTTGGCAAACCTGGTCAGCGCCGCAGGAGGTGCTGCACTGCCTCCACGGTTTGATCGACGAGTGCGTCGTAGCCTAGCCGCACGATCCCGGTCCGGTGCAGGATTACCGCCCGCTGCGTCATGGCGACGATCCATCCGGTGGCGAGTGCCGGGTCGACCGGGCGGAAATCACCTGATCGAAAGCCTCCCTTCAGCGTCTGGGCGAACAGCATCATGGGAAGGGGCCACTCGGCAGGGTCGTCGTGAAAGGCCCCGGTGGTCGAGACCATGAACAGGAAGGCGAATCCGACAGGCTGGTCGGCAGCGAACGCGAAGACGCCACGGACCAGCGCTCCCAGCCGCTCCAGGGGATCATCCGCCTCGTCCACCGCTTCAGCGAGCGTCTGATGCAGCGCCATCGCATTTTCCTCGAACAGGTGCCGCACAAGGGCATCCTTACCGCGAAAGTGGCGGTAGATGTTGCCTTCGGCAGTACCGGCACGCTTCGCGATCTGGCGCGTAGACGTGGCATCGATGCCCTGAGAGGCGAACAGGCTGAGCGCCGCATCGCATATGGCTTCTCGTTTCGTCTCCGCCATGAACCGGTTGTCGGGGTGGAAGGCCGTAACGGACATCATACTCGATCAGCTCCACCTCATCCATCAAACCCTATCCCCACACCGATCGGATCCCGCTCTACGGCCGCACTCGCTCCCATTCGATGGTTCGTCGGAACACGAGCCTCGAG
>SKRI01000023.1 GCA_007118565.1 Gemmatimonadota bacterium | reverse complement strand
GGCCGGAACGGCCGACGAGGAGCTGCCGACGCTCAACGAGTGGGTGGTCGAGCGCGCCGACCGCCCCTGGTTCCGCTTCGGTTATCCACAGTTCGGCATGGACGACGAGTGGGACCCGTACCGGATGACCGAGGGGATCTCCGAGGATCCGGTGGAGGCGGCGGTCTACGGGATGAAAAATCTGCGCACGGCCTCGGCCAACCTGATGAGCTGGCTGCTGGAGGAGGGAGACGACTATCAGGAGGTGGGCAACTACTACCTGCAGAACCTCACCCAGTGGAACCGCTACGCCGAGCACGCGGCTTCGGCGGTCGGCGGGTACTGGACCCACCTGAAGCGCTTCGGGGAGGAGGGGCCGATCTACACCGCCATCGAGCCCGAGTACCAGCGGAAGGCCATGCGCTTCATCGACGAGCACGTCCTGCAGACGCCGGAGTGGGCGCTCGACATGGACATGCTGCGGCGGATCGAGCACGCCGGCGCGGTGGAGCGGATCCGCGCCTACCAGGTGCTCGCCGTCCAGCGCCTGCTGAACCATGCCCGCCTGGCACGGCTCATCGAGCAGGAGGCTTTTCTGGGAGATGCGACCTACGGCCCCTCACGCATGCTCGACGACACGCGGGAGATGGTCTGGCGGGAGGTCCGAAACGGCGCGGCCACCGACACCTACCGCCGCAACCTGCAGCGGGGGTACCTCGAGCAGGCGCACTACCTCCTGCACGAAGCCGAGTCCGAGAGCTGGAATCCGCCCGCCTCCGGAAACCTCCGGGTTTCGCGTGATGACGACCCGCCGCTGAACGCCCATCTCCACGTCGGTCAGTCGGACATCCGGCCTCTCGTCCGGGACCAGCTCGGGCTGCTCCGCGGGGAGATCCGCACGACGCTCTCCCGCGGCGTGAGCGATCGGATGACCCGGATCCACCTGGAGGACGCCCTCCACCGGATCGACGAGACCCTGGGGAGCAGCTGAGATGCGCTCCCCGTCACACCCGAGCCCCTCTCTTATGAGACGCTATCGCTTCTTCGCGCCTGCGGTCATCTCGCTCACCCTCCTGGCCTGCAACCAGACGGCCGAGGGGAATCCCGCGATCTCGCCGCAGGATGCCTTCATGGACAACCTCCGCGCGCACTGCGAGCAGGCCTTCCCGGGCCGGCTCGTGCAGGCGCCCGAGGGAGACGAGATGCTGGAGGGATCGGAGCTGCTCGTGGTGCACTTCCGGGAGTGCGGGGAGGAGGAGGTGAAGCTCCCCTTCCACATCGAGAGCCTGGACGGGAGCTGGGACCGCTCCCGCACCTGGGTCTTCACACAGCACGAGGGTGAGATCGAGCTCCGCCACGACCACCGGCTCGAGGACGGGTCGGAGGACGAGGTGACCTGGTACGGCGCCTTCTCCGACGGGGAGGGGACGCCGAACCGCCAGGAGTTCCTGCTGCCGCCGGACGACCGCCCCACCCGCGGCTGGCGGGTGGAGATCGAGCCGGGGGAACGCTATACCTACGGGACCATCCGGGAGGGGGAATGGAGCTGGCGGGTGGACTTCGACCTGAGCGAGTCGATCGATCCTCCGCCTCCGCCGTGGGGCCACGACACCGAGCCCTCGCGGGTTCCCTACCCGCTCTGATGACACCTTCCGGGACGCCGATGCGCAAGCCGCGATGTCTGCGTCCTGATCGCCCCCGTGGCCTGCCGACCAAGGCCATACCACGTCGATCCCGCCACGAGGGCGGGACGGCTCTCACCCGAGAAGCAACGCTTCGATGACAACGAGATTCGGACTGCTCGCCCTGCCCCTCGCCCTCGCTGTCGCCTGCGCGCCCGCCGACGCGGACCCCGACCCGGTGGCCGACGACACCGAGGTTGCCGCCACGGAACAGCCCCAGGATGCCTACTGGGCCAACCTGCAGGCGCTCTGCGATGCCGCCTACGCGGGCGAGCTCCTCCAGGCCCCCGAGGGAGACACCCAGATCGATCCGGATGCGCGGCTGGTCGTCCACTTCCGCGAGTGCGGGGACGAGGAGCTACGCTTCCCGCTCCATGTGGACGACAACCGCTCCCGCACCTGGGTCTTCATCCGCCACGACGACCGGCTGGAGCTCCGCCACGACCACCGGTACGAGGACGGCACCGAGGAGGAGAACACCTGGTACGGCGCCTTCACCCAGGAGGAGGGAACCGCGAACCGGCAGGAGTTCGTCTCCGACCGGAACGGGGTGATGGGGGGCTGGCGGGTCGAGATCGAGCCGGGGGAGCGCTACACCTACGGGACGATCCGGGACGGGGAGTGGCGGCACCACCTAGAGTTCGACCTGACCGAGGAGGTCGATGCGCCGCCCCCGCCCTGGGGCCACGAGACACGTCCGTCGCAGAGGCCGTAGGAGCGCTCGGCCGGCTTCACGGCACGGCGTAGCCACACGATCCGCCGCCTCCGTCCCGGGGGCGGCGGTTTCGCTTCAGCAGCCCGGGAGGACCACGATCATTCGTTGGGAGCGCCGTTGGCGCCGAGACCTTCCCCCTCCCGCCACTCCCAGTGGTCGAGGATCTGCTCCACCCGGGTGCGGAAATCATCGGCGACCTGCGGTCGGGCCTGGACCACCACGTAGTAGTACTGATCCTCGTGGCGGCCCAGCACCACACTCCCGGTGCGGGCACCGTCACCCTCGACGTCCTCCCGGGCCGCCTCGAAGCGGTACTCCATGATCGACCAGGGGTAGCGCTGGGTGGTCGCGCGTCGCGGCGTTCCCCGGCTCTCCGCCACGTCCCGGACCCAGTCACGGATGTCGGCAGAGGTGATCTCCTCGGTGGGAAAGAATGCGTGGAGCACCGCGCCCTCTCCCCCCCAGTCCGCCTCGTCGGCCACGAAGCGGATGGCGTCTCCCTCCCCCGTTCGGATCGACTCCACCGACATGGCCTCGGGGAAGTAGGTGCTGAAGGGGACGGGGAAGTCTTCGGGCGTCTCAAAGAGGATCAGCGTGTCCCCCTCCGCTCCCATCCGCACCTGGGACCTCCCGCTCCATCCGTGGGCGGGACCTTCCGGCGCCGTATCGAGCGGCAGGGTGCCGACGCGGTCGGGATCCGCGGCGATCGGGACACCTTCCTCCTCCCCGTTGTTGCAAGCGGCGACGAGAAAGAGGGCAGCGACGGCAAGACCCGCCGGGAGGCGGCGGGGGCAAGATGATGCGAACACGGGTCGTGCGGGGGTTACGGGGTCATGTCCTGCGCAGACGGCAGCGCCGCAGGTGTTATTACTCGCAAGAAACCCGCCGGTTGCAGGAGCCGTGGATAGCGGCGTCGGCACGGAACTGGCTCCGATCGCACGAGACGCGAGCCCGCAACCCGGAGGCATCGAATGAGAGATCGAGGAAGAGACCGCTTGTCACTGCTCGCCCCGCTCCTGGCGGGAGCAGTGCTGCTGGGATGCCAGGCCGATCAGGAGGCTCTCGAGCTGAACGGCGAGCCGGTGCGGCTCGACCGCGCGGAGGAGATCGAGAGGGCACCGGCCGCGCCCCAGGAGATCATCACCGAGGACGACACCTTCCCCCGTACCGGTGATACCATCGTGGACACCATCCGGATCGAGGACGAGGAGGAGCCCGATCCCCAGCCGGATCCACCCGGCGGCTGAGCAGGCGGACATCGCCCACGGGCGTCCGCTCTTCGCGCGCGAACGTGTCGGGGTCCCGATGAGGCTGGCCGGATCCCCCGCCGGCCGCGACGGTACAACATCAGGTATGAGCGATCGGGCACCTCCTCCGGAGAGGGATGAGCAAGGGGAAGTGGCGATCCGGCCTCGCGACGAGGTGCGTCCTCCCCGCCGCTACCGCGTCGTTCTCCACAACGACGATTTCACCTCCATGGAGTTCGTGGTGGAAGTCCTGGTCCGCTACTTCCAGAAATCGGAGACCCAGGCCAACCGGATCATGCTGGAGGTCCACACCCGGGGCTCGGGGGTCGCGGGCGTGTACCCGCGGGACGTCGCGGAGACCCGTGTCGTCCAGGTGACCGAGCTGGCGCGTGCCGAAGGCTTCCCGCTGAGGCTGACGGCCGAGCCCGAGTGAGGGGAGACGCGGACCCTTCCGCCGCTCCCGACCGACTTCCGTTGACCGCCGACTGCCGAGCATCAGATGGCATCGCCCGCACTCTGCCCCGAGCTGGAGATCTCCCTCCGCCTGGCCCTCATGGAAGCCGCGCGGCGGGACCATGATCTCGCAGGTCTCGAGCACCTCCTCTATGCGCTCCTGCACGACGCGGAGACCTCGGACCTCCTGACCCGCTGCGGAGCCAACGTCGATCGGCTGGGGCAGCGGCTGAACGAGTTCCTGGAGTCGCTCCCAGCCTCCCGGACGGAGGAGGAGGAGGGCTCGCCCACCCCCACGCTCGCATTCCGGCGGGTGGTCCAGGCCGCCGTACTCCAGGTGCAGCGCGCCGGGCGAACGCGGGTCACGGGGGGGCATGTGCTCGTCTGCTTCTTCGACGAGGAGGACTCGAACGGGACCCACTTCCTCACCGAGGAAGGGCTTACGCGGCTCCGCGTGATGGAGGGGCTTTCCCATGAGGGGGCGCCGGCCGCGGGCGCATCGGGGCTCCCGGTCCGCCGGTCGGATCCGTTCGAGGAGAGCGGAGAGGAGGACGAGGGGGATGACTCCGAGTCGTTTGCGGAGCCGGGCGGTGCCCTGCAGCGCTTCACGGTTCTCCTGAACGACCGGGCCCGGCAGGGTCGAATCGACCCGCTCATCGGACGGGAGCGAGAGCTCCGGCGCATCGTGCACATCCTTTCCCGCCGCAAGAAGAACAACCCCGTTCTTGTGGGCGAGGCGGGCGTCGGGAAGACGGCGCTGGCCGAGGGCCTCGCGTGGAAGATCGAGCGGGGGGAGGTGCCCCGCCCGCTGCGCCGTGCCGAGGTCTTCTCTCTCGACATGGGCGCGCTGCTCGCGGGCACCCGCTACCGCGGAGACTTCGAGGAGCGGCTGAAGGCGGTGCTCGCGGAGCTCGCCGAGCGGGAGGCGCCGATCCTGGTGGTCGACGAGATCCACACGATCGTGGGGGCGGGGGTCACGCAGAGCGGCACCATGGACGCGGCCAACCTCCTCAAGCCCGCGCTCGCGGACGGCACCCTGCGCTGCATCGGGGCCACCACCCACGAGGAGTACCGCAACCACTTCGAGCGCGACCGTGCACTGGCGCGCCGCTTCCAGGCCGTGGAGGTGGAGGAGCCCGACATCGAGGACACCATCGGGATCCTGGATGGTCTCCGCCCGCGCTACGAGGAGTTCCACGAGGTCCGCTACGCGGACGAGACGCTCCGGGCCGCGGCCGAGCTGGCGCACCGGCACCTGCACGACCGCCGCCTCCCGGACACCGCCATCGACCTGCTCGACGAGGCGGGCGCCGAGGTGAAGCTGGACGAGGCTTCGCCGCAGGGAAAGCCACCCGAAGTGACCGTCTCCCATGTGGAGGCAGTCGTCGCACGCATGGCGCGAATTCCGGAGCGCCAGGTGAGCGAGAACGACCGCGACCGGCTGCGCCTCCTTCCGGACGAGCTCAGGGAGCGCGTCTTCGGACAGGACGAGGCGCTGAACGCCCTCGCCGCGGCGATCCGCCTGTCGAGGGCGGGGCTGAGGGATCCCGACCGGCCGGTGGGCTCCTACCTCTTCACCGGACCGACGGGAGTCGGCAAGACCGAGGCGGTGCGCACCCTGGCCGACGTGCTCGGCATCGAGCTCGTCCGGCTCGACATGAGCGAGTATATGGAGCGGCACTCGGTGGCGCGGCTGATCGGCGCCCCGCCAGGGTATGTGGGCTTCGATCAGGCCGGGCTGCTCACCGACGCCGTCGTGAGGAATCCGCACGCCGTCATCCTCCTCGACGAGATCGAGAAGGCGCACCCGGACGTCTTCAACATCCTGCTCCAGGTGATGGACCACGGCACCCTCACCGACCACAACGGGCGCAAGGTGAGCTTCCGGAACGTGATCCTGATCATGACGAGCAACGTCGGCGCCGAGGCCATGGCCCGGCAGCGGGTCGGCTTCGGCGGCCGCACCGGGGAGGGGGACGACAAGGCGCTCCGGGAGACGTTCACTCCCGAGTTCCGCAACCGGCTGGACGCGGTCATCCGCTTCGCCGCCCTCTCCGAGGAGGTCATGCTGCGGATCGTGGACCGCATGGTCGGCGAGCTGGCCGAGCGCCTCCGCCAGAAGGAGGTCCGGATCGAGTTGGGAGATGGGGCGCGGGAGCGCCTGGCCGAACGCGGGTTCGACCCCACCTTCGGCGCCCGTCCCCTGGCGCGCCTCATCCAGGAGGAGATCGCCCGGCCGCTCGCAGAGGAGATCCTCTTCGGGCGCCTCGCCGGAGGCGGCAGGGTGCGGGTGGAGGCGGGAGAGGGTGAAGAGGCCTTCCGCTTCGACTTCGGGAGCACCAGCGGCTGACGGGAGGTCAGCCCTGCCGGACACGTTCGCGCTCGCGCGGGCACCGATCTTCCGTCATCCGCTTCGGAGCGCACATCTCCCCCATCCCCGAACATTCCATGACAGGCACCCTCGGCTCGCGCATCGGCCCAGCAACCGTCCCGGCCGCCGCCCTCCTGGTGGCCTTCCTCCTGATCGGCTGCGAGCCGCCCGACACCCCTCCGCCTCCCGAGGCGCCCCAAGAGGAGGTGGCGGACCGCCGCGAGCTGCGACCCGGCGCTCCTGCCGACGGCGGGCTCGTCACCGTGCAGAGCGCCCACGGTTTCGGAGAGACGGTCGATCGTCTGGAGGCGGCACTCGAGGAGGAGGGGATGGAAATCATCACCCGGATCGACCACGCCGAGGGCGCAGCCGGAGCCGGAGAAAGGCTGCTCCCCACTCTGGTCATCCTGGCCGGGGACCCGCAGGCAGGTACGCCGCTGATCCAGGCGCGGCCGACCGCCGCGATCGACCTGCCGCAGCGCTTCCTCGTCTGGGAGGATGACGACGGGGTAGTGCGCATCGCCTACAACGACCCGGACCACCTGGCCGCGCGCCACGGCTTCGTGG
>SKRI01000039.1 GCA_007118565.1 Gemmatimonadota bacterium | reverse complement strand
GCTCCGAGGAGGATGCCATCCGCTTCGAGATCCGCTCCTACGCGCGACCCACGGACACGGCGGACCGCATCGCCATGGGAACAGTGGGTCGGGCCGCCCAGAAGCTCACCTGGAAGAGCGTTGTCGAGGAGGTGGTGAAGCGCTCGGGGGGAACGGCCGAGGAGGGAGTGCAGGACGAGCGGACCGCACTGCGCGGGGACGACGCGCGGCGCGTGGAGGAGTGGGCGGACGGGATGATCCAGCGCATGCGGCGGCGCCACCACCAGGAGCAGGAGGAAGAGTCGTGAGCGCTCCGGTCGTGCTCGTGGCCGAGGACGAGGAGGACGGGCGGGAGATCTTCGGAACGATCCTCCGACACAACGGCTTCGAGGTCATCCTGGCCGAGGATGGGGCGGAGGCGGTCCGGCTGGCCACGGAGCACCGACCGGACCTCATCCTCATGGACCTGTCCCTTCCGGAGCTTGACGGGTGGGAGGCGACCGCGCTGCTCAAGGAGGATTCGAGAACTGCAGGCATTCCCGTGATTGCGCTCACCGTCCACGTTCAGCAGGAGGATCGGCGCAGGGCCGCGGAGGCGGGGTGCGTTGATTTTCTCGGCAAGCCGGTCGAGCCGCGCACCGTCCTGGCGCTGGTAAAGAAATACGTCGGCTCCGAGCGGCCCGCGGAAGCGCGATCAGTGCAGCAGGATTGATGTCCCAGCGGAAGCCAGCCTTCGACAATGCGGAAGTTCGCCCCTCCGGACAGGGCGAGGAGCCCGATTTCGGGCTCCTCTTCCAGGCCGCGCCCGGGGCGTATCTCGTCCTGGCCGCCGAGCCCGACTTCCCCATCGTCGCCGCGACCGACAGCTATCTCTCCAGGGTGAGGCGGCGGCGGGAGGAGATCACGGGGCGCGGCATCTTCGAGGTGTTCCCTGACAATCCGAATGGGTCGGAGGGTCCGAGCGCCCGGGCGGTCAAGAGCTCCCTCGAGCGCGTGGCCCGGACGGGTCGGCCCCACGAGCTTCCCGTCCTCCGCTACGACGTCCGGCGCCCAGACCGTGAGGGGGGTAACTGGGAGGAGCGCTACTGGAAGACGGTCAACTCCCCGGTCATGGGTGAAGATGGGACGGTTGCCTACATCCTCCACCACGCCGAGGACATCACGCAGCGAATTTCCCTGGAGGAGGCGCTCGAAGAGAGCGACGAGCGACTGCGCTTCACCCTGGATGCGGCCGGCGTCGGCGCCTGGGACCTCGACCTGGAGCACGACAGGGCGGAAAGGTCGCTCCGACACGACGAGGTCTTCGGGTACGATGCTCCGCTCGACGAATGGAACTATCAGATTTTCCTCGACCACGTCCACCCGGACGACCGGGAGCGTGTCGGGCGGAGGCTCGAAAAGGCCCTCGAGGTGGGAGGGGACTGGGAGTTCCAGTGCCGGATCAACCGCGCCGATGGACAGCTTCGCTGGATCGAGGTGCACGGGAGCCCCTACGCCTACCAGGATGGACGTCCCGTGCGGATGCTCGGGCTGGTGGAGGACATCACCGAGCGGAAGGAGACGGAGGAGGCACTCCGGCGGAACCGGGACCGCTTCAGGGCGCTCGTCGAGGCGACCACCTCGATCGTCTGGTCGGCGGACCCCGCGGGCATGGTGCAGGAAGGAAGCGCGCGGTGGGCAGAGTTCACGGGCCTGACTCCCCGGGAGTGCCAGGGGCTCGGTTGGCTACGCGCGGTCCATCCGGACGACCGGGAGCGGGTGCGGAAGGAGGGAAGCAGGGCCATCCGGGAGCGGAGGGTGGGGGAGGGCGAGTTCAGGCTCCGGCACAGGGACGGGGAATACCGATACGTGGCCGCCTGCGGCGTCCCGCTCCGCGAGGACGGAGAGATCGTGGAGTGGATCGGGACGCTGGTCGACGTCCACGACCGGAAAGCGGCGGAGGAGGAGCGCCGGCAGCTGGTGAGGGAGCTGAGGGCAAAGCGGAACCGACTGCGGCAGGTGTTCGAGCAGGCGCCGGCCGGGATCCTGGTGACCGTGGGGCCCGAGCACCGCATCGAGATCGCCAACCCGCTCGTCGAAGAGTTTCTCGGGGAAAAGGAGCTGGTCGGAAGGACGATCCGGGAGGTGATCGGCGAGGGATCGGCGGACTTCGCCGATGTGAGAGACCAGGTCTACGCCTCGGGGAAGCCATATGTGGGAGATGAGGTCTGCGTTCCGCTCGGCCAGGATCGGGAGGAGGAGCGGTACCTCAACTTCGTTTACCAACCCCTCTTCGACGCCGAGGGGGAGGTGGAGGGAATCCTCACCGTGGCGGTGGACGTCACCGAGCAGGTGCTGGCGCGGTGGGAGGTGGATGACGCCCGCTCCGACGCGGAGGCTGCCCGGGACGAGACGGAGAGCATCCTCGAGAGCATCAGCGACGCCTTCTACGCCGTAGATGACGAGTGGCGCTTCATCTACGTGAACAGCGAGGCCGAGCGCCTCTGGAGGCGGCCACGGGAGACGCTGCTGGGGCGCGGCATCTGGGAGGAGTTCCCCGAAACGATCGGGAGCGAGTCACACGAGGCCCACCTCATGGCGGCCCGCGAGGCGCGTCCCATCTCGCTCGAGACCGAGTCGGAAGGGCTCGGCCGCTGGCTCCAGATCAACATCTACCCGGGGGAGTCCGGCCTAACCGTCTTCTTCCGCGACATCACCGAGCGGCGGAAGGCGGATGAGGAGCGGGAGCGCCTCTACCAGGAGGCGGACGAGGCGAATCGCGCCAAGGCGAGCTTCCTTGCCGTGATGAGCCACGAGCTGCGGACGCCCCTGAATGCAGTGGTCGGATTCACCGAGCTCCTCCAGGCCGAGGTCTCGGGGCCGCTCACCGACATGCAGCGGAAGCACCTGGAGCGTATCCGCGCCGGAACCACCCATCTGATCCAGATCATCGAGGAGATCCTCACCTTCTCCCGTGCCGAGGCCGGCCGGGAGGAGGTGTACCTGCAGCCCGTCTCGGTCGCCGACCTGGTGTCGAAGACGGCGGCCCTCGTCAGGCCGATGGCTGGAGAGAAGGGTCTCGCGTTCTCAGTCTCCGTTTCCGACGACCTGCCGCCCATCGAGACCGACTCCCGCAAGCTCCGACAGATCCTCCTCAACCTCCTGTCGAACGCGGTCAAGTTCACCGACCGGGGAGGCGTGCAGCTGCAGGCGAGCGACGAGGAGGGGGAGCTGTGCATCTCCGTGAAGGACACCGGGTCGGGAATCGAGCCCTCCGAGATCGAGCGGATCTTCGAGCCCTTCCGCCAGGTGGATCAGTCGTCCCGGCGCCGGGTCGGCGGAACCGGGCTCGGGCTGGCCGTCACCCGCCAGCTGGTTGACCTTCTGGACGGGACGATCGAGGTGGAGAGCACGCCCGGCGAGGGGAGCACGTTCACCGTCCGCCTTCCCCGGAAGCCGGACCCGGATCCGGGCGCGCGTCAGCCCGTTCCAGCCTCGGCCGGATAGAGCCGATAGCGCTCACGCACCCGGCGCCACGCCTCGAGCTCCTCGTTCCACCTCCGGAGGATGACCTCCGGCTCGACGCCCGCCTCGAATGACTGGCGTGCCCAGCGAGATCCGAGCATCTGGGTCATCCCCACATTGGTGATCCGGAAGTCGTCGGGGTGCATCTGCGAGATCTCGTGCATCAGCTCCAGCGTGGTCCGCACCGCGGGGAAGGCGTCGCGGTCGGTGATCACCAGGCGCACCGCGTGCACCTCGTCCCCGCGGAACGGCACCCATCCCTCCCCCTCGGGCACGACGCGCGTCGTCTCCCACCGGATACCCGGGATGTCCCGCGCGCTCATCCGGCGCTGGAGCTCGGATGCATTCAGCCAGGGCGCGCCGACGATCGAGAACGGCGCCGGGGTGCCGCGCCCCACGGTGAGGTTCGTGGCCTCCAGCAGCACCAGCCCGGAGTAGGTGAGCGCGGCCTCGAGGGAGCGGATGTTCGGGGAGGGATCGATCCAGGGCAGCTCCGTCTCGTCGAACCACTCTCCCGCGCTCCACCCCTCCGCCGGGATCACGGTCAGATCGGCGCCCACGTCGAACTCCTCGTTGACGTACCAGGCCATCTCCCCCATGGTCATCCCGTGCCGCAGCGGTACCGGGTAGTAGCCGGTGATCGGCTGACCCACATTGCGCATCTCCATCTCCATCACCGGGCCCTCCAACCGATCGGTGATCGGGTTGGGCCGGTCGAGGACGATGAAGGGGAGCCCCTGCTCGGCGGCCGCTTCCATGGCCATCGCCATGGTCCAGATGAAGGTGTATGGACGCGCGCCGATGTCCTGCATGTCGAAGACGAGAACGTCGATCCCCGAGAGCATCTCCGGGGTCGGCCGCTGGACAGCGCCGTAGAGGGAGTAGATCGGCAGCCCGGTCCGCTCGTCGCGGGCGTCCTCGATCCGCACCCCGCCCTCGATGCCGCCCCGCAGCCCGTGCTCCGGGCCGTATAGCGCCACCAGGTTCACGTCGGGCCGCTCGTGGAGGAGGTCGATGGCGCTGCGTCCGTCACGCGTCACCGCCGAGTGATTGGTGAGGAATCCCACCCGGCGGTCCCGCACCAGGTGGAGGGAGTCGTCGAGCAGGACCTCAACCCCCGGACGTACGGGGAGGTCGAGGGCGGGCGCTTCGCTCACCTCGGGCTCCACCGCGGGTGGCGGCTCGGCGGGCTCGGGCACGGGGAGCGGTGGCGCGCAGCCGGCGACGAGGAGGCCAGTGAGGGCGCAGAGCGTGTGGCGAAGGGTCATGTCGGTGGGTATCTTCGCGGTTCGTGTCGGACGAAGGCAACTTATGTCATACGGAACTTCCCTCCAAGCGATCCACCACCGTTGAGCGAAACCATCCGCCCCGCCCGGGAAGAGGACCGCGACGCCATCGTGGACGTGGTGCGCCACAGCTTCACCTCGGCCATCCGCCCGGCCGAGGAGTGGTCGCGGGAAATCTGGGGGCAGGAGGATCGCGGCGTGGAGCACATGTGGGTCGCGGAGGATGGCGGCGAGGTGGTCGCCACCTGCTACCTGCTCCCCTTCCGGCAATGGGTGCGCGGGGTGCCTCTCCGCTCGGCCGGGGTTGGGGGGGTGGCCGTCTCGGTGACGCACCGGCGCCGCGGGCTGGCCGCGCGCATGCTGCGCGAGGCGCTGGTGGAGGCGCGCGGCAGGGGGGTGCAGGCGTCGGCTCTCTTCCCCTTCCGAGCGGGGTTCTACCAGCGGCTGGGGTACGGGCTGGCCGGTGAGGCGGACCAGGTGATCGTCCCGCCGCGGGCCTTTCCCCGCCTCGAGGAGGGGCCGCTGGTGGTGGCCGTACGCTCCCCGGAGGGGCGGGCGGCGGTCGCCGATTTCTATGCCGAATGGATCCGGGGCCAGAACGGGCAGATCGAGCGCTCCCCGTCCTCTTGGAGACGCCTCCTCGACCCTGCCGGGGTGGGCGCGGTCCGCGTGATGGAAAAGGAGGGGGGAGATACGACGGGGTACGCCGTCTTTCGGCCCCACATCGCGGGGGAGCGGCGGGATCGGAGGCTGGAGGTGGTGGAGTGGGCGTGGTCGGACGACGAGGCGCGGGCGGCGCTCTTCGACTGGGCCGGCTCGCTGGCCGACCAGTGGAGCCGTATCGCCGTCCGCACTCAACCGGTGGACCGCATCCTCGACCGGCTCCGCGAGCCCCGCAGCGACGAGACCGGATCTCCCGGATGGGAGCTCTGGTTCGCCGCCTCCACCCGGATGCGCGGCCCGATGTTCAGCATCCTGAACGTCCCCGAGGTGCTGGGGAGCATTCGACTGACCGGGGATGCCGCATTCACCCTCGAGGTGCGGGACGACACCCTGACGGAAAATTCGGGAGCGTGGGGTGTACGGGTCCATGACGGGGCGGCCGAGATCGAGCGGGGCGAGGCCGCCGGCGCGCCCCGCCTCTCGCTGGACGTCTCCACCCTCGCACGGTTGGTGGCGGGGGACCTCCTGCCATCCGAAGCGGCGCACGTCGATCTGGCCCGCATCGACCATCCGGAGGCGCTGCCCGCCCTCGACGCGGTCTTCCGGACCACATCTCCCTGGACATTCGAACGATTCTGATCACCGCTACGCCCGAAAGCATGCAGAGCACGCAGGAGGCCGTATCGATCCGCGCGGGTCGCTTCCGGAAGATATCCGGCTCCGACCGTCCGGCGATCGCGACCCGGGAGGAGGCGCAACGAGGTCCGACCTCCATCTCCCTTTCCCTACTCGTGCTGGTGACGGCTGTGGTCGTCGCCCTTACCGCCTGCGGGGACCGGGACGACCGGATGGCCGCCATGGGGGGCGATCCGGACGCCGAGACCTTCAGCGGAGAGCCTCCGGGCGGTACGCTCGTGGTGCTGGCGGAGCGGGAGCCGGATGAGCTGAACCCGCTCACCTACACCTCGCTGCCGGCCAATGAGGTCGCGCACCTCATCTTCCGCAGCCTGGCGCGGCGCGACAGCACCCTCTCGAACTTCCGCCCGGATCTGGCGCGGAGCTGGGAGGTGTCCGAGGACGGCCGCATACTGCGGCTCGACCTGCGCGACGACGTCCACTGGAGCGATGGCGAGCCGGTCACCGCGCACGATGTGGTCTTCACCATCGAGCGGCAGCGGGATCCGGCCACGGCGTCGACCCGCCAGGCGGACGTGGCCGGCGTGGCCGACGTGCGGGCGCTCGACGACCACACGGTCGAGGTGGAGTTCGCGGAGCCCGGGCCGTACGAGGTGAATGCCCTCCTGCAGGTGATGCCCGCGCCACGCCATCTCCTCGAGGATGTGGAGCCTTCGCGGCTGCGGGGACTGCCATTCGGCCGGACGCCGGTGACGAACGGCATGTTCCGGCTGATCCGCTGGGACGCAGGCAGCTCCATCACCCTGGCCGCCAACCCGGACCAGCCCCCGCCGCGTCCCGCCCTCGACAGGATCGTGATCCGTTTCGTTCCGGACGTCACCACCGGGATGAGCGAGCTGCTCGCCGGCCAGGCGGACCTGCTCAAGCTCCCGGCCGACCAGCGCGGCCGGGTG
>SKRI01000018.1 GCA_007118565.1 Gemmatimonadota bacterium | reverse complement strand
CCCTCCATTCCGCAGGAGGAGATCGAGGCGATCCTGATCCGCGAGGCGGGAAAGGGGCGAATTGTGGTCCGGCTGAAGGGAGGAGATCCCTTCGTGTTCGGCCGGGGCGGGGAGGAGGGGCTCGCCCTGCGGGACGCCGGAATCACGTTCGAGGTGGTCCCCGGCGTCACTGCGGGCGTCGCGGCCACGGCGTACGCCGGCATCCCGGTGACCCACCGCGGAATCACCTCCTCCGTGACCTTCCTGACCGGGCACGAGGATCCGGGGAAGCCGGGGTCCGACCTCTCGTGGGAGGCGCTGGCCGCCACCGGGGGAACCCTCGTCATGTACATGGGCGTCGGACGCATGCGCGACAACTTCGCCCGGCTGATCGAGGGTGGACGGGCGCGTGATACGCCGGCTGCGGCCATCGAATGGGGCACCTACCCCCGGCAGCGGACCGTGACGGGGACGCTCGAAACCCTCCCCGGCATCGTAGAGCGGGAGGGCGTCGGCGCGCCGGCCATCGTGGTGGTGGGAGATGTGGTGAGCCTGCGCTCGCAGCTCGCATGGTTCGAGGCCCGGCCGCTCTTCGGGATGCGGGTCGTGGTGACGCGCGCCCGAGCTCAGGCGAGCGGCATGGCGCGGGAGCTGGCGGCCCGGGGTGCGGAGGTCGTGCAGTTTCCCACCATCCGCGTGGAGGACCCGGTCGATCCGACTCCGCTCCGGAACGCGGTCCGCGGGATCGACCTGTACGACTGGATCGTCTTCACGAGCGCGAACGGGGTGGACCGCTTCCGTCGGGAGATGGGGCGGCAGGGGAGGGATGCACGAGCGCTCGGCACCGTCCGGATCGCCGCGATCGGTCCGGCCACAGGGCGCAGGCTGGGGGAGATGGGGATCGTACCCGACCTCGTCCCGGACGAGTATGTGGCGGAGCGAGTTCTCGCCACGCTCGAGGCGGTCACCGAGCTCGACGGCGCCCGGATCCTGCTTCCCCGGGCGGCGGAGGCCCGCGAGGTCCTGCCGGAGGGGCTGCGCCGCCGCGGTGCGCGCGTCGATGTGGTGCCGGCGTACCGCACGGTTCCGGACGGAGCGAATGCCGGAGAGCTGCGGGATCGGCTTGCGGCAGGGGGGATCGATCTGATCACCTTCACCGCGAGCTCGACGGTGCGCAACTTCGTGGAGCTCGTCGGCAGCGAGATCGGCGAGGCGCGCGTCGCGGCGATCGGCCCCATCACCGCCCGGACGGCTCGGGAGGCTGGTCTCCCCGTCCATCTGGTCGCCGACGACTACACGATTCCCGGGCTGATCTCCGCCATCGTCGAGGAGCGTGATCGGGCAGGGAAGGGGTAGAGCGGAAAGGTGAGGATTCTCGTCCGGGCCGGAAGGGCCTTTCTCGCCGCTGCGGCCATCTCCCTCGCCGGCGTAGGGCTGCAGGCACAGACCGAGGGTGAAACCTCGCATCTCCTCCCGAGCGATCACTGGGCGGTCGAGGCAGCGGAGACGATCCACGCGCTGGGTCTGACCGACGATTACTTCCCCACTACGAATGCGGTGCCGGCCGCCACCGTCGCCCGCGCCCTGCGGGAGGGGGCCATTGCGGCGGAGGGTGGAGCGATGGCCGACGTCACCGGGGCGTGGCTCCGGCGCTGGGCGGAGGAGCTCGGCGGAAGCATCGTCCCGGAGAGGCGGGTAGTGCTCGGCGGCTCGGCCGGGGGAGGACTCTCCGGCCACCGCGGGACGGCGCGGCCCGGACGCAATCTCCTTCCCCTGCCGGAGGACGGTCCGGTGCGGATTCCTGCTGCGGTGGATCCGCAGCTGTTCGGATCGGGATGGGGAGCGTCCCGCCACGTCGCCGCGCAGGTGAGGCCAGCGATCGAGCCGAACGGGATCCGTCTCGAGCGGGCCGAGATCACCGGAGGGGTGGGGATCGTGCGCGCCTCGCTGGCGCGCACCGGCGTCGGGTACGCGCGCGGCATCGTGGCGAGCCCCGCGGCACCCTTCGACCACGCCGCCCTCTCGCTGGCCCGCCCCGTCCTCCTGCCGGGCTTCCTCGGGGCGGTGGGGCCGGTGACGTTTCACACCTTCGGCGGGGTTCTCGGGGACGAGCGTCACGGCGACCGCCCCTGGCTCTGGGGCGCGCGGGGAGCGGTTCGCCCGCATCCGCGTTTGACCGTCGCCGTGAACCGCGCCGCCATGCTCGCCGGCCAGGAGAACCCCACTCCCGCGTCCGCGGCCAATCTCCTGAACACCCTGATCGGACGTCATGTGGGAGATCTCGCCGACCAGATCGTCTCGGTCGATGCGCGCTGGCGGCTCCCGGTGCCCGCTCCGGCCACCCTCTACATGGAGTGGGGCGCCGAGGACAGCGCCGGCTCCTTCTACAACGTTCCGGGGATGGTCTTCGGCCTACTGATCCCCGCGCTTCCTGCTCTCCCCGAGCTTTCGGTGGGGGCGGAGCACGCCTACTTCGGCCACTCCCGCGTGACACCGGATCGGATCAATCCTCCCTGGTACCGCCACCGGCAGTTCACCGGGGGGTGGGTGGTGGGAGAGCGGATGCTTGGACATCCGTTGGGGGGTAACGGTGCGGAGACGGCCGTGTATGGCCGCCTCACCGAGCCGCTAACGAGGATCGATGTGAAGGGTCGCGCCTTTCTCCGGGACCGCCGGCCTGAGAACCTCTTCTCCCCGCAGCGCGCGGGACGGAGCATCGGCGGCACCACGACCGTGGCATGGCGTCCCGCGTCGGGGGCGACGCTTCGGCTCGACCTGTCCGCCGATCTCGGATCCGGCTGGCGGGAGGGGGCCGGGCGAGCGGCATTCGAACTCCACTTCTGACTCCCTGCAAATGGATTCCAGCACCGACGGTTTCTTCCGCGGGCGCCGGCTCCGCCGCTCCGCGGCGGTCCGCGCCCTAGCCCGGGAAGCCGACCTCTCGCCCGCCCACCTGGTACTTCCGCTCTTCATCACCCCGGGGAAGGGGCTTCGGCGGGAGGTCGGCTCCATGCCGGGCGTCTATCAGACCTCGGTGGACGAAGCCGTCCGCGACGCCGAGCGCGCCGCACGGCTGGGGCTGGGGGGAGTCATCCTTTTCGGCCTCCCCGAGAGCAAGGATGCGGAGGGATCGGGCGCATGGGCAGCGGACGGGCCGGTCCAGCAGGCGGTTCGCGCCATCAAGGATGCCGCCCCCGAGCTTGGGGTCGTTACCGACGTCTGCCTGTGCGAGTACACCTCCCACGGCCAGTGCGGGGTGGTGCGTGAGGGGACTGTGGACAATGACCGCACCCTCCCGCTGCTCGCCCGTACCGCGCAGTCCCACGCCGAGGCGGGGGCCGACGTCATCGCTCCCTCCGACATGATGGACGGCCGGGTCGGGGCCATCCGCGGGACCCTGGACGAGGGGGGGTGGTCCGACCTCCCCGTGCTCTCCTATGCGGTCAAATACGCATCGGCCTTCTACGGCCCCTTCCGGGACGCCGCCGACAATGCCCCGACCTCCGGCGACCGGCGCGGCTACCAGATGGATCCGGCCAACGTCCGGGAGGCCATCCGCGAGGTCGTCGCGGACATCGAGGAGGGCGCGGACATGGTCATGGTCAAGCCGGCCGTACCCTACCTGGACGTGATCCGGGAAGTCCGTGCCGAGGTGGATGTCCCGGTATTCGGCTATCAGGTGTCCGGAGAGTACGCCATGGCGATGGCGGCGGACGCGCGCGGCTGGCTGGACGCCGACGCGGTGCTGACGGAGATGCTCCTCTCCGTGCGCAGGGCTGGCGCGGACCGGGTGGTCAGCTACTACGCCGCCCGGTATGCAGAGCGGGTGGCCGCCCCATGAGGGCGCTCGTCACCGGAGGGGGAGGCATGCTCGCCCGAGAGGTCGTGCGGACTCTCGAGGAGGAAGGCGCGACCGTTCATGCGCCGACCCGCAGGGAGCTCGACGTCACCGAGCAGGCGGCTCTGATCGCTGCCTTCGAGGATCTGGAGCCGGAAGCGGTCTTCTACTGCGCCGCCTACACGGACGTGGACGGTGCGGAATCGAACCCCGCGGAGGCGTACGCCGTCAACGCCGTCGCCACGGCCCGCATCGCTCGCCTCTGTCACGACCGAGACGCTTCGCTCGTCTATCCGAGCACCGACTACGTCTTCTCCGGCGAGGGGAGCGAGCCCTACCGGACCGACGATCCCCTCTCGCCGCTGAACGTGTACGGGGCGTCGAAGGCCGCCGGCGAATGCGCCGTGCTCGCCGCCCCGCGCGGCTGCGTGGTGCGGACCTCCTGGCTCTACGGGGATGGGGGCGCTAACTTCGTCACCTCCATCGTGCGCAAGGCACGCGAAGGGGGAGCGCTCCGCGTGGTAACGGACCAGATCGGGCGCCCGACATGGACCCGGCAGCTCGCCCGGATCCTCGTTTCCCTGCAGGCAGGGGGTGCCCAAGGCATGTTTCATGCGACCGGCGGCGGCCAACCCGTCTCCTGGCACGGCTTTGCCCGAGCCGTCCTCGAACATGCGGGGGTCGGCGGGGAGGTGGTTCCGGTGTCCAGCGCCGAGTTCGGGCGCGCGGCTCGGCGGCCGGCGTATTCGGTGCTGGACTGCTCGGAGACCGAGAGCCGTCTCGGAGCGATCGCAGACTGGCGCGCGGACCTGGCCGCCTTTTTCGCGTCCGCCGGCAACGGCGTCGATGACTGAATCCATCCGAACTCGTCTTTCGGACGTGACCGATATCTCTGCTCCCCGCTCCGCCCCGCCTCGCTCGTGAGCGAGTCCACCGCCAGCCGGGCGCGTTCAGCGTCACGGCTTCCGTCGGGAGGGGTGCGGGTCGAGCCGATCGGCGGAGTTCGCGGTCTCGGCGAGCCAGAGCGAATTCCCACCGACGTCCGGCTCCGGCGGGAGATTTCCCATCGCCGGCTGGTGGTCTCGATCGCCCGGCGCATCATGCGGGTCGTCAGCCTTCACGCGCTGGACGGAATCCTCATTCTCGGCGTCCTCCATCTCCTCGCTGCCGTCTGGCCGCCATACCAGGCCGCGCTGCAGTTCGGGGCAGCGGTCGTCATCGTCTTCCTGCTCAGCCTGAACGCCCTCTCGGCATACCGCCCGGGCGACGCCAGGCGGGATCTCAGACGCCTCCTTTCCGGATCCCTCGTCGGAGGCCTGATCCTCACGGGACTCACCCTCTTTCCGCCCGGCATCCCGTTCGAGCCGGTCTTCCTGGCGGTCCTCACCGCCGCCGTGTTCGCGGCGCTCTCCGCCGGCCGGAAGGTGGTGGACCACGCGGTCCGGCAGGTCTACAAGCGCGGCTTCGGCCTGCGCAGGGCGGTGCTGATCGGGGACCTCGACGAGGTCGGCGAGGCCATCGGGAAGCTCCGCGACGACCGCAACATCGACCAGTACGTCATCGGGCACCTCTCCGCGGACCGGGAGCCGGATCCGACGGCCCTCGGAGGGATCTCCGATCTGGGCGAGCTCCTCGATCGGCGCGACGTCGAGGAGGTCATCGTCGCGGCGACCCTGCCCGGAAGGATGCTCGACCGGATCTCGGCCTCCTGCTTCCGGAGGGGCGTCTCGCTCTACGCATTCTCGGTGGCAACAGGGGCCGTGTACTCGCGCAGCGAGCTGGTTCGTCTGGGAGGATGCCCGCTGCTCCGGCTGCACCCGGCGCGGCTCGAGTTTCCCGCCATGTTCCTGAAGCGCGCGGTCGACGTCACCCTTTCCTGCGGCGCCCTGATCGCCCTCGCGCCGCTCTTCGTCGCCGTGGCGATCGCCATCAAACTCGACTCCGAGGGGCCGGTCTTCTTCCGACAGCGCCGGGTGGGAGTGGGCGGACGGCATTTCACGATCTGGAAGTTCCGCAGCATGTTCACGGACGCGCGGATCGGGGAGATGGATCTCGCGCACCTCAATACCTACGGGGATTCGCGGCTCTTCAAGGCAAGGCAGGACCCCCGCGTGACGCGGGTGGGGAGATGGATCCGCAGGACGAGCATCGACGAGCTGCCGCAGCTCTTCAACGTCCTCCGTGGCGACATGTCGCTGGTGGGGCCGCGCCCGCCTCTCCCGCGGGAGGTCGCCTCCTACGAGCCCCACCACCACGACCGGCTGCAGGTGGTGCCAGGGATCACCGGTCCGTGGCAGGCGGGCGGGAGAAATCTGATCATGGATTTCGAGCACGTCGTGAGGATGGAGCGCGACTACATCCGGAGGTGGTCGCTCCTCCTCGACCTGCGAATCCTCCTGCGGACGGTGAGGGTGGTCGTGCGGGGAGAGGGGGCGTACTAGATGCGCGTCGCCATCACGACCGACTGGTTGAACTCCTTCGGCGGCGCCGAGCGTGTCCTGAACGAGCTGGTTCAGCTCTTTCCGGATGCTCCCATCTACACCTCGGTGTACGACCCCCGGCGCATCCCCCAGTCGCTCCGTGACCGGGATGTCAGGACCTCCTTCCTGCAGAAGGTTCCCCTGGCGAGGCGGAGGCATCAGGCGTTCTTCCCCCTCATGCCGCTCGCCTTCGAGCAGTTCGATCTTTCCGAGTTCGACGTCGTGCTCACCACCAGCAGCGCCTGCTCGAAAGGAGTGCTGACTGGCGCGGGGACGCTCAACCTCTGCTACTGCTACACCCCGCCGCGGTATCTCTGGGATCTGTATCATGAGCACGTCGGCAGGCACAGGGCTCGGATGCTCATCGCGCCCGTCGCGCAGCGGATGCGTCAGTGGGACCGGATGGCGGCCGATCGGGTGGATCGCTTCATCGCCATCTCCCACGAGGTGGGTGCCCGCATCAGGAAGCACTACCGCCGCGACTCCGAGGTGATCTATCCGCCGGTGCGCGTCGATCGCTTTTCCGACCGGATCACCCCGCCGGAAGACTACTACCTCGTGGTCTCTCGCCTCGTGCGCTACAAGCGGATCGACCTCGCGATCGAGGCGGCCAACCGCCTGGGCCGCCGACTCCTGGTCGTCGGAGACGGCCCGGAGCGCAAGCGCCTGGAGGCGATGGCCGGCCCGACGGTGGAGATCCTCGGCTGGCGCCCGGACGCCGAGGTCACCGCCCT
>SKRI01000137.1 GCA_007118565.1 Gemmatimonadota bacterium | reverse complement strand
TGGCGGCGGAGCCTTCTACTCGTCCTCGTCTCGCGCGACCTGGACTGCGCCCCCGGAGGTGGGCATTCCGAAATGCTCGCGCCAGGCGCGCACCTCGCGAAGCCGCTGCATGAGCTCCGCCTCGCGCCGCACATACTCCTCCTCGTCGATGTCGCCCAGCTCGAGCTCCATCTGGAGAGCCATGAGGTCTTCGCGCACCGCCGAATCGTCCGTCAGCTGCTGACGCGTCACCTCCTCGACCTTCTCCATGGAGTAGCGCGCCAGGAAGGTCGGCCCGGTAACGGGCCAGAAGAGGACGTGCTTCAGGATACCCATCTACCCGCGGCTGACTGCGGCGGCGCTCACGAGCCGACTTTCTCCAGCTTAAGCTTGATGTTCACGAAGTTGTACGGCGGCCAGGGGCCGGTGTAGCGAAAGCTGAGGGCCTCCTCGTATTTGCGCGAGACCTCCTTGACGCGCTCGTCGAACGCCTTCTCCCGATCCCGCTCGACGAGAAAGGCCGCATTGAGGATCATCCTGTCCCCGATGGGCTTGTTCGACCGCGACGCCACCGCCGCGGGCTTGAGCGACTCGTGGATGTCTCGGACATAGCGGTTGCCAGCGTCCTCGAGCGCGGACTCTACCAGCCGCCCGAGCTGCATCCGCGCGAAGTATGTGGAGCTCTGGGCATTACGGTCGATCTCGTCCTTGAGGCGGGCGATCTCCTCGTTCTCCTCCTCCAGGGTCTCGATGACCCTGTCCCGATCCCAGAGGACCTTGAGACCGAACTCGATCTTGTCCTCCATCTTCTGGAGGACGTCGTCGAACGCGTGGTATGTCGACTTGATGAGCTCGATGATGTCGTCCTCCGTCCGAAAGAGGGTCCCGAAGCTCATGGGGATCACGGTGCGCTCGCGCATCACCGTCTCGTTCACGAACTCGTGGGCGAGGACGTTCTCCCTGGTCGGGTCGTAGATGCGGATGGGGGTGTCGCTGACGACGGCGGCGAGGTCCTCGTGGTGGACGGTGTAGACCTGGTTGTCGCCCTCGCCGATGCCGATCCGGCCGAAGTCCCGCGGCTCGGAGCTCTTGATGATGCAGTAGACGTATTTCCCCGTGACGTTCCCGGATCCTTCCTCGGTCATCTCTTCTTCGTTCAGGGTTTCAGGCTACGCGCTTGGAGGCTCGCCTTCCGGATCCGACCGGACGCATCGAGTCATCGACAACCTCGCCAATGGGCCGCAGCTCACTCTGCCAGAGGCGCAAAACCTGGTCCGCGGCACGGCCCAGGACATTCATCTCGTCCAGGGAAATCTCGCGGGACATGAAGGCGACGACGGGCATATCACGAAGGTGGGGAACCGTACGCAGCTGGGCAAGGATGTGGAAGGCCTCCCCCTCCGCCATCATGAGGTCGATGAGTAGCACGTCCGGCACCTTCTGCTGCAACGCCCTATCTGCCTCGGATCTGTCTGCCACCCCACGCACGGAGCACCCCACGGCGGCGAGCGCCTCCCCCACGATACGTCGCAGATCCGGATCGTCCGCGGAGACGACGGCGGTGTAGTCCGACCTCTTCCGGACCAGGTTCTGGACGCGATCGATCACGTGCTCGAGCGACACGGGCTTCCCCAGCACGGGGAAGGTGCCCAACGAGAAGGCACGACACTCCCGCTCCTCGTCGCACACCATCAGCGTGACCGGAATCCGCTCCGTGCGCGAGTCGTCCCGGAGCGCTTCGAGCGCCCGCCAGGCTCCATTGTCGGGAAGGCCCAGGTCGACGAGCACCTTCTCCGGAACCTCACCCCGCGCCAGGCGATAGATCTCGCTCGGGTCGGTGGTGCCGGAGACTACCGTCTCCCCGGAAATCCCCTCCCGCAGGCATTCGAGCAGCCGCTCACTCCGGCAGAGGGCGGCCAGGCGACGGACCGACGCGCCTTCCTCCTCCTCTCCCTCCCCCGCTGCGATCGGGAGTGTGACCACGAAGACGGTGCCCTGCCCCTGCGCGCTGCGGAGGGAGATGTCACCGTCCATCAGTCGCGCCAGGCGCCGCGCAATCGGAAGTCCCAGACCGGTTCCTCCCGCTTTGCGTGCCAGGTCACCCTCCGCCTGGTAGAACTCCTCGAAGATCTGTTCCTGCTGATCGAGGGCGACACCCGGACCCGAATCCTTCACTGCCAGCTTGAGACGGTCCCCCACTCTCCGATACCGGAGAAGGACGGTTCCTTCGTCAGTGAATTTGATGGCGTTGGAGAGGAGGTTGAGGATTATCTGGGAAAGCCGCGTCTCGTCCGCGAGAACCCGCAGGTCGTTCCCGCTGGGTGCGTCGATCCGAAGGTGCAGCCCCTTGCCATGGGCGAGGGGCTCGAGCTGGTTCACACATCGCTGCACCACCTCCTCGACGTCGACCGGCGCCACGACTGCCTCCATCTGGCCGGACGCCATCTTGGCCAGGTCGAGAACCTGATTGATCAGTCCGAGAAGATGGTTCGACGTTTCCCGGATCCGCCCGAGCATGGCTTTCTGGTCCCCGTTCAGCGACCCCTTCACCTCCATGTCGAGGAGCTCCGAATAACCGATGACCGCGTTGATCGGGGTCCGAAGCTCATGGCTCATGACCGCCAGGAACTGATCCTTGGCCTTCGTGGCCTCGCGGAGCTGTCGGTTGACTGTCGCCAGGATGTCCGCCTGCTCCTGAAGCTGCCGGTTGGTATGCCGGAGCATCTCGGCATACTGACGCTCATCCGTGATGTCACGGAAGACGAGCGCGGCGCCGCCGGTCTCGCCGGAGGAAGAGCGGATCTGCGCGGCGGAGCCCGAGAAGTGGCGATCGTCTCCCCAGAGGGACTTCCGGACGAAGTCCACCCGGCGGACATCCTCTCCGGCCAGCGCCCGCTGCAGCGGCAGGTCGCTCCGTGCGAGCGGGCGTCCCTCCGGTCCGACCAGATCGAACGTCTCCACCCACTCGTCGATCTCGACGTCGAGGAGCTGCTTTCCCAGAAGATCCACCGCGGCCTCATTGGACCGCTCCACCCGTCCCCGCGAATCCACGATGACCACGCCGTCAGCCATCTGGTCGAGAATGGCTCCGAAGCGCGAGGCCTCGCGGCGGGCTACTCTGCGGGCGCCTTCCAGCGACGAGAAGAGCTCGGCGGTGTGCAGGGCGGCGGCGGCGGTGGCACCGAGGGATTGGGCGAATGTGACCGTCCCGGTATCGAAGCAGCGACTTTCCGTCAGGAGATCCCAGGACGCGACGCCCACGACATGGCCGCCCACCAGCAGTGGAAGCACGAGGGACGTCGATGCACCCTCGCTCCCATGCCCAAGATTGATACCGGGCTTCTCGCGCTCCGCCTCACGATCGCGAATCGTGGGTTCCCCCGTCGCCACCGCTTCGGCCAGCCCCGGCAGGAGAGCCACCGGTGCCCGAATCTCGCGCACGTCCTCTGCCCGCAGGCGGTCGGTGATCTCGCCCAGATCGTGGAAGACGACCCGCTTCCGACCGATCAGCGTCTCCCCCTCCTCGTCGAAGAGGTAGAGAGTCGCGACATCCGCTTCGAGCCTCTCCGCCACCACACCCAGGAAGAGCTCCACCACGTCTTCGGAGTCCAGGGAGGTCGAGAGCCGCTGGGATGCCTCCTGGGCCGCCCGGAGCTGGCCCGCCAGGTCACGGGCCTGCCGTTCCCTCCCACGCGCCAATTCCTCTGCCTTCTCGAGCGCCCGCGCCCGGTCCGCCAGCTCCCCGGCCAGCCGCCGGGCGTCCTGCTCGGCCGATTCGCGGCGCCGGATCTCCTGGCGCTGACGTTCCACCGCCGCGTGGAGTACCCGTAGCTGACGGCGGAGGAGAAAGAGGGATAGGGAGAGGCCGAAGGCAATCAGGACACCGATGCCCCAGATCGCGAGGCGCGCGACCTGGTGGGCGCGCTCGTTGAAGGGCGGGTAGGCGAAGCGGATCGACCACTCCGTGTCGGCCAGGCGCACCGTTCGATCGATGGCGGGCCAGCCTGCCGGAGCGGGAACCGTGGTGATGCGCGCGCCGCCGGCGCCGCGGACGGAGTAGACGGCGTCCCGCAGCTCCTCGATGTCCAGGTTGAGCATGGCCACCCGGAGCACGGTTCCCGGATCGAGCTCACCGGCGACGAGCGCCATCACCTCTCCCGTCTCCTCGTCCGGAACGGGAGAGAAGATGAAAATTCGACGGCCGAGCGGGTGATCGAGCACGGCAGAGGCGGACTGATCCCCTGTCCGCAGGGAACGCCGATACGGATTGGACACCACGGTGTCCTCCTCCAGCGACGCCCCCGCCAGGCCGAGAAGCGCACCGCGCCCACGGATGATCGTGCCATCCGCATCGATGACGGAGACCGATGCGATCCCCGGAAAATCCCGGCCGAGCTGGTTGACCGCCTCGTCCAGCGCTTCGGCGGGGGCCGGAGCCTCGGGATCGGCATCATCCACGGCGAGGTCTACCTTCACCGAGCTCAGGGCCCCGATGCGAGCGCTGAGAACGTTCCCCAGCTCATCCGCTAGCTGCGCCGCCTGCCGCTCAGCCAGGGCGCTGGCATCGCGGCGCGATGTCTCCGCCTCACGAACCTGCTGTCGATCCACCAGCGCGGTCACGGCGATGACGAAGACGAGCAGGAGCGCAGGAAGAACCAGCGGGGGATCCCAGATATTCCGTCGGAGGTACTCTCGCGTGCTCATCGGCAGTGGGGTGCGGAAATCACGATGCCTCCGCTATCGGGCAGTCGGGCGCCGATACGCATGGACTGCACCAGAAGGAGAGCGTGTCGTATCCTCTTGTCCGCGCCTGACTTCCGAGGTCTTCCCCGAAGCCATGAGGTTGCCGGTCGAATGATCCTCCCGAACGCCCAGCGGAGCGTAATTCGAATGGGGGACGCCGCCCCTCAGTACCCGGCCGCCCGGTCCACCTCGTTCACCAGCGGCTCCCCTCGCACGTACCGACGGAGATTGGCACGAATCAGCTCCATCTGCCGGTCCCAGAAGCGCGGCGAGGTCGCGGATACATGAGGGGTGATGAGAATGTTCAGAAATTCCCAGAGGGGTGAGTCCTCGGGGAGAGGCTCGCGGGCGGTTACGTCGAGGGCGGCACCCCGGAGGCGGCCCTCCGCGAGCGCGGCGATGAGCGCCGTTTCGTCCACAACGCTTCCGCGGGCCACATTGATCAGGACGGCATCCTCAGGCATCGCGGCGAGCAGGTCGGCGCTCACCATTCCGCGAGTCTCGTCCGTCTCCGGAAGACAGACGGCGAGCACGTCGCTCCGCGAGGCCACCTCGTGTGCGGCCCCCTCTCCCGTGATCAGCTCCACCCCCGCCGGCGTCGCGGACCGGCTGCGCCTGGTGGCGCTGACCCGCATGCCCAGCGCGGAGGCGCGCGCGGCCACCTCCCTCCCGATTCCCCCGTACCCGAGGATCCCCATCCGCTGATCCGCGAGCTCCCGGACCGGCGGCTCGGCTGCGTCGAATGGTCGCTTGTCCCACGAGCGGGCGGCCTGCGCACGGAGCGCCACATCGAAGCCGCGTCCGAAGTGGAGGACCGCACCGATGACCCACTCCGCCATCGGCACCGCATGGACCCCGGCCGAATTGGTGAAGATCACCTTCGAAGTGCGCATGGCCTCCGAGAGGGAGCCCCCGACCCCCGCCGCGGCCGAGTGCACCCAGCGTAGTCCCGGCCCCAACTCGAGGATCTCCGGCGGGACGCCGAAGCCCGCGTACGCTTCGGCGTCGGCCACCGCCTCCAGCGCCTCCCGGCTCGCGCCGGCGCCGTCGCCCCGGCCGTCCGCCGGCGCATCGACCACCGTCATGCGCCACCCGTCCGGCAGGTCCGCGCGCAACGCCTCCACCACCCGGTCCGGGAGCGCCCAGACGGGGCGCTGGTCCCGCAGGTTCAGGACGAGATGCCGGCGGTCCATGTCAGACCTCCGCGAAGGTACGCGTCACCTCGCGGACCCCCGGCCACGCCATCACCTCACGCGCCAGACCCTCCTGCAGATCCGGTCGCCCCACCAGCTGGTACGCAACCACGCAGTCGTCCCCCTCGTAGGTGGCCGAGATCAGCGTCTCGGACAGCTTCCTCTCCGCGAACATCCTCTCCAGCCGGTCGACGTCCACCCTTTCCGTGTCGAACCGGAAACGGTAGCGGCGGACCGCCCGCCGCCGCTGCAGCCCGTCCTCGACCCTGTTGAGGACGGAAAGGGCGATGTAGACCAGGACCGTGGCCCCCGCGGCCTCCACGTACGCCCGGGCACCGACGGCCATGCCGATGGCGGCGACCACCCAGATGGTGGCCGCGGTGGTGAGCCCGACCACGTGCCCCCGCATGACCAGGATCGTTCCGGCCCCGAGAAAGCCGATCCCCGACACGATCTGCGCGGCGATGCGAGCCGGGTCCGCCCGGAACTCGGTCCCCGCGGCGACGTTCTGCACGTTGGCGATGGTGGCCACATTGATGGAGAGCTCCATCAGGAGGGCGGCACCGACGCAGATCAGGAGATTGGTGCGGAGACCGGCCGGCTTCCCGGACAGCTCGCGCTCCAGGCCGATCAGCCCTCCCAGCACGGCGGCCAGCAGGAGCCGGCCCAGCAGGGGAAGGTTGAAGACGACCGGCCAGTCGAACTGGACGAGCTCCTGCATCGGCAGCGCTCCTCAGACCGCTTTCAGGAGGTCGGCCATGGTGTAGCGACCCGCATCCCTCTCCCGAACCCAGCGCGCCGCCTCCAGCGCCCCGTCCGCGAAGAGCGTCCGGTCGGAGGCCGTGTGAGCAAGCTCGATCCGCTCCCGCTCGCCGATCAGCATCACCCGGTGCTCCCCGACGATGTCTCCTCCGCGGATGGCGTGCATGCCTATCTCACCGGCAGGACGTTCACCGGTGTCGCCGCTGCGCCCGTCGCGCCGCACTCCGGAGAGCTCGACGCCGCGGGCCGTGGCGGCCGCATCGGCCAGCCGGAGGGCGGTGCCGCTCGGGGCGTCCGCCTTCCGCCGGTGGTGCGCCTCCACGATCTCGATGTCGTAGTCGCCGAGCAGGCGCGCGGCGCG
>SKRI01000096.1 GCA_007118565.1 Gemmatimonadota bacterium | reverse complement strand
GCCGGTATCACTGCGAGCGCGTTCGACGCTCGAGAAGCTCCACGTCGAAGATCAGCGACGCATCCGGGGGTACCGCACCGCTTCCCTGGGCTCCGTACCCGAGCTCGGGTGGCACGAGCAGCCTGCGCCGGCCGCCCTCCCGCATCCCCACGATCCCTTCGGTGAAGCCCTGAATGAGGTTCGCGGACCCGAGGGTGAACCAGGGGATCGTCCCCTGCTCGATCCCGGTCCCATCCTCCAGCCAGAGGGTGTAGGCGACCCGGACCTCATGGCCCCGCGCGGCCGGAGTCCCCTCGCCCTCCTCGATCTCGATGTAGCGGAGGCCCGACTCGGTGGTGACGGTGTCCCCCTCCACGGCCGGGGGCGGCGGCAGCTGGGGACCGGACGACGGCCGGGTCGGCGAATCGCAGGCGGCGATGCCGAGCATGGCGCCGAGAAGAAGGAGGAGCGGGATGGAGCGTGTCATGAATATCGCCATCGATTGGAAATCACCGGGATGCGGCATAATATACGCATGGCCGTCGGCCGGCGGTACCGTGATCGTCTTTCGGGCGGAAGCGCTGCCCCTACACCTCCACCCCGTACACCCGGATGAGCCAGCGGCACTACCATCTGATCGGCATCGGCGGCACGGCCATGGGATCCCTCGCCGGGCTCCTCCGGGAGGCGGGGCACGACGTCACCGGCTCGGACGAGAACGTCTACCCGCCGATGTCCACGCAGCTGGAGGAGCTCGGGATCCCGTATTACGAGGGGTACGACCCGGGGAACCTGGATCCGGTCCCCGACGTGGTGGTCGTGGGGAACGCCATCTCCCGTGGCAACCCCGAGCTGGAAGCGGTCCTCGACCGGCGGCTCTACTACACCTCGGCCGCGGTGGTCCTCAAGGAGGAGTTCCTGCGCTCCCGCTACCCGCTCGCGGTGGCCGGAACGCACGGCAAGACCTCCACCGCCTCGCTGCTGGCCTGGGTGCTCGAGGCCGCGGGTCTGAACCCCGGCTTCATGATCGGCGGGGTGGTGGAGAACTTCGGAACGTCCTACCGCCTCACCGACTCGGAGTACTTCGTGATCGAGGCCGACGAGTACGACACGGCGTACTTCGACAAGGGACCCAAAATGTGGCACTACCTGCCGCACGTTGCGGTCGTGAACAACCTCGAGTTCGACCACGCGGACATCTACCGCGACGAGATCGCCTACCGGTTCGCCTTCGAAAAGTTCATCAACCTGGTGCCGAGGAGCGGGACGCTGGTGGCGGGTTGGGATTCGGAGGGGGTCAGGGAGCTGTCCGCGCACGCCCACGCCCCGGTCGAATCCTTCTCGTACGATGCGGCCGAGGCTTCGGGAGACGAACACCCCCGCTGGCAGGTCCGGGAGGTGGAGACCGGTACCGAGCTGACCCGCTTCACCGTCCTTCACAACGGGGAGGAGTGGGGGCGCGTTGAGACGCCGCTCGCCGGCGCATTCGCCATCCGCAACTGCCTGGCGGTGATCGCCTCGGCCGAGGCGATCGGGGCGGACCGCGCGGGAGTTCTCGAGGGGCTGCGGAGCTTCAAGAGCGTCCGGCGCCGCATGGAGGTGCGCGGGGACGTCGGCGGCGTCACCGTGATCGACGACTTCGCCCACCACCCCACCGCCGTCCGGGAGACGCTGGCGGCGGCACGGCAGCGCTACGGCGACCGACCCATCGTCGCCATCTTCGAGCCCCGCAGCTATACCGCGCAGCGGAAGGAGTTCCAGTCCCGCTACCAGGAGGCGTTCGAGGCGGCGGACAGCATCGTCATCGCCGGGCTCGCCCGCCCGGATCGCTACGACGCGAGCACCGCGCTCGATCCGGACGAGATGGTGGCCCGGTGGCGGGACGAGGGGCGCGACGCCCACCACATCCCGGTGGTGGACGACATCGTGGAGCATGTGCGGAGCCGCGCTACCGGCCGCGAGGTGGTGATGATCATGTCCAACGGCGGCTTCGGCGGAATCCACGAGAAGATGCTCGCGGCGCTCGAGGAGCGGGCCGGCGCGTCGGCCGGTTGACGCGCGCCGGGAGCTCCCTCATCTCCCGGCTTCCCACACGTTCCCTGTCCGATCGACGTCGGGGAAGATCTGCTCCGGATCGATCTCCACGCGGGCGACGGGCGCCGGAAGGTCCACGGTGGTCGAGACGGTGGCCCCGCCATTCCACGCCTCCACCGGGATCTCCGTTCGCACCTCGCGGCCGTCGGTGGTGGTGAGGGTGAGGGGGACCGGCGCCACGATTTCCCCGTCGTTCCGCACCGTAATCCGCACGGTCCGCTCGTCCGCGGCCTCCACCGACTCGATGGCGCGGTTCAGCACCGCCGACTCGAAGAACCAGGGGTGGAAGAACCAGGTGAGGTCCCGGCCGGAGACCCGCTCCGCGGTGTTGAAGAAGTCCCACTGCGTGGGGTGCCGGAGAAGCCATTCCCGGCTGAAGGTCCGCATCGTCTCCTCGAACACCTCGCTCCCGAGGGTGTGGCGGAGCGCCCGGAAGAGGAGCGCCGGCTTGTGGTATCCCGCCACCACCCGCGCCTGGTCCGGCCCCACCGAATCGGTGTGCAGGGTGACCGGCACCTCCGCAGGGGTCCCGGCCACATTCAGGTAGGCGTCCAGATAGCGCTCGAAGGGGCGCACTCCGCTCTCGAAGAAGTGCTTGCTGGCCAGTGCGTCGAGGTAGGAGGCCAGCCCCTCGTCGATCCAGATGTCGCGCGCCTCGCGCGTCCCCACCATCATCGGCACCCACTGGTGCGCCACCTCGTGCGCGATGACCCCGTAGAGCGATTCGCGCTGCTGCGGCCGGCCGATGAAGCTCAGCATCGGGTACTCCATTCCGAAGACCGGCCCCTCCGCCACTGAGACGTGCGGGTAGATGTACGGGATCATGTACCGGTGCAGGTACTCCGTGGCGTGCCGGGCGTGGTGCGCGGCCTCCGACCAGTACGGCGCCCCCGGCCGGTAGAGGGCGTGGACCGGGATCACCCGCGTCCGTCCGTCTCCGGTGGGAATCGCCGCCCGGGTCGCGTCCCAGACGTAGCGGTCGGAGGTGGCGAAGGCGAAGTCGCGCACGTCCTCCGCGAGGAAGTGCCAGGTCAGCCGACCGTCCATGGTCGACGCGGTCACGTTGCGGGCGTCGTGGTCCGCAGCGGTCACCACCCGGGTGATCTCGGGGCTTTCCATCGCCCGGCCGAGCCGTGCGGCCGCCTCGGGGGTGAGCACCTCGTCCGGGTTCTGGAGGACGCCGGTCGCGCTCACCAGCCATCCCTCCGGCAGCGTCAGGCTCACCTCGAAGGTGCCGTACTCGAGGTAGAACTCTCCATCCCCCAGATAGGGGGTCGTGTCCCACCCGTCCACGTCGTCGTAGGTGGCGATCTGAGGGTACCACTGCGCTACCTGGAAGGCCCTCCCGCCGAGGGCGTCCTCCCAGGCGGTGCGAAAGGTACCGGCCGGCGGGATCCGGTAGCTCCAGTCGACGTGCATGGCCATGCTCTCCCCGGGGGCGAGCGGGGTAGGAAGCCGCACGTAGGCCAGGGTGTGATCGATCTGGTAGGTTCCCGGTCCCGCGCCTCCCCGGGTTAGCGTCCGGTCCTGCGCTGCCATCCGCTCCAGCCGCACCCCCCCGGTCTCGGGAACCTCCCGGTTACGCGGCGCCCCGGGTGCGAAGAGGTTCTGGTAGAGGTTGAGGACGAGGGTGCCCAGGGTGTCGGGTGATTCGTTCCGGTAGCCGATCCTCGCCCGTGCCGAGAGGGTGCGGGTGGCCGGGTCGAGCTCCGCATCGATCCGGTAGTGGACCCGCTGCTGCCAGTACGCATCGCCTGGCGCGCCGCTCTCCGAGCGGGTGCCGCGGATGACGGCCTCGAGGAAGGCGTGGGAGATGGGGAGCTCGCGGGCCTCGGGGCGCTCGACCTCGACCGGGGGGGGCGGGGTGGGTGGCGCCGGCATCGGGGGCGGCGTGGGGGCGCACGCCGCCGCCAGGGCGATGAGGGCCGAGAGGGAGAGGAGGGTGCGCATGGTAGCGGGTGGGAAGGATGGATCGTAACGGCGGGAGTCGCCTGGGCCTGCAAGAAGATATCCGGATCCACGGTCTCAATTCGATGCTCACTCCTCCAGGTCCAGCACCATCTCCGCCTCCAGGGAGAAGACGGTGCCCGGCACCATGCGGAAGCCGGCCCGCGAGTACGACCGCAGCGCGGCGCGGTTTCCCGGCTCGACCGAGAGCCAGATCCTGCGGAACCCCGCCTCCCGCGCCGCCTCCACGGCGATGCGGTTGACCGCGGTTCCGATGCCCCGGCTGCGGAAGTCCTGGTGCAGCCAGACGGCGTACTCCACCACCCCCTCCTCCATCGGACAGAGGAGTCCGTGTCCGATCAGCCGCCCCTCCACCTCCGCCAGGAGGTGGATCCCCGTGGGGAGGACCGCGTCCAGCCAGCGCTCCACCCGGTCCGCGCCCGAGGGGGGCAGCCCCTGAGCCGCACGCTTCGGCTCGAAGCTGTCGTAGAATGCCTCGAGACGGGCGCGGTCGCCGCTCTCGTAGCCACGGATGGTGACGGGGAGGCCATCCCTGACCGTGACCAGCGCCGGAAGCACCTCCGACACCGGATCAGAACCCGAAGCCCCAGCCACGGATCAGGGGGATGGCGCAGCTGCGGAGGTTCATGGCCGAGCGTTCGTTGATCCGCTCGATGTCCGCACGGCGCTCGACCGGCTCGATGGCCGACGGGTCGTCGCGGAGCCGCGTCGGCAGCTCGACCGGACTCTCGGGCGACCAGCGGTCGAGCCAGGCGGCCGGGATCTCGTCGGGTGGGTCCTGGCCGGTGAGCCCTGCCCAGACCAGCGTCCAGGCCCGCGGCACCACCCTCCAGACGTCGTAGCCCCCGCCGCCCGTGGCCACGATCCGACCCCCGCAAACCTCGTCGGCCGTCTCGGTGACGATGCGCATCGTCTCCTCATAGAGCCGGGTCGAGGCGCGCAGGTGGGTGAGCGGATCGAGGGCGTGCCCGTCGCACCCGCACTGGATGATCATCACGTCGGGGTCGAAGGCGCGGGCGATCTCGGGGAAGAGCGACTCGGTGATCTGGATCCAGGATTCGTCTTCGGTGAACGGCTCGAGCGGGACGTTGAGAGAGAAGCCGTGCCCGTCACCCTCGCCCAGCTCCTCCACGAACCCCGTCCCCGGAAAGAGGAAGCGCCCCGTCTGGTGGATGGAGAAGGTGAGGACGTTTGGATCTTCATAGAAGAGGGCCTGCACCCCGTCCCCGTGGTGGGCGTCGAAGTCGAAATAGAGCACGCGTGCATCGTGCTTCTGACGCAGCCAGGCGATGGCCGCGCCCAGGTCGCTGTACACGCAGAAGCCGTTGGCGAAGCGGCGGTGGGCGTGGTGGAGGCCTCCCGCCACGCTGAAGGAGCGGAGGACATCTCCCTCCATCACCATCTCGGCCGCCCGCAGGGTGGCGCCGACCACCAGGGAGGTGATCTGGTGCATTCCGGGGAAGACGGGGGTGTCCTCGGTGCCGAGCCCCCAGCGCGCCGCCTCGGCCAGGTCGGCCCCCTCCTCGCTCAGCCGCATCACCGCCTTTACGAAGGCAGGGTCGTGGATGCGGACGAGCTCCTCCCAGGTGGCCGGGCGCGGCGGCTCCATGCGGAGCCCGGGGCGGCTCAGAAGCCCCATCTCCTCGATGAGGGATACGGTGAGCTCGAGCCGCTTCGGGTTGAACGGGTGCTCCGGACCGAAGCGATACTCGACCACGGAGGGATCCCATATGATCGAGGCTTTCACGCGGATCTGTGCGGCATGCCGGGGTAGTTGGGGGTCATGGGGCGTCGTTCCGGATCGCGGCGCCGAGCGGCAGCCCGGCGAATCCGCGCCGTGTCACGACCAGCCGGGCCACGGCATCACCGCCGATCCAGACGATGGCGTTCTGTCCGAACGTTTCGGCGAGCTCCACGACCACGACGCGCGGCAAGCCGCGGACCGCGTACCCCGGCTCGGTCCATTCCTCCGGCCCGTCGGGGTCCCGAGCGATGCTCCGGATTAGCGGGATGCCCCACGCGGTCAGGACGTCCCCGAGGCGGGAATCCGCACGGGCGTTGACGTCGGCGGTCCGGATCTCGGAGGCGGGGTTGTAGGCGGTGACGATCGCGGTGGAGGAAAGGAGGGGCGCGACCGGCGCGCCGATCCGGACCCGAACGGGCGGGGTGAGGCGAAGCTCGTACCTTGTGCGGCGATAGGCGGAGACGAGATCCGCGTCGTTCACCCCGACCCGGTCAGGCGGTCAGTACCGCCGCTCGCGGGCCAGCGAGCCGTCGGCATTATAGAAGCGGAGGACGTTGGCTCGGCCGCTGTAGTTCGAGTCCGAGAGCTGGATCACCATACGTCCATGCTTGAAGATCTCGATGTTGTCGGCCCGCCCGTCCCCGCTGCGATCCGTCCACGCGGCCACGGGCATGTGCCCGCTGTTGAAGCGGATGTAGAGCGCGCGGTTGTCCGGTCCGCGTCCCTCCGGGATGGCCCGGAGGTCGCTCGTGGAGAGGCCGGAGACGCGGTCCAGCCCCCGAAACCAGGGCGCGAGGCTCGCCTGCCAGTTCCCGCGCAGGTCGTCCGCGTTCGGCATCTGCGGCATCTCCGTGGTGGGCGGTGCCCAATCGGGAACATCCTGGGCGCCCGCAGGAGCGGCGAGAAGAGTGGTCGCGAGGAGAAGGACCCCGAGAAGCATGATGCGTGGCATGAGGCTCTCCTTGCACGTGATGATGGAAAGAGGGGCTGACCCTGAGCTACCCGTCGCGTGCTCGGGAGTTCCAGCTACGGCCGGGTACGCGCGTTGCAGGAGGGGGGCCGCCCGCAAACGACTCCGGTCCACTTCGCCGCATGTCGCAATCCACCATCCTGCCTCCGCGCTACCAGGGACTCTCCGCCGCGCGGGCCTGGCGTCCGGACCCGGCCCGTCCGCGCGATCGCTTCACCCTCTCCGTGGGGGAGCGCGCCGGGGACCTCACCGTAATCGGCCACCTCTCCGCGCGCTCCGATGTCGAGCTCTACCAGGTATGGAGCACCAACCACTGGTGCGCGCTCACCGGGAAGGTCGGGGTTCCCGGCTCGTTCGTCCCGCTGACGCTCCCGGATGGGATGGCGAGGGAGGTGGAGGTGCTGGAGGATCTGCGACACCCGAACATCGTTCGCCTCTTCGGGAGCGGCTTCACGGGAGGCCGGCCCTTCCTCCTCCTCGAGTACCTGGCTGGCCCCTCTCTCTTCGAGGTGCTCGAGTCCCTCCCCAAGCGGCGGCTCCTGGTGCCGGATGCGGTTCGGGCCGCCATGCACATTGGCTCGGCCGTGCACTATCTCCATCGGTGCGGCTTTCTCTACCGGGACCTCAAGCCCGCGAACATCCTGCTCCGCGAGGGGGTGCCCGTGCTCGTCGACTTCGACGTGGTGGAGCGGCTGGAGCGGGCGGCCACGCCCGCACGTCGGCTGGGGACCGGGCCGTACATGGCTCCGGAGCAGGTACATCTGGAGGCGCTCTCCCCGGCTACGGACGTCTACGGGCTCGGGGCGCTGCTCTACGAGCTGCTCACAGGGAGGTGGCCTACGGAGACTCCGCTCGAGGAGGACGAGGATCTCTGGGATGGAGATGACGATTCCGGTCACGAGGGCATCGCCTCCGAATCCGGCCGCACGGCCGCGCCCGAGCACGCCGACGACATCCCGGACGATCAGCTCGAACGGTACTTCCCCCAGATTTCCCGGGACCCGCTCCCGCTGCGCGCGCATACTCGCCGCATCTCGGCCGAGCTGGAGGAAATCGTGCTCCGCTGCCTGAGGAGGAATCCTGCCGAGCGCTTTCAGACGGTGTCGGGATTGCTCGCCGCGCTTGCCCCGCTGCTCAAGGGGAACCACCGGCTCTGGCCGCTGGCTGCCCCGGTGGAGCGGAGAACCGATACGGAGAGTCGGTGACGGGTTTGCTCAGACGCGGCGCTCGGCGGGGAGGAGGGACCGGTAGATGCCGATTGCCGCGCGCGTCCCGCCGGCCGCGGCATGGATGGCCAGACGGGAGCCGCGGGTGATGTCGCCTGCCGCATAGATCCCCGGCACCGTGGTCTCGTAGTCCCTGTCCACCTGGAGGATGCCTTCCTCGTTCGCCTCGCAGCCGAGCGCGGCGGGCATGGAGGAGCCGGGTCCGCAGGCGATGTGGAAGAAGACCGCTTCGACCATCTCGCTCTCACCTTCCTGCAGGACGATCCGCTCCGGCCGCTCGTCTCCCTCGATCCTCTCGATCGGCTCCGTCACCACCCGGATGTCGAAGCGATCGAGGGCCTCACGGGACCGGGCGGGGAGCTCGGCATCCCGGCCGTGAGTGAAGAGGGTGATGCTGTCGGTCCACGTGAGCATTTGCATGCAGAAGGCGGCGATCTGTCGTCCCCACCCGATGACTCCGATCCGCTGTCCGGTCACGCTCGGACCGTCGCAGTCGGCGCAGTGCCAGATGCCATTGCCGTAGAAGTCGTCGAGACCCGGGATTTCCGGACGGATGTCCCGGAGCCCGGTGGCGAAGAGGACACGCCGGCAGCGCACCGAGCGACCATCGCCCACCGTCACGACGAAGTCGTCGATCTCCCCGCGGACCTCCTCCACGCACGCCGCCTCGATCTCCGCCCCCGCGTGGATGGCCTGCTCCCGTCCCACGCGCCGAAGCTCGGCCGGCTCGACCTCCTCGAGCCCCAGGTAGCCGTGCACCGCGCCCGTCCAGCGGTTGCGCGGGTCGGCGCTGTCGAAGAGCCGAACGCGCAGCCGATAGCGCGCCAGCCAGAGCGCGGCCGCGAGCCCGGCGGGGCCGCCACCGATGACCACGACATCATACGTATCTTCCATGAGATCCTCGCAGGGGTTCGGCGGCGGCGCCGTGCAAGCGCCGCGCCGGGTGGCGGGGTCGCGAATCGTTGCGCATCTTGGGGGAAACCGCGAACTCCCTCACCGGAAGCCAACCGTGTCGCTGCGCATCCACTGTCTACTCGCCTTTCTGCTCGTCGCCGCGGTCGGCTGCGGGCCCGCCGCTCAGAGTGCTGCCGAGCCACCCGCGCCGGCAGGGCCGCCGGCGGCGGCGTCGGCTCCGGCTCTTCCCTCCGGGGCGGTGCCCGCCGGCGAGGATCCTCGCATCCACGAGATCGTGGCCGCCGCGTCGCCGGAGCGGATCGAGCGGGACATTCGCCGGCTCGAGGAGTTCGGAACCCGTCACACCTTTTCCGACACCCTCTCAGCCACGCGCGGGATCGGCGCCGCACGGCGCTGGATCCATGCGGAGCTCGAGGGCGTTTCCCGGGATTGCGGCGGGTGTCTGGAGGTGGGGTACGTGTCGGACATCCTCCCGGGGGGAACACATCCGCGGATCCCGGATGACGTCAACATCGTCAACGTCGTCGCCATCCAGCGCGGGAGCGCATCTCCCGAGCGCTTCCTGATCATCCAGGGTCACCTGGACTCCCGCGCCACCGATGTGATGGACGCGGAGATCGACGCGCCCGGAGCCAACGACAATGCCTCGGGCACCGCCGCGGTCATGGAGGCCGCCCGCGTCCTGTCCCGCTACGAGTTCGACGCGACCATCGTCTATGCGGCACTCTCGGGCGAGGAGCAGGGGCTCTTCGGCGGGGAGATCCTGGCCGAGCATGCGCTGGCGGAGGGGTGGGACGTGCAGGCGGTGCTCAACAACGACATCATCGGCAATACCCGCGGGATCACAGGGCTCGCCGACAACACCACCATGCGGGTCTTCGCCCCCGGGATCCGCCCGGACGCCGACGAGGCCGAGCTGCGCCGCTACCTCTACTCGGGCGGCGAGCTGGACACGCCTTCCCGCCAGCTCGGCCGCTATGTGGTCCGCACCGCGGAGCGGTACCTGCCGACGCTCGAAGCGCAGCTCATCTACCGGCTGGACCGCTTCGGTCGGGGAAGCGACCACACTCCCTTCTTCCTGCGCGGCTTTCCGGCGGTACGCCTGACCGAGACGCACGAGGATTACACTCGGCAGCACCAGGACGTGCGAGTAGAGGACGGGATCGAGTACGGAGATGTTGCCGATGCAGTGGACTTCGAGTACACGGCGCGCATGACCGCGCTCAACCTGGCCGCGCTGGCGTCGCTCGCATGGGCTCCGTCCACCCCTCGGGAGGTGACCGTGGCCGGCGCCGTCCAACCGCATACGACGCTGCGCTGGGAGCGGGGCGCCGACCGAGATCTGGCCGGCTACCGGATCTACTGGCGGGAGCCGACCTCGGCCACCTGGGACCACTCGCGCTGGGTGGGCGATGTGAACGAGTACGTTCTGGAGAACGTGGTGATCGACAACCATTTCTTCGGCGTGGCTGCGGTGAGTCGCGGGGGCCACGAGAGCCTGGTGGTCTTCCCCCGTCCGGGGAGGTAGCCGGGCGCCGGCGAGGACCGGGCGAACTCTCCGTCCAGGCTACTCCTTCACCACGGGCTCGAGCTCGTCACTCCCCGTCAGGATCTTCCGGTCCACCCAGAGCACCTCGACGGTGGTCCAGATGAGGATGACGATCGGCACCGCCAGCAGGACGCCGAGAAAGCCGAAGATGCTCCCGAAGAGGAGGAGGGCGAAGAGGGTGATCAGGGGGTGGATGTGCGCGGCCTGGGACATGGCCCAGGGCGTGATCACATTGCTCTCCAGGAACTGGATGACGATCACCGCGGCCAGCGTCCAGAGCGCCTTGGTCGGGTCGTCCAGAAGGGCGATCACCACCGCGGGCGCACCGCCGATCCAGGGGCCGATGATCGGAACGAACTCGGTGAGCCCGGCGATCGTGCCCAGCAGGAGGGCATTGGGGACGCCGATGACCGAGAAGGCGACGGTGGCCAGCACCCCGACGCTGACCATGGCGATCAGCGTCCCCCGGATCCACCCCAGCAGCCGCGTCCCCAGCAGCTTGAAGATCCTGCGCACGTCGTCCCGCATGTCGCGGGGCACGGTCCGAAGAACCGGAGTGAGGAGGCGGTCGTTCGGGTTCGCGAGGACGAAGAGCCCTCCCAGCACGATCAGGAAGGGGAAGACGAGGATCTCCAAGAGTCCGCGCGCGCGTCCGAAGATTGCCTCGGTGTCCAGCCCCGCGAAGAAATTCTGCAATGCCTCGGCCGTCTGCGGCCCCACGAGCGCCACGTCGAGCCCGGTCTGCTCGCGCACCCAATCTCCCCACTCCCTCAGCCGCTCCTCGTACTCCGGAATCCGCTCGGCAAAGGTCCGGATCTGGTCCATCAGCGCCGGAACGAGGATGTAGGCCAGCCCCCCGAGCGTCGCCAGGAAGGCGACGGCGATGATGCCCGCGACCCACTTGCGGTGCAGTGGCAGGCGCTGGGCAACGGCGTTGAAGGCGACGCCCAGGATCGCGGCGGCGTAGATCAGCAGGAATACCTGGCTGATCGCATCGAAGTGGACGAAGACGATCGCCAGGAGGAAGGCGAGGATGATGGCCCGGTAGAGATGACCGGCTTCGAGCCGGAACCGGCGGTTGTCGTCGGCGAGGTGCGGGGGTGATGCCTCGGCGCTCATGCGGGGTCGGGTCGGGTGCCTGGAGGGGACGGCGAATCACCTGGCAAGGGATGCACCAAAGACCGAGGGGCCCGCGCTGCCGCGGGCCCCTCGGTCTTTCCTTCCAGGAGATCAGCCGTGCTTGCGCCCGGCTTCGCCCGCCTTGCCTCGCGCCTTACCTTCGGCTTCCTTGGCCGCGCCCTTCGCCTGCTGCGTCTTGTCGTCGCGCATGTCGCCGACGGTTTTCTGTGCCTTCCCCTTCATCTCCTGGCCCTTCCCTTTCATCTCCTGCTTCGCGCCTTCCTTCTTCATGTCTCCCATCGATCCGCTCCCTGAAGGTGGTGGAAACTCTTGTGAGCACTTGAGATGGAGCGCAAGAAAGGGGCCGCGGAAACATCTGTCCCCCGTCCCCGACCCCGCTCGTTTCAGGGCCGGCCGATCAACCGCTCGATCTCTCCGGCGACCTCATGGGGGTCCACCGGCTTCTCGAGGACGCCGGTGGCCCCTGCGGCCCGTGCGCGGTCGGCGAGCTCTCCCACCACCGATGCGGTGAACAGAATGACCGGCACCTCACGAGTGCGGTCGTCCTTGCGGAGGGCGCGGCAGACGTCGAAACCGTCCATCCCCGGCATTGCCACGTCGAGGAGGATCAGATCCGGGCGAACCGCGAGCGCCATGTCCAGACCGGCCCTGCCGTCGGCCGCCTCCTTCACCGCGTACCCGCGGTGGCTTAGCATGGCCTGCTGGATGGCGCGCTCGTCCGGCTGGTCGTCCACGATGAGCACCGTCTTGCCGCGGGACGCCTCGCGGACGGAATCTCTCTGCGTCACGACGTGAGGGTCTCCGCGAGCAGGGACCGGCGATCGTCGTCCATGGCTCAAATCACAGATGGAAGTGTAGGACGTCGGCCCGCAATACTGGATCGCGAGACGAGTCATGACCTTGCCCGAAAGCACCAACCGGATCGCACGTGCCACCGCCTACGAAGGTGGGGTGCGCGCGTATGCCATCGAGGCCACCCGCACGGTGGCCGAGCTCCAGGAGCGGCACGGGACGTTCCCCGCCGTGACCGCGGCGCTCGGACGCACTGCCATGGGGGCCCTCCTTCTGGCCGCGGCCACCCTGAAGCGAGATGAGAGCCTGCTCACCATCGAGGTCAACGGCCGCGGTCCGGCTGGACGCATTCTCTGTTCCGCCAACGGAAGAGGTGAGGTGCGGGGAATGGTGGCCCGACCGGCCGTGCACGCCGAGAGCGTGAACGGAAAGCTGAACGTAGCCGGGGTGGTGGGGACGAGCGGCTATCTGAGCGTCTCCCGGCAGATCGGTGAGAGGGAGCCGTACCGGGGCATGGTGGAGCTGCAGAGCGGGGAGATCGGCGAGGATCTGGCCCACTATTTGGCTCGCAGCGAGCAGACGCCCTCCGCGGTGGGAATCGGTGTCTTCGTCGAGCGGGACGGGTCGGTGGCGGCCGCGGGCGGCTTTCTCGTGCAGATCCTGCCGCAGGCGGACGACGACCTGGTGGTCGAGCTGGAGCGCCGGATCGCCGGGCTTCCGCACCCGACCGAGCTGATCCGAGCCGGGCTTTCGCCGGAGGAGATCCTCGGACGGATATTCCCGGACGGCTTCCGACCGCTGGAAGGTCAGGGCGTGCGCTTCCACTGCCCCTGCACCCGCGATCGCTTCGAGCGCGCCATCATCAGCCTGGGCGAGCCCGAGGTGAACCGTCTCGTGGAGGAGGAGGGAGATGATGAGACCGAGGTCGTCTGCCACTTCTGCAACGAGGCCTACCGCTTTTCCCGCGGGGAGATGCTTGACATCCTGCGTAAAGCCTCCTGAGCCGGGACCCGGATTCCGCCTCTCACCCTGTGGGGCGCATGAGCTGATCCTTCCGAACGCTCCGGATCTCTCGGAGCGCCTGCTTGATCTCGGCGAAGGGCGGGAGGAGGCCCGGGTTCGTGGAGTGCCAGGAATATCGGACCCTCCCTTCGTGCGCTACGAACACTGCCCGGTCGCAAGTTCCCCGGAGCCCCGGCCCCAGGGGGGCCGTGCGGAGAACGCCGAAGGCCTCGCTCGCCGCGCGGTTGAAGTCCGACAGGAATGGGTAGTTCGCCCCGCACTCGGTGCGGAAGCGATCGAGGACGAAGGGTGAGTCCACGCTGATGGCGAAGACCCGCGCGTCCAGCTCCGCATAGCTGCCCAGATCGTCGCCCACCGTGCACAGCTCCTCCGCACAGGTGTCCGTGAAGGCGAGGGGAAAGAACAGGAGCACCGCGGGCCCCTCACGCGAAGTGTCCCCGAGAAAGATCCGGCCGCCGTCGTGGGCCGGGAGCGTCAGATCCGGAACAGGACTTCCGGCAGAGAGCGGCATGGTCCTCGATGCGTGCGGGTGACGAAAGATCGGCCGCGGGCAGCTGGCAAGATCCGTTCTCGACTTCCCGGGAGCGGAGCCTCGCATTAACTTGGGGCTTCGGCTATTTCCGATGCTTTCGAAATTCGATGGAAAGAGATCGGCGGATCGTGCCGTTTCGCAGGGGACGTCTCGGCTCGGGGTTCTGGGTGGCCGTCGTGGCCCTGCTCGGCGCCGTGTGGCTCGTCGGCTTTGCGCACGGCAGCACTGTCGCCGTGGCTGGCGAGGCGCCGGAGGTTTCGCTGCTTCCCAGTGTCCAGGCGCTGGAGATCGAGCGGGGGGTCCCGGCGGATACGTTACCGGAGCTTCGGAGCGGGGAGGAGCTGATCAGGACGTATGTGCGCGGGAATCGGCGGCCTACGCCGGAGCTAGCACGCCGGATCTACGAGGCGGCGCGCGCGCACGGCATCGATCCGCAGGTGGCGTTCGGCCTCGTTCGCGTGGAGAGCGGGTTTCGGCCGAACGCGGTAGGTCCGGGAGGAGCCGCCGGCCTGACGCAGATAATGCCCCGGACAGCGGCCTGGCTGCGGCCGGGAACAACGCCGCGTGACCTGCGGAGTCCGGAGCTGAGCCTCGACCTCGGGTTCGGTTACCTCCGGGAGCTCAAGGATCGCTACGACGGGGACGTGCGCCTGGCCCTGCTCGCATACAACCGGGGACCGGGAACGGTGGATCGCGCCCTGCGGCGGGGAGCCAATCCGGACAATGGTTACGTGGAGCGCGTCTTGGGCCGGCAGGCACGCCAGTAGCATTCAACAGGTCGCTGAAGAATTGGGTTGCTCACGCTCGTCGGCCGAAGGAGGCGGGGACGCCGGAGCGGGATATGGCGGAGCGAAGCGCCCTTGCACTCCCGCGGACGGCGTTTCCGCCTCCGAAGGCTTCGAAAGTCGACTTCTTCGGCGACCTGTTGACGACCGCACGAAAAAGAAAGGGCCCGCACGGTACCGTGCGGGCCCTCCTCATTCCGAAGTCGATCGATCAGAGGCCGGACATCTCCCGGTTCTTGTCGATGTACTCCGACCACTCGGGCGGGACGTCCGTGTCCGGGAAGATCGCCTGTACCGGGCACTCGGGCTCGCACGCGCCGCAGTCGATGCACTCGTCCGGGTTTATGTAGAAGTGCTCCTCGGATTCGTAGATGCAGTCGACTGGACACACCTCCACGCAGCTGGCGTCCTTGGTGTCGATGCATGGCTCCGTGATCACGTAGGGCATCTCTTCAGGCTCCCTGCAGGAATGTATTTGGGTGGCGCACTCGCTCAGCGTGCAGAAGGACTACAATAACGGGGCCATTCTTCCGAAACAATACTGATTTCACCCGGCCTCACGGGAGGTGGACGCCCTCGTCCGCGGGTCGGTCCGACAGGCCTGTTCCGGTCGCGGACAGATGCTCCCCGAACCAGTCGATCGTCGCCCGCGTGGCTTCGGAGAGATGGGGGGTGGGGCCTGCGAAGGGATGGGTGGCCCCGAAGGTGTGGCCGCCGCCGTCGATCTCGTGAAGCCGGGCTGCCGTGGCGTGACGGGACAGCTCCCTGGCCTCGTCGACCGGGACGGATTCGTCCGCCGTTCCGTGGACGATCAGCCAGGGCGCCCGGAGCCGGCGAGCGGCCGCCTCGATGTCCAGCGCCTCGCCGCTCTCCTCGATGTCCCGCCAGTAGCCGGGACCCATCGGCATCTGCTGGCCGGTGCGTGCATTTGCGATCACTACGGTTCCGCCCTTCCCCCATCTGCGGATCTGCTCCTCCTCCCAGCGGCGCACGGTGGAGATGGCTGCCCAGGTGACGAGCGCGTCGACCGGGAGCTGCTCGGCGGCCAGCACCGCCTCCCCGCCGCCGCGGGAGTGACCGAGGAGCCCGAGGCTCCGGATTTCGAGGTCCGCGAGGGAGCCGTCGAGCACCGCCGAGACGACGAGCCCGATCTCCTCCACATTGCGTGAGTGCGTATTCTCCGCGAAGAGGTCGAGCGCGCTGAAGTCCCTCCCGTCGGCACCGACACCGTTCCGGGAGAAGTCGAAGCTGACCGCCGCGAAACCCGCCCGGGCAACGGCACGGGCCAGGGGCGGGAAGAACCCCCACTCCCGGAACCCCTTGAAGCCGTGGCAGATGACCACGGCCGCCGTGGGCGTGGCCGCGGTCGGAACGCGCAGGTCTCCGCGAATGGGGGGGGAGGCGTCGGAGAAGCGAAGCTCCCAGCGGGTCCGGGTGATCTCTGGCGGATTCATCTCGGTAGCTGTGGGATCGAAGGGGCGCGGAGCGGATCGCCGGCGGATCTACACGTCGGCGACGAGCGGACACCCCTCACACGGCTCGGGGCGCGGGCAGCCGTCGCACGGCTCGCGGAGCCCCTCCGGGCGCGGCACCGGGGAGCCCATCTCCGGATCGGCCAGTCGGGCGGACAGGTATCGCAGCCGACGCTGGTTGAGCGGATTCGAGAACTCCCCCTCACGGACGGTGACGGCGGTGCCCGCCCCGGCGGCCTCGACCGCAGCACGGATCTGCTCGGCCTCCGCCTCCGACAGGGTGCCGAGCGGTCCCGCCGCCGCGCGCGGCCTCCGCTCCTGGACGAGCACGCTCCGGGCGAAGGAGACGAAGATCGAGCACGCCTCGGGGCAGGGGACGGATTCCGGGGCGGCTGCGGAGCCGTTCCGGGCGCCCGAAATGCCCCAGCGCACCTTCCGGAGACAGACGGCGTCCTCGCAGCAGGCCTCGACCGCGCGCTCGACTGCCTCCTCCTCGAGCAGCCCCACCGCCGAGTAGATTCCGCTCTGTCGGTCGGCCACCTCACGCCAGGGGGTGATTTCGAGGGTGCCCTCCATCTCCCGGTAGCGATGCAGCGCCGCCGCGGGGTAGAGGTAGTCCAGCGCCGTCCACAGCTCCCGCTCCGAGAGGCCGCGCAGCAGCCATCCGCGCCGCAGGTTCGGTGCGGTCTTGAGGGGGCGGTGCTCTCCCTCCGCGGTGGTGAGGGCGATGTCGCGGGCTGCGAGCGGATCGGCCGCCATCGAGAGATCCGACTCCCCCACCCCGGCGTCCTCCTCATGACGGATCCGGTAGCCGTCGGCCGTCCGATCGAGCCGAAGCTGGAGGAAGGTGCGGCCTTCCTCGCCCGCTTCGTCGATCCAGCGGACGAGCGCGTCCCGGGCCGCGGCGACGTCAGACATGAGCCATTTCCCCGCTTCTGCCGGAACGAATCTCGGCCCCCGCCTCCCGCGCCCGCTGCACCACGATGTCCGCCACCTCCGGGAAGGTGCCGACCGGAGGCGTGTAATAGATGGTGCGGCCGGCGAGCTCGCTGACCCGGCCGGCGTCCGGCCGGCGGATGCCGAGGTCGTCCGGGATCGTCTCCTGGGTGTGCCACCCCTCAGCCACGAAGAAGGGGACGAGAACGATGCGCTCCTCGTTCATCGCCTCGAGCACGTCGTCCACCTCGGGCGCCTGATCGAGGAAGCCGACCCGGACCGACGCGAAGAGATTCTCCTCCCGCGCCCCGGCCGCCACCTCGTACACCACCTCGGAGGAGCGTGGATTGCGCTCCGTGCCGTGCCCGATCACCAGGAGCCCCGTGCTTCCCGCCTCCTCGTCGCTGAGACCGGCAGTCTCCTCCGCCCGCCGGAGGATCAGCCGGGACATCCCGGGGTGCGTTCCGACCGGCGCGCAGTAGTGGATGGTGCGCGGGCCGATCCGGGTGATGGAGGGAGCCGGCCCGTCGAGGCCGAGTTCGCGCGGGATGACCTCCTCGGTGAAGTAGCCCTCGGACATGAAGAGGGGAACGACGAAGACCTCGTCCGCCTCCACCAGGTCGAGGACGACCCGCAGGGAAGGCTCCTCCTTCCAGAAGCACTCGCGCACCTCGGCGAAGGCGCCGAGCGCACGGACCGAGTCCGCGTGCCGGTAGACCGGGGCGCTCGAGGTGGCGCTCAGGTGCGAGCCGTGCCCGACGATGATCAGCGCCTGCATCTTTCCCGAGCCGTCCGCCGTGCCCACGTTCATCTGCATCTCTCGCCGGTGTGGTGGCATCGATCCAAGCCGGGAAGGATGGGGAATCGAGGGGCCCGAATCAAGCGGTCTGTCGTGGAGCCAGGATGTCGCAGGTGGCGCGCTGCGCGGGGGAGAGACCTGCGGGCATTCCGATGATCGTGGCGGGGGTGCGAACGGCGTCCGGGAGGTGGATGATGAGGGCGTCCCAGGGGGCGTCGGGAGTGTACGGCGTGCTGCGCCCCTCCCGGTCGATCTGCACGATCTGCCCGGGTGCGGCCCGCTCGGCCAGGTGCAGGCCGTACGCGCGCCAGGCGCGGATCGGATCCTCACCGGAGGCGATCGCGTCGACCACCCGCTCCCGGTAGAATCGCGCCGCCTCGTCGTAGGCGGCGCGATCGTCGTCGCGGAGCGCGCGCAGCCGCTCGCGGAAGTAGTCGCGCGGATCTCGAGTCCCCGTCCGCTCCAGCGCCTCGGCGAAGCGGCTGTCGGCGACCGTGTCCGGATCCTCGCTCACCAGCCCGATCCCTGCCGGCGTGTCATCCCCCCTTGGCCATGGAGGCCAGGAACTCCTCGTTGTTCTCGGTCTTGGTCATGCGCTTGAGGAGGAACTCGATGGCCTCGGCCGCGGGCATGTCCCCCAGGAAGTTGCGCAGGAGGTAGACCCGGTTGAGCTCCGCCTCCTCGAGCAGCAGGTCCTCGCGGCGCGTTCCGGAGCGATTGATGTCGATGGCCGGGAAGATCCGTCGGTCCGAGATGCCGCGGTCCAGGACGAGCTCGAGGTTGCCGGTTCCCTTGAACTCCTCGAAGATCACTTCGTCCATCCGGCTCCCCGTCTCCACCAGCGCGGTAGCCACGATGGTGAGCGAGCCGCCGTCCTCGATGTTGCGCGCGGCCCCGAAGAAGCGCTTCGGCTTGTGCAGCGCATTGGCGTCCACGCCGCCGGAGAGGATCTTCCCGGAGTGTGGTATGGTCACGTTGTACGCACGTGCGAGCCGGGTGATCGAGTCGAGCAGGATCACCACGTCCTTGCCGGCCTCGACGAGTCGCTTCGCCTTCTCCAGGACCATCTCGGCCACCTGGGTGTGCCGATCCGCCGGCTCGTCGAACGTCGAGGAGATCACCTCACCGTCGACGTTCTCCTCCATGTCGGTGACCTCCTCGGGCCGCTCGTCGATGAGCAGCACGATGAGGTGCACCTCGGGATGATTCTCCGTGATCGCGTTGGCGATCTTTTGCATGAGGATGGTCTTCCCGGCCTTGGGGGGTGCCACGATCAACCCGCGCTGTCCCTTCCCGACGGGAGCCAGCAGGTCCATCACCCGCATCGACATGTCCCCATTGGTCCGCTCCAGGTGGAGACGCTCATCGGGGTAGCGCGGGCGGAGGTTGTCGAAGACGGTGCGGAGCTTGGCTCCCTCGGGATCGTCCCCGTTGACGCTCTCCACCTTCAGCAGGGCAAGGTACCGCTCGCCCTCCTTGGGGGGGCGGACCTGCCCGAGGACGGTATCTCCCGTGCGCAGGTCGAACCTCTTGATCTGGCTCGGCGACACGTAAATGTCGTCCGGTCCGTAAAGGTAGTTCCAGTCCTGCGAGCGGAGGAACCCGTATCCCTCCGGCAAGACCTCCAGGACGCCCTCACCGCGGAGGACGACCTCGGAGTCGAGCAGGTTCTGCTCGATGCGAAAGATCAGGTCCTGCTTGCGCAGGCTCGAATAGTTCGACAGGCCATGCTCGTCGGCCATGTCGTGCAGTTCCGCGATCGTCTTCGATCTGAGCGCCGAGATATCCACTACAATCTCCAATCGGGGGCCGATGACGCACCGCGCCCTGAGCGAGGTATCGTCCGGTCCCTATGAGTCAGGAAGTCAGAAAAGAGAAAGAAAAAACCTTCGAAGGCAGGGGCCGTTCGGGTCGCTATGCCCGCGCGGAGGGTCCATGCAGAAACGGTGCCTCGACGCTAGGCCCGGTGCCTCGGCGCGGCAAGTCGGCTGACCCACCCCTCTCTCCCCCGGGCAGCGCGCAGCGGGCTGGGTGGTCGCACATTGCTCCGCACCGGGAGCCCCCCTAGCTTTCCCTGACTCGCGCCCATCTCTCCCTGACCTCCGAGCTATGAGCAGCTACCAGAACCTCACCGTAGACGTCTCCGAGCGGATCGCCACGATCGCGGTGAACCGGCCCGACAAGCTGAACGCCCTGAACGCGCAGACCATCGAGGAGCTGGGGCGCGCGGTCGACGAGGTCATCGAGCGGAAGGACGTGGGCGGGGTCATCGTGACCGGCACGGGGGAGAAGGCCTTCGTTGCCGGCGCCGACATCCGGGAGCTGTCGCAGATGGGGCCGGTGGACGGGGTGGATGTGAGCCGTGCCGGGCAGCGAGTCTTTCGCCGCATCGAGCTTTCCCGGAAGCCGTTCGTCGCCGCGGTCAACGGTTTTGCCCTGGGCGGCGGGTGCGAGCTTGCCCTCGCCTGTCACCTGCGCATCGCCTCCTCCCGTGCCAAGTTCGGACTTCCCGAGGTCAAGCTCGGGATCATCCCCGGCTACGGTGGAACCCTCCGCCTGCCCCGCATCGTGGGGAAGGGCAGGGCGCTCGAGCTGATGCTGACCGGGGAGATGATCGACGCGGAGGAGGCCCACCGCATCGGCCTCGCCAATCGCGTCTGCGAGCCGGAGCGCCTCACCGAGGAGGCACGCGGGCTCCTCTCGACCATCCTCGGGAACGGCCCCGTCGCCATCGGGCTGGCCATCGAGTGCGCCACGCGAGGAATGGAGATGTCGGTGGACGACGGACTGGGACTCGAGTCCAACCTCTTCGGTCTCCTGGCCGCAACGGACGACATGCGCGAGGGCATGACCGCCTTCCTCGAGAAGCGGAAGGCGGACTTCCACGGCGTATAGCGCGCCTCACCGCCAGACAAGGAGGCCCGATGGCAACCATGACGCCGAAGAGGCGGCAGATCCGGATCGACTCCCCGCTCGGTCCACTCGTCGTGGAGTACACGAGCGCTGGGCTGAGCGCGCTTCGCTTCGATCCGGGGTCGGAGGGCTCGCCCCTGTCCGACGACGCCTTCGGTGAGCGCATCTCCCGGCAGCTGAGCGAGTACTTCGCAGGTGCGCGGCGCGCCTTCGACCTCCCCCTGGCACCGGCCGGAACCGTGTTCCAGCGGCGGGTCTGGGAGGCGCTCTCCCGCATCCCCTTCGGGGAGACGCGCTCGTACGCCGAGATCGCCGGGGTGGTCGGCTGCCCCGGCGGCTCCCGCGCCGTGGGCCAGGCCAACGGCCGCAATCCCATCCCCCTCATCGTCCCCTGCCATCGGGTCGTGGCTACGGGTGGGGGGCTCGGCGGATACTCGGGCGGGATCGACATCAAGCGCTGGCTACTCACCCACGAGGGGTGGGGCCAGGCCCCGCCGCGTTTCGGGGCGGGGGAAGCGACCCGCGAGCTGCGAACGGCGAGCCACGTCTCCTGATTCGTTGCACATCTCCCACCTCCGGCTCACCGACTTCCGCAACTTCGCGGGGCTGGAGCTCGAGCTCGATCCGCGGGGCGCCGCCCTGCTGGGAGACAACGGCCAGGGGAAGACAAACCTCCTGG
>SKRI01000250.1 GCA_007118565.1 Gemmatimonadota bacterium | reverse complement strand
GCGTCGGAGACCAGGAAGCAGGCCAGGTTGGCCAGCTCCTCGTGCTCGCCGAAGCGGCCGGCCGGGACGCGAGCGCGCGCCTCGGCCTCGATCTCGGGCGTGGGCATGAGCCTCTCCCACGCGCCAGGGGTGGGGAAGGGGCCGGGGGCGATGGCGTTCACCCGGATCCCGTAGGTTGCCCACTCCACGGCCAGCGAGCGAGTCAGCGCCAGCACGCCCGCCTTGGCGCAGGCCGAGGGGACCACGAAGGCCGAGCCGGTCCAGGCGTAGGTGGTGACGATGTTGAGGATGCTTCCGCCGCCCTCCTGCTCCATCATCAGGTTGCCGACCGCGTGGCTGGCGTGGAAGCTCCCATGAAGGACGGTGCGCACCACCGCGTCGAAGCCGTTGGGGGAAAGATCCTCGGTGGCGGAGAGGAAGTTGCCGGCGGCGTTGTTGACCAGCACGTCGATGCGGCCGAAGTGGTCGGCCACGGCGCGTACCATCTCCCCGACGCTCTCCGCGTCCCGCACATCGGCCGGATGGCCGTATGCGCGCGCTTCATCTCCCCCCATCTCCCCTACCGCGTCCCGCAGCTTCTCCTCGGTGCGGCCGGTGATGGCGATCCGGGCTCCGAGGGCGGCCATGCGCTTCGCCATGGAGAGGCCGAGGCCGGATCCGCCCCCGGTGACCAGAACCACCCGGTCCTGCAGTGCGTCGTCGCGAAACATGAGGCCTCCGTTGAAATAAGGGGGAAATCGCGAGGCGTGAACGGAAATTGCCTCAGAGGCGGCGAGGCCGCCTCCGCGGCAATGGTCGTCATCCGCACCCGACCCGGGACGAACGATGGGACACACGCTCGACGCCAAGCACCTGAAGCGGTACAAGGATCTGACCCGCCTCTTCCTGAAATATGGGCGGTCCGACCTGCGAGACCGCGCAGGCCTTGACGATACGCTCCCCGACGAGGACCGGCCAGGGGAGGAGGGGGAGGACACGGATGCCAGCGGGATGGCGGACGACCTGGAGGAGATGGGACCGACCTTCGTCAAGCTCGGTCAGCTCCTCAGCACCCGACCGGACCTCTTTCCGCCGGAGGTCCTGAAGGAGTTGTCCCGCCTCCAGGACCGCGTCGAGCCGTTCGACGAGGAGGAGGTGACCCGCATCGTCGAGGAAGAGCTCGGGGTCCGGATCTCCAAGGCCTTCCGGGAGTTCTCGACGAAGCCGCTCGCGGCCGCCTCCCTGGCCCAGGTGCACTCGGCCGTGCTCCGCGACGGCCGCCCGGTGGCGGTGAAGGTCCAGCGTCCGGGGATCCGCTCGATGATCCGCGACGACATGGAGGTGCTGGAGGATCTGGCCGACACGGTGGAGAAGCGCTCGGAGGCCGGGAAGCGGTACGCCGTGACCCAGATGCTCGAGGAGTTCAAGGGCTCGCTCATGCAGGAGCTCGATTTCCGGAAGGAGGCGCGCAACCTGGAGGCGCTCGCGGAGAACCTGAAGGAGTTCGACCGCATCGTGGTCCCGCAGCCGGTAGAGGACTACACGACCTCCCGCGTCCTCACCATGGACTTCGTGGCGGGGCGTAAGATCACCTCCCTCAGTCCGCTCGCGCGGATGGAGATGGAGGGGGAGGCGCTCGCCGAGCAGCTCTTCCAGGCATACCTCAAGCAGATCCTGGTCGACGGTTTCTTCCACGCCGATCCGCACCCGGGGAACGTCTTCCTCACCGACGACGGCCAGCTCGCGCTGATCGACCTGGGAATGGTGGCGCGGATCGCTCCCTCCATGCAGGAGAAGCTGCTCAAGCTCCTCCTGGCGGTGAGCGAGGGGCGGGGAGAGGACGCCGCCGAGATCGCCATCGGCATGGGAACGAAGCGCTCCGACTTCGAGGAGAAGAATTATCTCCACAAGGTGTCGCAGCTCGTGGAGCGCCACCAGGACTCCACCGTCGAGGACATCGACATCGGTCGGGTCGTGATGGAGCTGAACCGGCTCTCGGCCGAGCACGGGATACGCCTCCCGGCGGACCTCACCATGCTCGGCAAGACCCTGCTCAACCTGGACGAGGTGGGACGGACGCTGGACCCCACATTCGATCCCAACGCCGCCATCCGCCGGCACGCCGCGGACATCATGCAGCGGCGCATGCTGAAGAGCGCCTCCCCGGCCAACCTCTTCTCCAGCGTCCTGGAGATGAACGACTTCATGCAGCGCCTCCCGGCGCGGCTGAACCGGGTGCTGGACACGGTGGCGGACAACGAGCTCCGGATGAGGGTGGACGCCTTCGACGAGGTCCACATGATGGAGGGGCTCCAGAAGATCGCGAACCGGATCACGATCGGACTCATCCTGGCGGCGCTCATCATCGGTGCGGCCATGCTGATGCAGGTCGACACCGACTTCCAGATCCTCGGCTATCCCGGGCTGGCCATGATCTGCTTCCTGGCCGCCGCCGTCGGTGGAGTGATCCTCGTGGTGGAGATCCTCCTCCACGACGAGAAGCAGGACAAGACGCCGCCGCCTCGCTGAGCCGTCCGGGCTCACCCCGGCGCGGCGGCGCTTGGACCAGGGTTGCCGTGCCGATGTACTCCCGTGAAAATTGAGGGCTGATCGCCCCGAATCCCTCCCACCTGAAGTTCCCGACCGTGACACCGACATCCTTGGTCAAACCCGAGATTCAGGCGTTCATCGACGCGCGGCAGTGGGGCAAGTTGCGGGAGGCTCTCGAGGACTGGCCGCCGCCGGAGCTCGCCGACCTGCTGCTCAGCGTCGAGCTGCACGACCGCGTGCTCCTCTTCCGTGCGCTGCGGCGGGAGATGGCTGCAGAGGCCTTTTCCCATCTGGATCCGGGAGATCAGGAAGAGCTCCTCGCCGCGCTGACCGACCAGGAAACACGGTCTCTCCTGCACGACATCGCCCCGGACGACCGGACGGAGCTGCTGGAGGAGCTTCCGGGACAGGTCACTCGGCGCCTTCTCAATCTCCTGTCGCCGGAGGATCTCGCAGAGGCGCGGCAGCTCCTCGGGTATCCCGAGGAGAGCGTCGGGCGTCTGATGACGCCCGACTACCTGGCGGTGCATCCGGAGTGGTCGGTCGAGGAGTCGATCGCCCACATTCGGCAGTGGGGCCAGGACCGGGAGACGGTCAATCGGGTCTACGTCGTCGACGTGAACTGGAAGCTTCTCGACGACCTCACGCTTCGAAAGCTGATCCTGGCCGATCCGGAGGCCCGGATCACGGACCTCATGGACGAGAGCTTCGTGAGCGTGGCCGCCTCCGACGACCGGGAGGATGCCGTCCGGATCATTCAGCGTTACGATCAGGTCGCGCTTCCGGTGGTGGACTCCGGCGGCATCCTGCTCGGCATCGTCACCGTCGACGACCTCCTCGACGTGGCCGAGGAGGAGGCCACCGAGGACTTCCACCAGATCTCCGCCGTAGCGCCGCTCCGGATGGGGTACTGGGAGGCGACCCTGTGGACGCTGTATCGCACCCGCATCGGATGGCTGGCGATCCTGGTCTTCGTGAACCTGATCTCGGCGGAGGTGATGGCGGCGTTCGAGGATACGCTGACGGCCATGGTGACCCTCGCCTTCTTCATTCCCATGGTCATTGCCACCGGAGGCAATGCGGGAACCCAGTCCGCGACGATTCTCATCCGCGCCCTGAGCACCGAGGACGTGCTCATGAAGGAATGGTGGCGCGTTTTTCTGCGCGAGGCTCTCGTGGGGATCACCATCGGTGTCACCATCGGAATCCTGGGAGGGTCTCTCGGCCTATTCCGGGGAGGATGGGACCTCGCGGCCGTGGTCATGCTCACCATGGTCGTGATGCTGCTCATTACGAACCTTCTCGGGATGACGCTTCCCTTCCTCTTCGCCCGGTTCGGCGGGGATCCGGCCGTGGCGAGCGGCCCTCTCGTGACCACCATCGCGGATGTGGTGGGCCTGCTCATCTACTTCTCCATCGCGGCGTGGATTCTCGGGATCTGAGCGCTCGGCGCCAGCGGAGACGGGAGCGAATTAGGGTGAGGCCCGGCCGCCTCTCCCGGACGGCTTTCCTCCTGGCCGCCGTCCTCCTGGCAGGGATCGTGACGCAGGTGAGTCCCGCCGCCGCGCAGGAGCCGGGGGAGGCGCTGCGCGTCTTCCACGTGGTCGCGGGGCCGGGAGATCAGGTGTGGGAGCGCTTCGGTCACAACGCCATCTGGATCCACGATCCGGAGCGCGGCCGGGACCCAACCTACAACTACGGGATCTTCGACTTCGACCAGGAGAACTTCATCCTGCGCTTCGTCCAGGGGCGGATGTTGTACTCCATGGCGCCGTTCCCCATCGAGAGCACGGTGGAGATCTACCGCCGGGACAACCGGCTCGTCACCGTGCAGGAGCTGAACCTGACCCCGGCCGAGCGGCTCCGCCTCTACGAGTTCCTGGAGTGGAACGCCCTCCCCGAGAACCGCGACTACCGGTACGACTACTTCCACGACAACTGCTCCACCCGGGTTCGCGACGCCCTCGACCACGCCCTGGGCGGCCAGATCCGGGAGCAGACCGGCCATGTCCCCTCGGGGACGACCTTCCGCAGCCACTCCCGTCGCCTGGTGGGGGACGATCTTCCCCTCTACCTCGGCATCCACGCCGGGCTGGGGCCGGCCACCGACCGGGAGATCTCGGTGTGGGAGGAGATGTTCATCCCGATGCGGCTCGAGGACCACCTGCGCGCCATCACCGTGGCGGACGCTGAGGGGAATCGCCAGCCGCTGGTGCTCGACGAGCGGGTGGTCGTTCCATCGGGCCGCGCGCTGCCGCCCGACTCGCCGCCCAGCCACCTCGCCCTCCTGCTGGGCATCGGAATCCTCGCGGGTGGGGTGCTGGCCGCGCTGGGCATGTGGGGGAGATGGCGCTCGGCGCGCGTCGGGCTGGCAGTGCTGGGCGGGGTGTGGGGGTTCGTCACCGGGATCGGCGGCCTCCTGCTCCTCGGGCTCTGGCTCCTGACCGACCACACGGCGGCGCACGCAAACGCGAACCTCTTCAACCTGACCCCGCTCGGGCTGGCGCTGGCCGCGCTGGTGCCCGCCGCGGTGCGGGGGCGGGCGGGGCGATGGGCGTTGTGGGTGGCGGCAGCGGTGATCGGGATCGCCCTCCTCGGGCTGCTTCTCCGCCTGACGCCGCTGGTGAACCAGGCGACGGGGGAGATCATCGCCCTGACGCTCCCCATCCACATCGGCCTCTGCCTCGGGCTCCTTTTGCTGGAGCGCGTGCGCGTGACTCGAAGCTCGACCTGACCATGGAAGGCGTACAGATCTTCGGCACGAAGAAATGCAAGGAAACGCGGAAGGCGGAGCGTTTCTTCAAGGAGCGACGGATCCCCATCCACTTCGTCGACCTGAAGCGGAAGCCGCCGTCGAAAGGGGAGCTGCGCCGCTTCGTGCAGAAGTTCGGTTCGGAGGCGCTGCTCGACCGCGACGCGCAGCGCTTCCGGGACCGCGGACTACACGTCGCGCATCTCAGCGAGGACCGGGTCGCCTCCCTCGTGGAGGAGGATCCCGCGCTGCTGAAGACCCCGCTCGTGCGGATGGGGAAGCACATCTCCGTGGGGCATGCCGAGACGCAGTGGAAGGAATGGGTGGCCTGAGACGATGCAAGACATCTCCCAAACGAATCCATCGACCGAACAATGAAGAATGACATCCGGATCCGGCGCGCCACCCGTGACGACGCCGAGGTGCTGCTGGCCCTGATCGACGCGCACGCCGCCTTCGAGGGGATGGACCCGCCGCCCGAGGAGGCCAAGAAGCGGCTCGTCCACGATGGGTTCGAGCGCTCGGCGCCCAAGTACCGAGCCTATCTGGCCACCATCGACGAGAAGGACGTGGGCTACGCCTTCACCTACGAGGCGTACTCCTCCTTCCTGGCGCTCCCGACCTTCTATCTGGAGGACATCTTCGTCTTCAAGGAGTACCGCGGGCGCGGCTTCGGCGGGGCGATGTTCCAGTTCCTGGTGGAGGAGGCGGTCCGCAAGGGGTGCGGCCGCATGGAGTGGATGGTCGTGGACTGGAACGAGAACGCCATCGGCTTCTACGAGCGTCGTGGCGCCATCCAGCTCTCCGAGTGGCACTCGTACCGCCTGGAGGGGGACGGGCTCCGGGAGCTGGCGGAGAAGGGGCGGGAAGCGCACCCGTAGCGGCCCCGTCGATGCCGGAGGGAGCGTGGGAGGGAGCGGCCCTCCGTCCGTCCGCAGCCGCGGTCGCCCACCTGCGGGCGGATCCGGCCCTCGTGGCGGTCATCGACCGGGTAGGACCTTTTGAGCGCCCGGTGCAGCCGGACCTCTGGCGGGCATTGGCCCGCGCCATCGTGGGGCAGCAGCTCTCCATGGCCGCGGCCGGGACCATCGACGGCCGCTTCGCCTGCCTCGGGGCGGGTGGATACCCGACGCCGGAGGAGGTGGCGCGGCTCGGGGAGGCGGAGCTGCGCGGATGCGGGCTCTCCCGCGCCAAGGCCGCCTACATCCGCGACCTGGCCGCACACTGGAGCTCCGGCAGCCTCGACCCGGAGCATATCGCCACCCTTCCGGACGAGAAGGCGATCGCGGCGCTCACCCGCGTGCACGGCGTCGGGAGATGGACGGCGGAGATGGCCCTCATCTTCTCCCTGCGCCGGCCGGACGTCCTGCCGGTGGACGACCTCGGCTTCCGGGTGGGGGTGCAGCGCGCCTACGGACTCGATGAGCGGCCGGCCGCGAAGGAGCTGCGGGAGATGGCGGAGCCGTGGCGGCCATACCGCTCGGTGGCGACGCTCTATCTGTGGGAAAGCCTGAGATAGCGGCTCGGCTGGCGGTTCGCCGCTCGCGCGATCAGGGCGGTGCGCGATGTCTGGATTGAGCCACGAGCGGCCAGCCGCGCAGCTCCCCCTACTCGTCCCGCCGCACCGGACCCCGCTGCCGCTTGACCTGGGCGCGGTGCTTCTTCTCCTGAAGACGCCGCTCCTTGGAGGCGCGGGTCGGCCGCGTCGGCCGCCGCTTCTTCTCCTGCTTGAGGGCGGAGCGCAGCAGCTTCCGCAGCCGGGAGACGGCGGCCTCCCGGTTCCGGTGCTGGCTCCG
>SKRI01000087.1 GCA_007118565.1 Gemmatimonadota bacterium | reverse complement strand
GCTTGTAGTAGAGAGAACGTCCCGACGCCAGTGGCGTTGGGACGTCTCTATTTTGGGCTGGCGGTCTGCCGGCGGGCTACCCCGCCTTCAGCCGGTGTCGCGCGCTCCGCATCCAGCCGCGAAAACGATCCGTGGCGGAATCCGGTTCCCTGTCCGGCTCCGGTCCCTTCCCCTCCTCGAAGAAGCCTCCCGCACCATCCAGTGCCATCCGCGCCGCCCGATACCCCTCTTCGAGCAGGAACTGGGAGCGCTCGAACTCCCAGTTCGTGAGGGTGCCGAGTCGGGGTCGGATGTGGAGCACCGGCGGGCCCTCCCACGCCTTCCAGATGAGCTCGTGCTGCTTGCGGATCAGCAGGTTCACCACCCGGTCGTGGACCGGGATCATCCCCCGGTCGAACACGCTCGCTTCCGGGATCATCATGTCCGCGCCGAGATCGACGGCGATGATCCTGCGGGCCCCCCACTCCGCCGCTTGCAGGATCGGGAGCACGTCGAGCATTCCCCCGTCCACGAGGAGGTCACCATCGATCTCCGCCGGCGGAAAATAGACCGGGAGGGCGCACGACGCATAGACCGCCTCCAGGAGGGGGAGGTTCTCCACGGCTCCGTGGCCGAACCAGACCTCCTTGCCACTGATCAGCGAGACGGCGTTCATGCGCAGGGGGATCCCGACGTCCTCGAAGCTGTCGACGGGAAGGCTGCGCTCGAGCCATTCGCGATACCGCTCCGCCTCGAAGACGGAGGTCTCGCGCACCCCTCCCAGCCAGATGGCCCGGCGGTTGATGGAGACGATGTCGTCCTTCCGCACCGCGCGGGCGATCTCGGCAAGCTCCCGCCATCCGAGGCCTGCCGCCAGGCAGGCTCCGACCACCGATCCGATGCTGGTGCCGATGATCGCATCCGGGCGGAACCCTGCCTCGTCGAGCGCCTTCCACGCACCCACGTGAGCCACACCCTTCATACCCCCGCCGCCCAGGACGAGCACCGTTTCGGGGGGGCTATCGCGCTCCTGCCTCTCGCCTTGCATCTGCGCTTTCGGGGATCGGGGAAAAGGTGCTGCAGGGGCGTGCAACGGCCGCGCCATGCCAGTCGAAAGCCCCCGGGGGAAAGGCCCCATCTCGGGTTGACATCACCCCCTCGTCTTCCTACGTTGGGAGTTGATATGGAGAATCATTATCGTTTTCCCGGCAGGGTGCCGGAAGGCGATTCCAACGTGAACCGACCGCCGCGGTGCGGTCACTGACCAGAGAAAGCATGGCCGATCCGTTGCTCAAGATCACGAACCTTCACGCTGAGGTCGCCGAGGACGGCACCGAGATCCTCCGGGGGGTGGACCTGGAGATGGAGGCCGGCAAGATCCACGCGATCATGGGGCCGAATGGATCCGGGAAGAGCACCCTTTCCAAGGTGATCTCCGGGCATCCCGTCTACGAGGTCACGGACGGGGACATCCTCTTCCGCGGCGAGAGCATCATCGACATGGAGCCGGACGAGCGGGCGCGGGCGGGCGTATTCCTCGCCTTCCAGTACCCGGTCGAGGTTCCCGGCGTCTCCATCGCCAACTTCATGCGTACCGCGCTCAGCGCGAAGCGCGGCGAGGAGGTCGACGTATTCGACTTCCACGACGAGCTGGTGGAGAAGATGGAGATGCTCGGCATGGAGCCCGTCTTCGCCGAGCGCTCCGTCAACGACGGCTTCTCCGGCGGGGAGAAGAAGCGCAACGAGATCCTGCAGCTCGCCATGCTCGAGCCGGTGCTCGCGGTCATGGACGAGACCGACTCCGGGCTCGACATCGACGCGCTCCAGGTTGTGTCCGCCGGGATCAACAAGATCAGGGAGCAAAATTCCGACATGGCCGTGCTCCTCATCACCCACTACCAGCGGATGCTGAACTACATCGAGCCGGATGTGGTCCACGTCATGGTCGGAGGACGCATCGTGCGCTCCGGCGGTCCCGAGCTCGCGCACGAGCTCGAGGCAAAGGGGTACGACTGGGTGAAGAACGAGGCCGGTGCCGAGGCGGAGCTGGCCCGGATCTGACCCGAAGGATTTGTGGAGCCCGTGAGATTGCGATTGGCCGGCGCCGCCGCCCCATTGCCCCGCGATTTCTGACTCGCGACCGATAGAGGACATATGCCACTGAACGAGACCGTCGCCGACCTCAAGCTCGACGACTACAAGTACGGGTTCCGGGATCCGGAGCAGCACGTTTTCAAGTCGGCGAAGCCCGGCCTGAGCGAGGAGATCGTCCGCGAGATCTCGGCGCACAAGGACGAGCCGGAGTGGATGCTCAAGTACCGGCTGAAGGCGCTCAAGCACTTCGAGAAGCGCCCGATGCCGAATTGGGGCGGGGATCTCAGCAAGCTGAACCTCGACGAGATCTACTTCTACATCAAGCCGTCCGACCGCACCGGCCGCACCTGGGACGAGGTGCCGGACACCATCAAGGACACCTTCGAGAAGCTCGGCATTCCCGATCAGGAGCGTCGCATCCTGGCTGGCGTAGGAGCCCAGTACGAGTCCGAGGTCGTCTACCACTCCCTCAAGGAGGAGTGGGAGAAGCAGGGCGTCCTCTTCGAGGGGATGGATGACGGTCTGAAGAAGTACCCGGAGCTGGTGAAGGAGTACTTCGGCACCGTGGTGCCGATCCAGGACAACAAGTTCGCGGCCCTCAACTCGGCCACCTGGTCGGGCGGCTCCTTCGTCTATATCCCGAAGGGCGTCAAACTCGACATCCCGCTCCAGGCCTACTTCCGCATCAACGCGGAGAGCATGGGGCAGTTCGAGCGGACGCTGATCATCGTGGAGGAGGGCGCCGAGGTCCAGTACATCGAAGGGTGCACCGCCCCGACCTACTCGCGCGACTCCTTCCACTCGGGCGTGATCGAGATCATCGTCAAGGACGGGGGACGCTGCCGCTACACGACCATCCAGAACTGGTCGAACAACGTCTACAACCTGGTCACGCAGCGGGCCATGGTCGGGAAGGACGCCACCATGGAGTGGCTGGACGGGAACCTCGGCTCCAAGCTGACCATGAAGTACCCCTCCTGCTACCTCATGGGGGAGGGCGCCCGCGGCGAGATCATGTCCATCGCCTACGCCGGCGACGGCCAGCACCAGGACGCCGGCGGCAAGGTCGTGCACGCCGCGCCGAACACGAGCAGCCGCATCGTCTCCAAGTCCATCTCCAAGGGCACGGGACGGAGCACCTACCGCGGGCTGCTCCAGGTGCAGAAGGGCGCTACCAACGTGCGCTCCAATGTCGAGTGCGACGCCCTCCTCCTGGACGAGGAGGCGAAGACCGACACCTACCCCTACATCGAGATCGAGGAGGAGAGCGCGAACATCGGCCACGAGGCCACCGTCTCCAAGATCGGCGACGAGCAGCTCTTCTACCTCATGAGCCGTGGGCTGGACGAGGACGAGGCGGCCACCATGGTCGTGCGCGGGTTCATCGAGCCCATCGCCAAGAAGCTCCCGCTCGAGTACGCGGTCGAGCTGAACCGGCTGATCGAGCTGGAGATGGAGGGCTCGGTAGGCTAGAGAGATTTTCCGGGCGCATGCCGGCTTCGCCGGCACCGCGCTCTATCCGACGCGGCGCGACCTGAAAGATGTCGCAGCCGCTGTAGAAAAAGACAGTTCGACTCTCGACCTCAGACGTACCGACCCAACGAACCGTGGCAGACACTCTCACCACCTCGTCCGACACCGGCGTATTCACCCGCGACCAGGTCGAGATGCTCTCGGCCCGCAAGGGTGAGCCGGAGTGGCTCCGCCAGCACCGGCTGGAGGCGTACGACCGCTTCGCGGCCGCGCCGATGCCGACCATGCGCGAGGAGACTTGGCGCTACACCGACCTCGGCTCCGCCCTCTCCTTCGACGCCTACGAGTTCGCCGCCGAGACCAAGCCGGTCACGGCAATCCGTGATCTCCCGGCCGTGCTGGTCGACGAGATCGAGCACGCGGACGACTATTCCGGCAGAATGGTGCAGGTCGACGGCTCGGTGGTGCTCCGCGAGCTCTCCGACGAGCTCCGCGAGAAGGGGGTGGTCTTCACCTCGCTCGACGTGGCCGTGCAGGAGCACCCGGAGCTGGTTCGGCAGTATCTCGGCACCGCGCTCCGCCCGGAGGAGGGTGAGGTGTCGGCCGATACCAAGTTCGGCGATCTCAACACCGCCTTCGCCAGCGGCGGGACCTTCGTCTACATCCCGAAGGGGGTGCGGGTCGAGGCGCCGTTGCGTGTCTGGCGGACCATCACCCGGCCCGGAGTCGCCGTCTTCCCGCGCACCGTCATCGTGGCCGAGGAAGAGGCCGAGGTGTCGGTGGTGGACCAGATGGTTTCGGCCGACGCCGAGGGCGGCGCCTTCTGCGCGGCCTCCACCGAGATCATCGGCGAGGAGCTGGCACGGGTCAACTACATTCCGGTGCAGCGGTGGGGAAATGGAACGATCCACCTCTCCACCGACCGGGTCATTGCCCGGCGTGACGCTCGGGTCACCTCGCTACACGTGACCCTCGGCGGAGCGCTTTCCCGCGTGGACGCGCAGTGCCGCATGGAAGGCCCGGGGTCCCACGTCGACCTGCTCGGCCTCTACCTGGCCGAGGGGAAGCAGCACATCGACCACGAAACGCTGCAGGACCACCTTTCTCCGCACGCCGCAAGCAACCTCCTCTTCAAGGGAGCGCTGATGGACGAGGGGCACGGGGTTTTCCGCGGAATGATCCGTGTCGCTCCGGGCGCGCAGCGGACCAACGCATACCAGACCAACCGAAACCTCCTCCTCTCCAACTCGGCCCGGGCGGACTCGCTTCCCAACCTGGAGATCGGGGCGGACGACGTTCGCTGCTCGCACGCCGCCACCGTGGGGCAGCTCGACAAGGAGGAGATGTTCTACCTGATGAGCCGCGGCATCCCCAAGGAGGAGGCCACGCGTCTGGTGGTATTCGGCTTCTTCGGGGAGGTCCTGGAGCAGCTCGAGCTGGAAGGGGTACGCAAGGACATGTACGGGCTGGTGGAGCGGAAGCTCCTGCGGAACCGCCGGTAGGGATGGCTGACTTCGTGCGGGTGGCGGCCCGCTCCGACATCCCCGAGGAGGGCGTGCTGGGCGTGGAGGCCAACGGCCTCCGGATCTGCCTGGCCGACTGCGAGGGCGCGGTGTACGCCTTCGAGGACAAGTGCTCCCACCGCGACTTCCCCCTCTCCACCGGGGAGCTGGACGCGGACGACTGCACCATCTCCTGCAGCTGGCACGGCGCGGTCTTCGACCTGCAGTCCGGCCGGCCGCAGGGGCTGCCGGCCACCCGGCCGATCCTGACGTTCGAGTGCAGGCTGGAGGGAGACGACGTCCTCGTCGCCCTCCCGGACTCATGAGCCGGGAGGCAGGGGAGCGCGGCGTGGAGAGGAAGAGGGGGCGGCCGTGAGGGTCGCCCCTTCTCGTCCGCTACGATACGAGAGAGGATGAGCCAGGTAGCTACCGAGACATCTAGACAGTCGCAGGAGACGGTCGCTGGTCGATCGCCGCTCGACACCGATCGGGTGCGTGAGGATTTCCCCATCCTCCACCAACAGGTGAACGGGCACGACCTCGTCTATCTCGACAATGCCGCCTCCAGCCAGAAGCCGCTCGCGGTGATCGAGGCGATGGACCGTTATTACCGCCGCGACCACGCCAACGTCCATCGCGGGATCCACGAGCTATCGAGACGCGCCACCGAGGCGTACGATGGGGCCCGCGGCACGATCGCCCGCTTCTTCGGGATCGAGGACGAGGCGGAGCTGATCTTCACCTCCGGCACCACGGAGGCCATCAACCTGGTCGCCCGGAGCTGGGGTGACGCGAACATCCACGAGGGGGACGAGATACTCCTCTCGGTTCTGGAGCACCACTCCAACATCGTCCCCTGGCAGATGCTCGCCAGGCGGACCGGGGCAGTACTGCGCTTCCTGGACATCGATGCCGAGGGACGACTCGACCTCTCGGAGCTGGACGATCTGCTCACCGAGCGGACGAAGCTGGTGGCCGTCGGACACGTCTCGAACGCGCTCGGGACCGAGCACCCCGTGGCCGGGATCGCCGAGCGGGCGCGCTCCGTGGGAGCGAAGGTCCTGGTGGACGGGGCGCAGTCCGCCCCCCACATGCCCGTGAACGTGGCGGAGCTGGGGTGCGACTTCTTCGCCTTCTCCGGGCACAAGATGTGTGGACCCACCGGGGTCGGCGGGCTTTGGGGGCGCCGGGAGCTGCTGGAGAGGATGCCGCCCTTCCTGGGCGGGGGAGACATGATCCACGAGGTCCGACTCGAGGCATCCACCTACGCGAAGATTCCGGCCAGATTCGAGGCGGGCACGCCGAAGATCGCCGAGGTCATCGGGCTGGCCGCGGCCGTGGAATACCTCGACGGAATCGGCATGGCGGCCGTCCACGCGCACGAGGCCGCCATTACCGCCTACGCCCTCGACCGTCTGCAGGAGATCCCCGACATGGTGATCCACGGGCCGAAGACGGCGGAGGCGCGCGCCGGGGTCATCTCCTTCACCCTCGCGGACGTGCATCCGCACGACCTCGCCACGATCCTGGACGGGGAGGGCGTCGCGATCCGGGCCGGACACCACTGCACCCAGCCGCTGATGCGGAAGCTCGGAGTGGGGGCCACGGCGCGTGCCTCCTTCTATCTCTACAACACCGAGCAGGAGGTGGACCGACTGGTCGATTCCCTCCACTCCGCGCGGCGGCTCTTCGGCTACGCCTGATGAGCAGGGGCCGTCGCTTCAGCCTGAGCATCTTCAGCGCGGCGGTCGTCGTCTTTCTGGTGAGCGTTGGCGGCGTTCTCATGGCCCTGGACCGGGGCGCACCGTGGATCGCTCGCCTCTCCTTCCTGGGCATGGTGCTCGCGGCGGTCCTTTTCGCCGCCTCCGCCTGGTATACCGCCCGCGCCGTGAACTGGAAGCGGGTACGGGACGAGCAGCGCCTCTGGGAGAGCGGCCCGCTCGGACGCACCTGGCTCAAGATGCGGAGCCGGCTCTCCGATGTCTGGAAGCTCTGATCCGATTTCGCTCCCTCGCCGAACGCAAGCGACCGTGACCATCGACCGATCCATGCCCGC
>SKRI01000071.1 GCA_007118565.1 Gemmatimonadota bacterium | reverse complement strand
CTGGCCGGGGTGCGCGGCTATGTCGAGGACTCGGGCGAGGGCCGCTGGACCGTGCAGACCGCCGTGGATCACGCGGTGCCGCTGCCCACCATCTCCCTGGCCCTCATGCAGCGCTTCAGCTCCCGGCAGGAGGATTCCTACGCCGCCCGGCTTACCGCGGCGCTCCGCCAGCAGTTCGGCGGGCACGGGATCCGCACAGCCGAGTGAGTCCGGCCATCTCCCCGTCGGCCCATCTCCCCGTCGGCCCGAGCAACGACTCTGACAGCGACAGCGATTCGATGACCACACGTGGTACCATTCAGACGTACGGATCGGACGCGGAGGCAAACCGTGGCTCCGCCGAGAGCTTCGCCGAGCAGGCCGAGGCGGCCGTGGAGCGGTCCGGCCGCTTCACCGTGGCGATCGCCGGCGGGGAGGAGCCCCAGCCGATGTACGCACTCCTCGCCGAGGAGCCACTCCGCTCCCGCATTCCCTGGGATCGAGTGCACCTCTTCTTCGGGGACGAGCGCATGGTGCCCCCGGGGCACGCGCGCAGCAACTACGGGATGGCGCACGAGTCGTTCATCTCCCAGGTGCCGATCCCCGAGGAGAACGTCCACCGCATGCGGGGCGAGCTCGACCCGGAGGAGGCGCGGGAACGGTACGAGAAGGAGCTCCGGGAGCTGTTCGGACAGGGGATGCCGCGCTTCGACCTCATCCACCTTGGGGTGGGGACGGACGGTCACACAGCCTCGCTCTTCCCCTTCGACGACGACGTGCTGGGGGAGACGGAGCGTCCGGTGCGGGTGGCCTTCTTCGAGGAGGAGGGCGAGTACCGGCTGACCTTCACCCTTCCCCTTCTGAACGCGGCGCGCCGGGTGGAGTTCCTGGCGCTTCCGGGGGAGAAGGCCGGGGTGGTCCGTAAGGTCACCCGCGGCGCCCTCGACCCGATGCGCCTTCCCGCGCAGTTCGTGCGGCCGACCGATGGAGAATTGATCTGGATACTGGGACCCGAAGCGGCAAAAGGAAACGATGACTGATCGGACGATCTCGAAGAGTGTGAGCGAAGCGGACACGCACGCCCTGCTGGAGGCGCGGCACCGGGACCCCTTCAGCGTGCTGGGGCCGCACCGCGACGGGAAGGAGTGGGCCGTGCGCGCCCTCCTCCCCTCCGCCGTGTCGGTCACGCTGCGCGCCGGGGATGATGCCGTCCCCATGGATCGCCTCCACGAGGGAGGGCTCTTCGAGGCCAAGGTCGACGCCGATCCCGGCCGCGACTACCTCTTCGAGGTGGAGTGGGACTCCGGAGACCGGAGCGAGCTCCGCGACCCGTACGCCTTCCCCTCGGGCATGGGGGAGGTCGATCTCCATCTGATGGGGGAGGGCACCGACCTCCGACTCCACGAGAAGCTCGGGGCGCACCCCGTGGAGATCGAGGGGGTGGCAGGGGTTCGCTTCGCCGTCTGGGCTCCCAACGCGGAGCGGGTGAGCGTGGTAGGAAACTTCAACGCCTGGGACGGACGCCGCTACCCCATGCGCCTGCACCCGGGCGTCGGCATCTGGGAGATCTTCCTCCCGGATCTCGGGGAGGGAGCGCTCTACAAGTACGAGATCCGCCCCCGCGAAGGAGAGCCGTTTCAAAAGAGCGACCCGCTGGCCTTCCGCTCGGAGCTGCGCCCCCAGACCGCCTCCGTCGTGCACCGGCTCGGAGGCTACGAGTGGGGAGACCACGAATGGATGGGCTCGCCGGAGCGGGGACGTCACGACCGCCCCATGTCCGTCTACGAGGTGCATGCCGGCTCGTGGCGCTTCGGTGAGGACGGTCCGCTCGGCTATCGCGACCTGGCCCACCAGCTCGGCGACTACGTCTCCGAGATGGGCTTCACCCACGTCGAATTCCTGCCGGTCGCCGAGCATCCGTACGATCCCTCGTGGGGGTACCAGGTCACCGGATACTTCGCTCCGACCAGCCGCTACGGCGCGCCCGACGATTTCAAGTACCTCGTCGACCACCTCCATCAGCGGGGCATCGGCGTCATCGTGGACTGGGTACCCGCGCACTTCCCCCGGGACCAGGCGGGGCTGCGGCGCTTCGACGGCACGCCGCTCTATGAGCATGAGGATCCGCGCCAGGGAGAGCATCCCGACTGGGGCACGCTCATCTTCAACTTCGGGCGGAACGAGGTGCGGAACTTCCTCCTGGCCAACGCCCTCTTCTGGCTGCAGGAGTACCACATCGACGGCCTCCGCGTGGACGCGGTGGCGTCGATGCTCTATCTCGACTATTCTCGGGAGCCCGGACAGTGGGTGCCCAACCAGTACGGCGGGCGCGAGAACCTGGATTCGATCGAGTTCCTCCGCCGCGTGAACGAGGTGGTGCATCGGGAAGCACCGGGCGTGCTCACCATCGCGGAGGAGTCGACGGCGTTTCCGGGGGTCACCAAGTCGGTGTCGGAGGGGGGGCTGGGCTTCTCCATGAAGTGGAACATGGGGTGGATGAACGACTTCCTCCGTTTCATGGAGCACGAGTCCGTTCACCGTCAGTACCACTTCAACCTGATGACCTTCTCGCTGATGTACGCCTTCAGCGAGCGGTTCATGCTGCCGCTGTCGCACGACGAGGTGGTGCACGGGAAGAAGTCGCTCCTCGCGAAGATGCCGGGCGACGACTGGCAGAAGGCCGCCAATCTGAGGCTGGCGCTAGGCTTCATGTGGGCGCACCCGGGCAAGAAGCTCATCTTCATGGGCATCGAGTTCGGGGAGTGGGAGGAGTGGAGCGAGGCGCGCCCCCTCAACTGGGGGCTCACGGATCAAGAGCTCCACCGCGGCGTCCAGGGGTATGTCAGAGACCTCAACCGGCTCTACCGGGAGCGTCCCGCGCTCTGGGAGGCGGACGACGACCCGGTCGGATTCGAGTGGATCGACTTCCAGGACCAGGCGCAGAGCGTTCTGAGCTTCCTGCGGCGGGCGCCCGATGCGGGCGAGGAGCTGGTGTTCGTCTGCAACTTCACTCCGGTGCCGCGGGAGGGGGATCGGGTCGGGGTACCCCAGCCCGGGACGTACGACGAGATCCTGAACGGGGACAGCGGCCTCTACGGGGGAAGCAACATGGGGAACCAGGGAGCCGTGCACGCGGAGGAGATCCCGGCCCACGGCCAGAACTGGTCGGTGCTCGTCACCCTCCCGCCGCTGGCGATGGTGGTGCTCGCACCACGCGGAAGCGACTGATCCGACATTTCATCACACAACACGAGATCATGGCGACGAAGAAGGGAAAGAAAGCGACGAAGGGAAGGAAGAAGAGCGACCAGCCGGACCTGGCCAGGGATCTGGACGATTTCGCCGCGGCCCAGCCGGGAGGCTGGAGTCATGAGGACTGGATGAACTTCCTGGAGTACCTGGCGCAGCGGGGGCACGACACGAGCAACCCGGACGCCATCGGGATCGATCTCGAGCGGAAGCGACTCGCGCTCATCCTGGGCGAGGTGCCCGGGATGGGACCGAAGCGCGTTCAGAATCTCGTCGAGCGATACGATACCCTCTGGAACCTCCGCCAGGCCACGGTGGACGAACTCGCCGAGCACAAGTCGTTGACGCGCGCCCTCGCCGAGCGCGTCTACGAGGCCGTCCACTGATCGACGAGTGGTGGCTCTGAGGTTTCCATGAGGCTTCTTCCCGCGGTCCTCTGCATCCTCGTGGCGAGTCCTCTCGCTCCTGGGATGCCCGGGCTCGCGGCGCAGGCCCCCGAAGTCGAAGGGGACACGCTTCCCGTCCCCTGGTATGAGGTCTCTCCGCTGGTGGTGGAGATCTTTCCGGCGCCGACCCGTGTGGAGACGGCTCCGTACGCCGTCTCCGTCCACGAGGTGCAGCGGCGTGCGGGCACGGACACCGGGCTGGCCCTCGACGAGACGCTCCGCCGCATTCCAGGCGTCCAGGTCGACAACCGGTTCAACTACGCCCTCGGGGAGCGCATCTCGGTGCGCGGCTTCGGCGCGCGCGCCCAGTTCGGCGTCAGGGGACTCCGGGCGCTGGTGGACGGCATTCCCGCCACCTTCCCGGACGGGCAGAGCGCGCTCGACGTCGTGGATCCGAAGCAGGTCCGCACGGTGGAGGTGGTCCGCGGGCCCGCCTCTGCCTTTCACGGCAATGCCGCGGGCGGGGTGATCGTCCTGCGAACCGTGTCGCCGCCGGCGACCGGTCATCATCAGTCGGTGACCGCATCCGCCGGCAGTGCGGGGACGCGCCGCCTCGAGGGCCAGCTGGGAGGGCGGACCGGCGGCGTGGGGTACCAGGTTGCGGGCTCGCATCTCGGTTTCGACGGCTACCGTCCGCACAACGAGTCCCGGATGGCGCGAGGAAGCGCCAGGGTGGATCTGGGGCGGGGGTTCCGGATCAGCGCGCACGCCTCCGACTTCGCGGCGGACAATCCCGGCTCCCTTTCGGAGGCGCAGCTCGCCGAAGACCGTTTCCAGGCCTTCGCCGGGAACGTCAATCAGGGAACCGGGAAAACCGGACGGCAGGGGCAGGTGGGTGCCACCTGGACCACGGGCATCGGAGCCGCCACGCTCGACGCCACCCTCTACGGAATCACCCGGGACATCGTCAACCCGATCCCCGGGGTGATCGTCGACCTGGGGCGGAGCGCGGGCGGAGCGCGGGCTCACCTGCGCGGGGCCGAAGGTCTGCTGGGACGCGGCGGATCCTGGGTCATCGGTGTGGAGGCGGCGGGGCAGTGGGACGATCGCCTGAACTTCGCGAACGTCGGTGGGGAGCGGGGTGACCTCACCCTCGATCAGGCGGAGCGGGTAGGCGCCTTCTCCCCCTTCGGATCCATGAGCGCCGCCCTCGGTCCGTTCCTGGCAAGCGCCTCCGTCCGCTACGACCGCTTCGACTTCCGGGCGTCCGACCGGTTCGGAACCGGTGCCGAGGATCGTTCCGGAGGGCGGGTGATGTCCGCGGTCAGTCCGGCGGTGGGGGTGTCCGTCGAAGTCGCCCCGCGCAGCTACCTCTTCGGCAACGTCTCCACCTCGTTCGAGACGCCCACCACCACCGAGTTGGCCAACCGGCCGGACGGGGAACGTGGCTTCAATCCGGAGCTCGAGCCGCAGACGACGCGCTCCGTGGAGGCGGGAGGCCGCACCGGCTTCGCCGGAGACGGAATGCTGGAGGTGACCGCCTACCGCGCCGAGGTGGAGAACTCCCTCGTCCCTTTCCAGACCGACGGGGGGCGGGACTTCTTCCGGAACGCGGGCGCGGCGCGGCACCAGGGAATCGAGGTCGCCGGCCGAATCTCCCCGCTTCCCCTCCTCACCGCGGGGGCCGCTTTCACCCTCACCGACGCCCGCTTCCGCGCCTATCGGGTGGGGGGGGAGGAGCTCGCGGGCCGGCGCGTTCCCGGCGTGGCCCGACAGCGGATCGACGCTTTCGTCGACCTCCGGCGGGGTGGTCACGAGCTGGGGATCGAGGCGCGTGCTCGCTCCTCCGTCCCCGTGGACGATCGCAACGAGCACGAGGCGCCCGGTCACCTCCTCTTCGACCTCCGCCTGCAGCCGCAGGCCCTCGCCGTGGGCGGGGCAGCCGTGCAGCCCTTCCTCTCAGTCACCAACCTCTTCGGGACCGACCATGTGACCTCGGTCGTTCCCAACGCCTTCGGCCAGCGGTTCTTCGAGCCCGGGCCCGGCCGCATGCTCTTCCTCGGGGCTTCGGTTCGTACAGGAAGCTGAGCCGATCCTGGTGGGAGCTCGCGAAGAAACGTGTCTCCTGCGGAGTTTGGCTCAGCTTCCCTCCGCATAGAGCACCGCCACCGGGAGGTGTCCCAGGATGTGGGAGAGCGGGAGCCCGCTGCTTTCGCGCCGGATCTCCCGGCCCGTCAGCACCTCCCGGAAGCGAGCGTCTCCCTCCAGGGTGAGGCGGGTATCGCCCCAGGCCGCTGCGTTCGGTGCGGCGAAATCAGTCGGGCGGGTGAGGCCGCCCACCAGCCGCGGCACGACGGTCACCATCTCCCGGCCTCCGTGCCGCCTCCGGAAGGCCACGACGTGCTCGCTCCGCTCCCCTTCGGCGGGAATCTCCGTGTAATCCCCGGCCGCGACCAGCTCGGGGTCGCGCTGCCGGAGCCCGAGCAGTACCCGGATGACGAAGAGCTTGATGCGCCCGTCCCGCCAGCTTCCATAGAGCGCTTCCGCGGCGTCGGGATCGGCTGCCGGAAGCTCTTCGAGCAGGCGGCGGCGCATATCGTAATCGACCGGCCGGCGGTTGTCCGGGTCGACGAGGGACAGATCCCACAGCTCCTGTCCCTGATAGATGTCCGGGACACCGGGCACGGTCAGCTTGAGGACCGTCTGCGCCAGGGCGTTCACCATGCCGAGGCGCGCCGTCACCTCCTGGAAGCCGCTCAGCTCCTCGATGAAGTCCGCGGAGCGCTCCGGGTCGAGGAGGTGGGCGATGAAAGCCTGGAGCGCCTCGTCGTACTCCTCGTCCGGATTCACCCAGCTGGTGCGCGTCTTGGCCTCCCGCGTCGCCTTCTCCATGTACTGCTGGATGCGGGCGGTGAACGCCGAGAGCTCGCCATCGCCGGGAGGGTCCAGCGGCCAGGCGCCGATCAGCGTCTGGTAGAGGAGGTACTCGTCGTTGGGGTCGGGGCAGATGCCGTCCTCCAGCTGCTGTCGCTTCCCGCTGTTCATCTCCCCCCAACGGCGGACCGCCGCCTCCCACTCATCGGGGATCTCCGCGAGCAGGTGGATGCGCGCCCGTACGTCTTCGCTCCGCTTGGTGTCGTGCGTGGAGGAGGAGGTCATGGCGTGCGGCTCGACCCGCGCACGCCGGTTGAACCACTCGTGGAAGTGCTCCGGGGTGATCCCGAACTCGGCGGGCTCGCCCCCCACCTCGTTGAGGGAGACGAGCCGGTTGAAGACGTAGAAGGAGGTGTCCTCGACCCCCTTGGCCATGACCGGGCCGGTGAGCTGCTGGAACTTCATCACGAAGCGGACGCGCTCCCGCCGCTCCTCCCATTCCAGCCCCTCCGGCCAGCGCAGCAGGAGAGTGTCGGCGATGAAGTCGTAGACCGAGCGGCTGGTGCTCGGGTCCCGACGCCGCGCCTCCCGGACCGCCCGGACTACGTAGCGGGTGTCCCGTTCGGTG
>SKRI01000292.1 GCA_007118565.1 Gemmatimonadota bacterium | reverse complement strand
TCCCGGCGGTGCAGCTTCCCGCGTAGGCAATGTCGATGCGAACCTCCTCCTCCAGCTCGTCGATGTGCACGCCGTTGCCCGGATCGCCCGGAAGCGCGGTCATCGGTCGGAGGGAGGAGACATCGATCTCGATGGTCTTCACGTACTCGGCGCCCTCGTCCGAGGTGAGCCCGTCGATCATCTCCTCGGCGTCTACGCGATCCATACCCCTCTGCTCCACCAGGTAGTCGACGGTGCGCGCGTCTGGGGCCACGATGCCGGTGAAGGCGCCCACCTCCGCGGCCATGTTGGTCATGGTGGCCCGCTCGTCCACGGAGAGGGCCTCCACCGCCGGGCCGCTGTACTCGATGATCTGCCCGATGGCGTGCCCGTCGCGGATGTACGGGTGGCGCAGGATCTCCAGCATGTAGTCCTTGGCGGTCACATTGGCCGGCTTCTCCCCGGAGAGCACCACCCGGAAGGACTGCGGCACTGTGACGCGCACGTCCCGGGTGATCCACGAGTTGAAGATGGCGGTGGTGCCCACACCGAAGGCGATGCAGCCGACCGCGCCCGCGTGCGGGGTATGGCTGTCCGATCCGATGATCACCTGCCCGGGCAGCGCGTACTCCTCCAGGATCTTGGAGTGGCAGATAGCCTCGGAGCCGTGCTTGCCGTGGCCCAGCTCCCCGTAGAGCCGGACCCCCTGCTTCTCCGCGAACTCGCGCTGCTTCACCTCGAGCTGACTCGCGACGTCGAGCAGGCCGAGCTGCACCCGCTCCGGGGTCATGGCGTCCTTCAGGAAGGTGAGGTGGTCCCGGAAGAAGAGGATCGACCCCGGGTCCACCACGCGCTCGTCGTCACCCACCAGCTGCTCGAAGAAGATGGCCGCCATGGGCGTCACGTACTCATGCGAGAAGCGGATGTCCGTTCGCACGAAGCCGGCGTCGCCGGGCTGGACCCAGGGCACGCCGAAGCGCTCCTCTGCCAGGTTGGCCACCCAGTTCCGCGAGAAGATCTTCTCGGCGATGGTCATCGGCCGGTCCCCGTTCCCGTGCGGAGAGCCCTGGGCGCGAAACCCGCCGGTTCCCACATTCGAGGTGGAGGTGGCCACGAACTCCGCGGCCGTGCCGTCCGGCGCCTCCTGATCGTTGGCTAGATCCCCCTCGCCGCTCCCGCGCAGGTGGCGGACGTCCTCCTCGTCCAGCTCCTCGTCCGTCCCCGCCTGCGTCCGCTGCGACACGAGCGGCGGCACCATGACCTTCCCCTGCAGCCGCGCCACGTTGTAGTTGAAGAGACCGCCGTGCTCGATGATCCCGCGGGTGATCTCGTCGGCTCCCTCGGTGAACTCGGTGAGAGGGACGCTCTCACCCGCCCGCACCCGGGCGATCAGGTCGAAGTTGGTGGAAGTGAGGATGCCGAGGTTCTGGCAGTTTTCCCGGTAGATCCGCTCGATGTTCTCGGCGATCACCAGCCGGATCCCCGCCATCATCTCGGCGTACGGGCTCTGCTCGCGGGAGGAGCCCTTGCCGCGCCGCTTTCCGGAGACGGAGCAGACGAACCCGCCCTTCTTCACGCTCCCCTGGCGGATGGGGAACTCGTCGCCCGCCTTGAGACCCAGGTAGGGGAACTCTCCCAGCGTCTCGTCGAAGTAGTAGCAGATGTAGGCGGGGGTGATCTCGTCGGTGGAGATCTGGTCGCGCAGCTTGCCGCACAGCTCGTCGGTCAGCTCCAGATCCTCGCCCTCCAGCTGGCGGCGGATCAGCTCCGGGTCGTCGGCCAGGAAAAGGACCCGCCCTTCGAAGCGGACCTCGTCGGGGAGCCGGGAGATGTCACGAGTGCGCAGCGACTCGATCATGGAAGGTGCATTCAGGTCGGGAGATGGATCCATCGAAGGCCACGGATCGGACGCTTCGAGCGGGCGTTCGGTACCCATCGAAGATGGGCTTCCGGAGGAAGGCGGGCAAGGCGCACACGCCGACGGGTTGACCCGATCCGCGCGCCTCCATTATCTTATGGGCTCTCGGGGCCTTAGCTCAGCTGGGAGAGCGCCGCCTTTGCAAGGCGGAGGTCATCGGTTCGATCCCGATAGGCTCCACTGATCCGCACTGGAACGAAGGGCCGCCCCCATGGGCGGCCCTTCTTCGTTTCCGCTTCATCTCCATCTCCCCCCTCGGCTTCCTCCGGTACGCCTCCTGCTACTCGGCGGGCATGTTCCGTCCGAGCCCTCCCGAAACGATCCCATGTCTCTCAGCCCCCTCGCGGGAAAGCCCGTCCCGAGCGACCGCATCCCCGACCTGGCGCGGCTCCTTTCCGCCTACCACGACGAGCGGCCAAACCCGGAGCGGCCGGCCGAGCGCGTCTCCTTCGGCACATCGGGGCACCGGGGATCGTCGCTGCAGCGCACCTTCAACGCGGACCACATCGCTGCCATTTGCCGGGCGGTGGTGGAATCGCGGCGTGCGGCCGGCATCACCGGGCCGCTCTTCCTGGGCCGGGATACGCACGCCCTCTCGGAGCCCGCGCTCCGGACCGCGCTCGAGATCTTCGGCGCGAGCGGGGCCCGCGTGGTGCTCGACGGGAGCTCGGCCTTCACCCCCACCCCCGTCCTTTCCCACGCCATCCTCTCCCACAACCGGGATCACCCGGACGATCTGGCCGACGGGGTCGTCATCACCCCCTCCCACAACCCGCCCGAGGATGGCGGCTTCAAGTACAACCCGCCGACGGGCGGTCCTGCCGAAACGATTATCACCGCGGGCATAGAGGCGCGGGCGAACGCCCTCCTGGAGGAGGGAATGGAGCCCATGGGGCGGAGAGAGCGCAAGGCGGACGGAGTCGGCGCGGCGGAGTCCCGGGACCTGCTCGGCGCCTATGTGTCGGACCTCGCCTCGGTGCTGGACATGGAGGCCATCGCCGGCTCCGGCATACGCATCGGGGTGGACCCGCTGGGCGGCGCCTCGGTGGAGTACTGGGAGCGGATCGGGGACGCGTACGGCCTGGACATCGAGGTGGTGAACGAGCGGGTGGACCCCACCTTCTCCTTCATGCACCTGGACTCGGACGGGAAGATCCGCATGGACTGTTCGTCTCCCTACGCCATGGCCGGGCTGATCGAGCTGAAGGACGGCTTCGACATCGCCTTCGGGCTCGACCCGGACGCCGACCGCCACGGGATCGTCACCCCGGGAAGCGGGCTGATGAACCCGAACCACTACCTGTCGGTCGCGGTCTGGTACCTCTTCCGAAACCGCCCCGGGTGGAACGGGGATGCGGGGGTGGGGAAGACGCTGGTCTCCAGCTCGATGATCGACCGGGTGGCCAAAGAGCTGGGCCGCCGGCTGGTCGAGGTGCCGGTCGGCTTCAAGTGGTTCGTCGACGGACTCCGAACGGGGGACATCGCCTTCGGGGGCGAGGAGAGCGCCGGCGCCACCTTCGTGCGCCGGGATGGAGCCCCGTGGACCACGGACAAGGACGGGCTCCTCCTCTGCCTCCTCGCAGCGGAGATCACGGCGAAAACCGGCCGCGACCCCGGCACCCTGTACGCGGATCTCGAGGAGCGCTTCGGACGCCCCGTCTACGAGCGGATCAGCGCGCCCGCCTCACGCGAGCAGAAGGCCGCGCTCAAGGCGCTCAGCCCCGATGCGGTCAGCGCCGACGAGCTGGCCGGGGAGCCGATCACGGCGAAGCTGACCCGCGCCCCGGGAAACGAGGTGGCGATCGGCGGCCTCAAGGTGGTTACCGAGAACGGCTGGTTCGCCGCGCGCCCGTCCGGGACCGAGAATCTCTACAAGATCTACACGGAGAGCTTCCTCGGCACCGACCACCTGCGTGGTATCCAGGAGGAGGCGCGCGCCATCGTGGACGGCGCCTTCGCCACGGCCGGGGTGTGAGGCGCTAGCTCCGATCGGGAATCATTCACCGGAAATACGAGGCGAGATGAACGAGCGGGAGATGGATACGATCAGCGTGCTGGCGTTCGCTGGCAGCCTCCGGCGGAAATCGTACAACCGGGCGCTCGTCCGCGCCGCCCGGGAGGTGGCGCCGGCGGAGGTCGATGTCACCACTTTCGCCTTGGACGGCATCCCGCTCTTCAACCAGGACGTCGAGGCGGAGGGCTTCCCGGAGCGGGTGCGGGAGCTCCACCAGGCCATCGATTCTGCCGACGCCATCCTGATCGCCACCCCGGAGTACCAGCACGGCATTCCCGGCGTGCTCAAGAACGCCATCGACTGGGCCTCGCGTCCTCCCGGCAAGGCCGCCATCCTGGGGAAGCCGGTCGCCATTATGGGGGCCACGCCGGGGATGTGGGGAACGGCGCGCGCCCAGTCACAGCTCCGCCAGGCGCTCGTCTACAACGACTGCCCCATGGTCCTCAAGCCGGAGGTCTTGGTGGCCAACGCGGGGGACCGCTTCGACGATGAAGGTCGCCTGACCCACGAAGCCACCCGGAAGTTCATCGGCCAGCTCCTGGAGGCGCTGGCCGAGCTCACCCGGAGACACGCGGGGTAGCACTGCCGTGTGTATTCGTCCCTCTGACCGTCCTCTATAGCGGCGACCCCCACCCCTTTCTCCCACCGACTGGCCCGAAAAACTAGTTAAGTAGTTGACAGTGACGCAGAAGCCGATTATAGTTCAACTACAAAGATCGTAGACCAGGAATTCAAATGGAGATTTCCTTCACCGAACGCGAGCTGGACGTGATGTCCGTGCTCTGGGAGCTGGGCGACGCCACCGTGGCCGAGGTTCGGGAGCGGATGCCGGTCGAGCTCGCCTACACCACCGTCCTCACCGTACTCCGCGTCCTCGAGGAGAAGGGGCACGTGGGGCACACGCAGGAGGGTCGGGCGCACCGGTACCATCCTCTGGTGGACCGCGAGGCGGCCGGCGGGAGCGCGCTACGCCGGATCGTGCGCAAGGTATTCCGCGGCTCCCCGGAAATGCTCCTCACCCAGCTGGTCTCCGACCGGGAGCTTTCCCGCGAGGAGCTGGAGGGTCTGCGCCGCCGCCTGGATGAACGCTTGCGCGAGGAGGAATCATGATCGCCTGGATGCTGTACGCGCTGACCATCTCGGCCGCGCTCGCGCTCGGCGCGTGGTGCGCGGAGCGGGTGCTTCGACTTCTCCACCTGCCGACCCGCTGGCCGTGGGCGATGGCGATCGCCGGCAGCGTGACGCTGCCGCTCCTGGCGCTCCGCCCGCGGGCGATGTCGCCGCTCGACGTTTCGGTGGGTCCCGTGACCGGCGGCGTTCTGGCTCCCGCGCCCCTTGCCGGAGCCGGAGATGTCGCCGCCGCGGCGTCGTCGGACTGGACGCTGTGGATCGCCGCCGCGTGGGTGGCCGTCTCCGCCACGCTGCTGCTGCTGGCCGCGGTCGGTGCCGTCCGCCTCGCTCGAGTGCGTCGTCGCTGGCGACAGACGAAGATCGACGGGGTTTCGGTGCGCGTCTCTCGCGCGGTGGGGCCAGCTGTGACGGGCGTCTTCCGGCCGGAAATCGTGGTCCCGGCGTGGGCGCTCGAGCTCCCCGAAGCGGAGCGCTCGCTCCTGCTGCGTCACGAGCGGGAGCACATAACAGCGCGCGATCCGCTCCTCTGCCGCGCCGCATTCCTGGTGCTCGCCGCCGTGCCGTGGAACCTGCCGCTCTGGTGGACGGTGCGCCGGCTGTGGACAGCCGTGGAGATCGACTGCGACGGGCGGGTCGTGCGGCAGACCGACGAGCGCGCTCGCTATGGGCATCTCCTGATCAATGTGGGGGCGCGCCGCTCGGCCCATCCCTGGGCAGCGCTCGCGCTCTCCCCGCGACTCCCTTCACTCGAACAGAGGATCCGTGCCATGACCATGACCCCTCCGAAGCACCGCGCCCTGCGAGCCGGCGGATTCGCCGCCGTGATCGCCCTCTCCCTCGTTCTGGTCGCTGCGGCCGACCCACCCGTGGTGAACGTGGCGACGCCCGCACCGGTCGCGGACGAGCCGCCGCTGCCGGAGCACGCCCCGGTGGTCGCAGAGGCGCCCGCGGACACGAACGACGTACGTGCCGAGCCCCGCTTCACCCCCTACGAGGTGGCGCCCGAGGTGCGCGACCGGGAGGCCTTCCAGCGCGCTCTCATCGAGGCATACCCCCGCGATCTACAAGAGGCGGGAGTCCAGAGGACCATCCTATGGATCTTCGTTGACGAGGTGGGCAGGGTGGGGGAGATTCGGGTGGCGGAGTCGTCCGGGCGTGAGTCCCTCGACGAGGCGGCGGTCCGGGCCGCTGGGGAAGTGGAGTTCAGCCCCGCTCGGCATCGCGACGAGCCGGTGGCGGTGTGGGTGCAGTTCCCGGTCGTCTTTCAAGCGCCAGAAAGGGAGGAGCAGGAGGTACAGCGGACTTCGCTGCAGCCCGAGACGCCGGCTCGGCCGCTCGATGAGACCCGTGGTGAAGAGGCGGCCGATTCCGATGCGGCCCAGCCGACATTCACTCCCTTCGAGCAGGCACCAAGAATCCGCGACCGCGAGGCCTTCGACCGGGCCATGCGGGAGGCGTATCCAGAGGCGCTGCGCGAGGCCGGCGTGGGCGGCACCGCGGTCCTCTGGGTCCGGATCGACGAGGAGGGACGGGTCGCCGACACGCGGGTGGAGCGCTCCTCAGGGCACGACGCGCTCGACGAGGCCGCCGTGCGGGTGCTGCGGGGCACCGAGTTCTCTCCCGCCGTGAACCGCAGCGAGCCGGTGGGGGTGTGGGTGCAGTTCCCGGTGACGTTCGGTACGGGGTGATCGAGCGGCTCCTCCCGTGCTCGCATCAACAAGCGGCCCCGTCGCCAATGGCGACGGGGCCGCTCCGTCGTCACGGGCGAATCCTCTCAGCTGTTCGCGGACTTCTCCTCCAGCGCCCGCGGGATCGCGACCAGCGCGGGGCGGCGGGGCTCGGTGTTCCGCCGATAGATGCCGGGCTGGAGGTTGCTCTCCAGCGAGGCAATGGAGATCTGCTCTTTCTCCGGAAGCATGCGAAGGTTGGAGAGGTGCCAGTAGACCGGATTGATCTCCTCCTCCGCCTCCTCCTCGTCGCCCTCGGCATCCTCCGCCGCCGGCGGCAGGTGCTCGTCACCCTCCGGATGCATTGCCCCTTCTGCCGCCACCGAGCCTACGTAGTCGGCCAGCCAGCTCACCTTGA
>SKRI01000241.1 GCA_007118565.1 Gemmatimonadota bacterium | reverse complement strand
CGCGGTCGCGCCACTCCCCCCAACCGGCCACCAGATCCGTGGTGATCCCTCCGGCGAACCGGCCCCGGCCGCGGAGGACGAGGTCCCGGCGGGAGAACGACTCCGCGAAGAATCCTTCCCGGTCGTCACCACGCTGCCGGAACTCCAGCTGGAGCCCGAGGTCCGGGTTGAAGGTGTGGTCGAAACGGGCGAAGCCGGTCGTGGCGGAGAAGGGCTGCAGCCCCTGCTGTCCGCTGGTATCGACGATGTCGAGCCCAACGGTGAGCACGTTGCGCTCGAGCACCGGCCGGGAGAAGAAGGCGCGCAGGATCCGCGAGCGGAAGTCACCCGTTCCGGCCTCGACCTCGGTGAAGGGAGCGGCATCTTCGAGGCGGAACCGGTCGATCTCGAGGAGGATCTCGTCGGGGCTTCGATGGATCCGGAGGTATGCCACGTCGACGAGGTCGATCCGCTGCAGGTCGTGGGTGGGACCTTCCAGCGGGTCGTACTCGTACCCGTCCATGATCACACGCACCCGTCCCCCGCCCGTGCCGAGCACAGAGGTGCCCATCGGCATGCCGAAGGCACCCGTACGGGTCAGCACCAGCCCCGGGATTCGCTCCAGCAGCTCGATGAGGGAAAAGCCGTGGTAGGCGCGGAGCGCCTCCCGATCGAACTCCCAGACACCGGCGGAGTACCCGGTCGGAGCCGGCCGGGGGAAGACGGGAAGGACCGGGGCGGGACCGATGGTGTCTGGATCGGTGATGTCCCGGATCGCGGCGCGCGGAAATGTATCGCCCGGGAGCTCCTGGTCCGGGATGGGGATCTCGATCGGCGGCGCGGGCGCCGGCTCGGGGTCCTGCGCCGCCGCCCGGGCGGGAGCCAGGAGGCACCCCGCCAGGGCGACGAGCAGCGCTATGCGCGAGCGAGCAACCACTCCAGGAAGAGCCGGGTCGGGATGCCGGTCGCCCCCTTCGACTGGTAGGAGAGGTCTCCATCTCCCCAAGCGACGCCCGCGATGTCGAGATGGGCCCAGGGGAAGTCGCCCACGAACTCGCGGAGGAACCACCCGGCGGTGATCGTTCCGGCCGGCCGCCCCCCGGAGTTCTTGATGTCGGCGTAATCGGAATCGATCTGCTTGCGGTACTCCTGGAACATCGGGAGAGGCCAGGCGCGCTCACCCGACCGATCCCCGGCACCGCGTATCTCGTCGATCAGCCCCTCGTCGTTCCCCATCAACCCGAGGGCGTGCTTGCCGAGGGCGATGCCGCAGGCGCCGGTCAGCGTGGCCACGTCGATCACCGCCCGGGGATCGAAGCGCCGCACGTAGGAGAGCGCATCGGCCAGGATGAGCCGGCCCTCCGCGTCCGTGTTGATCACCTCGATCGTCTTGCCGAGGTGGCTGCCAATGACGTCACCCGGTTTCATGGCCGAGCCGCTGAGGAGGTTCTCGCTGGCGGGCACCACGCCGATCACGTTGGCGGGAACTCCGAGCTCACCCACCGCCTGCATGGCGCCGAGCACGGCCGCGCCGCCGCACATGTCGAACTTCATCAGCTCCATGCTCTGCGACGGCTTGATGGAGATGCCGCCCGCATCGAAGGTGAGCCCCTTCCCCACCAGCACCAGCGGCCGCTCCCCTTCGGATCCCCCGCGATGCTCGAGGACGATCAGCTTCGGCTCCTCGTCGGTTCCCTGCGCCACCGCCAGGAGCGCCTTCATCCCCTCCGCCTCCAGCTCAGACCTGCCCAGGATGGTCGCCTTCATCCCCGTGTCGCGCGCGATCCGCTCCGCCGTCTCGGCCAGGTAGGTGGGCGTGGCCACATTGCCGGGGAGGTTGCCCAGCTCGCGGGAGAGGTTCTCCCCGCGGGCCAGCGCCGCGCCCACCGTGACTCCCTGCTCGAGGATCCGGGCCTTGTCCTCGATCTTCTCGAGGAGCGAGAAGGCTTCTACAGCCACAGGCTTCTCGTCCGGATCCTCCGGATCGGACTTGGTCTCGGTGTAGCGGTAGGCGGCCAGGACCGCGCCCTCCGCCGCCGACTGCGCCGCACGGTGGGGAGTCAGCTCCTCCGTACCCATCTCCGCGTGGTGCATGATGGAGGCGAGGCGCGACAGCCGGAGCTTCGCGGCTCCCTTCACCGCCGTGGCCGCGGCCCGACGCAGCCGCTCGGCATCGAGCTCCTCGCGCTTTCCGAGCCCCACCAGGAGAACCCGCTCCGCGAAGATCGCCTCGTCACGAGGGTAGAGCACTGCCGTCTCCCCTTCCCGGCCGCGGAAGTCGCCGCGCTCCAGCAGCCGCCGGATCTCGCCACCCAGCTTCTCGTCGAGGGAGGCCACGGGACCTTCCGGCTCGGCCTCTCCCTGGAAGAGGTTGACCGCGAGGAGCGGCGTCGTGAACTCTGTGCAGTCCGTGCGTTCGACGGTTACGTGCATGGGGGTGTGCGGCTGGTGCGTTGGGATCGGTCGCGACGGTCCGGCACGGCCCGTTCCGAACCAGCCGCACGGGGGTCGAAGATGGCTGCGAGAGAGGTGGGGAGCAAGGGGACGGGGGAGATGGAGCCTGCTCCGCCGCGCTGATGGGCCGGCACACGACGAATCCGGAAGACGGGAGATGGCCGGAGCCGCGTCCGCAAAGCGAGAACGATGATTCGCGTGGGTGCGGGTCCGGTCCACGAGAGCGATCGTGACCCGGAGGGCGGAGACCCGCAGGGGCTCCGTCCGCGTGGCGGTGGCGGTATCACCGCCCCGCGGATAGAGCGCGATGCCGACGGAACGCCGGCACTCGCCCGCCCTGCCGGTTTTCCGTTGCGAGCTGCGAGCAGCCAGCCGCGAGCCGCCCGCCTACATGTTCTTGATGATCCTCTGACCGAACTCCGAGCACGACACCAGCTTCGCGCCCTTCATGAGCCGCTCGAAATCGTAGGTGACCGTCTTCTTCTTGATGGCCCCTTCGACGCCCTTGATGATCAGGTCCGCGGCCTCGATCCACCCCATGTAGCGCAGCATCATCTCCCCGGAGAGGATGACCGAGCCGGGATTGACCTTGTCCTGGTCGGCGTATTTGGGCGCGGTCCCGTGGGTGGCCTCGAAGATGGCGTGGCCGCTCTCGTAGTTGATATTCGCTCCGGGAGCGATCCCGATTCCGCCGACCTGCGCGGCCAGCGCGTCGGAGATGTAGTCGCCGTTCAGGTTCATGGTGGCGATCACGTCGTACTCGGCCGGCCGGGTCAGGATCTGCTGCAGGAATGCGTCGGTGATGGAGTCCTTGATGACGATTTCCCGCCCATCGTGCCGGATGACCTGCCAAGGGCCGTCGTCCAGATCCTCGGCGTCGTACTCCCCCTTCACGAAGGCGTACGCCCAGTCCCGAAACGCGCCCTCGGTGAACTTCATGATGTTGCCCTTGTGCACCAGCGTGACGGACTCACGCTCGAACTTGATGGCGTACTCGACCGCGGCGCGGACGAGCCGCTCCGTCCCCTCCCGGGAGATCGGCTTGATGCCGATCCCGGTGGAGTTGGGGAAGCGCATCTTGTCGTAGAGCCGCGGGAAGCCGTTGCGGAAGAGGTCCTTGAACTTCCGCATCTCCTCGGATCCGTCCGCGAACTCGATCCCGGCGTAGATGTCCTCGGTATTCTCCCGGAAGATTACCATGTCAACCTCCTCCGGCTTCCGGACCGGGGAGGGAACGCCGGTGAACCAGCGGACGGGGCGCACGCAGGCGTAGAGGTCGAGCTCCTGGCGGAGCGTCACGTTCAGCGAGCGGATTCCGCCACCGACCGGGGTGGTGAGCGGGCCCTTGATGCCGACCAGGTATTGGCGGAAGGCGTCGAGCGTCCCCTTCGGGAGCCAATCGCGGGTCTGCTCCTTGGCCTTGCCGCCGGCCAGGACCTCCATCCACTGAATTTCCCGGTCGCCGTCGTACGCCTTCTCGACCGCCGCCTCGAAGACCGGCCGCGAGGCGTTCCAGATGTCAGGACCGGTGCCGTCGCCGATGATGAAGGGGATTATGGGGCGCTTCGGGACCCGCAGCCCGTCCGAGGTCATGCGGATCGGGTCGGCGTTCTCGGGGACTTCCGGGCTCCAGGCCATGGGTTCGGTTACGGGTCGAGGGAGAGGACGAGGCGAGGTATGCTTCCGTGCTCTGTCTGCTTGCGATCCGGCACGGCCGGATCGTCGGCCGGAGGGGTGGGCTCCGAGGAGCCGGGGGGAGGGGTCAACGCCCTCCCGCCCGGCCGCTCCGGAGCACCGGCCCTCCGGGCCGCTTCCGTCCTATCGCTGATCGATCGGCTCGACCGTGCGGTTGCGCTCGCCCACGTACTCGGCACGCGGACGGATCAGGCGATTGTCCGCGTACTGCTCGAAGAGGTGCGCGGTCCACCCCGCCACGCGGGACATGGCGAAGATGGTGGTGAAGAGGTCCTGGTCGATTCCGAGGGTGGTGTAGACCGAGGCGGAGAAGAAATCGACGTTCGGGTAGATCTTCTTGCCGCGCTGCTCCATCTCCTCGGCCATGACCTCGCGGACCTTGTCCGAGAGGTCGAGCCACCTGGTGTCCTGGCTCCCGGCCATGATCTGGTCGGCCAGCTCGCGGAGGACGGTGGCGCGGGGGTCGACGGCGCGGTACACCCGGTGCCCGAAGCCCATGATCCGCTGCTTCCGGTCGAGCGCGTCGCGCACCCACTCCTTCGGATCCTGGCCGCTCTCGTCGATCTCGCGCAGCATGTCCATGACCCGGCTGTTCGCCCCGCCGTGCGACGGGCCCTTGAGCGTGCCGATGGCCGAGACGATGGCCGAGTAGATGTCCGCCAGCGTGGCCGCGGTCACGCGCGCGGAGAAGGTGGAGGCGTTCATCCCGTGCTCCGCGTGGAGCACCAGTGAGGCGTCCATGGTGCGGACGCGCACGTCGTCTGCCTCCTCCCCGTTCAGCATGTAGAGGAAGTTGGCCGCCGTATTGAGCCCCGCCTTGGGCGCCACCGGGTCCTTCCCCTTCCGGAGGCGGTCGGCCGCGGCGATCAGCGTCGGCATCTTGGCCAGGATGCTGAGCGCCTTGGTCCGGTTCGCCTCGTCGGAGTTGTCCTCGGCGTTCGCGTCGTGCATCCCGAGCGCGGAGACCGCGGTCCGGAGCGCCGCCATGGGATGCGCCCCGTCCGGGAAGGTGCGCAGGAGATCGAGGATCTCGTCGCTCACCTCGCGCTCCGCTTCGAGCTGGCTGCTCAGCTCGTCCAGCTCGGACTGCTTGGGCAGACGGTCGTGCCAGAGGAGATAAACGACCTCCTCGAAGGAGGTGTTCCGGGCGAGGTCGTCGATATCGTACCCCGCATAGATGAGATCTCCCTTGTCCCCGTCGATGAAGCAGATCCGGCTCTGGCCGATTACGACTCCCTCTAGTCCGGCGTTGGACATTATCCGTGTGGCGTGAGGATCGGTTGGTGGCTATTTCGTTCCTGCGCGGTGCAAATGGCTCCGCCCCGGACCGGGATCCGGAGCGCACCACGGCGGTGCATCTTCCGGACCAGCCAGGGGCGGTCAAGTATAGTGAGCCCCGCACATGCCAGGCAAGCAGCCGGCGCGGCTCAGTTGCGGGCCCGGATGGCCTTTATCAGCTCGTCCTTCTTCATGCTGCTGCGGCCCTCGATGTCGAGCTCCTTTGCCCGGTTCCGGAGCTCGTCCACCGAGCGGTCCTCGAGGCTCCGGTTCGGGTTTCCACTCCCCTGCGTCTGCTTGTTCGGGGTGCGGCCCTCTTCGCGCCGCTGCTTGTTCACGGTCCGGGCCGCGATCTCCTTGGCACGATCCGCCGAGGTGCCGCGCTCCTTCTGGCTCTCCTTGACGTGCTCGTACTGCCGCTCGTCCTTCTTGCTCCATTCCTCCGGCATCTCCCCCTCCCTTCATCGATCAATTCTGATAGGGAGAAGGACTGCAAGGGGTGAACCGTGGGCGGCTCGCGGCTGGCTGCTCGCGGCTCGCGAACGGCTCCGCGGTCACACGTCACCGCGCCCCACGACTCCGCGGGTGGCAACGAAACGTGGCGATAGATCGGATGCGGCAGGCCCTGCTGCTGAGCGAGCCGCGAGCAGCGAACGGCGAGCCGCGGCGCTCCGGCGCTCCTACTCTCCGTAAATCGTCCGGTACAGCTCCCGGTTGAAGCGTAGGATCTTCACGTAGTTGCGCGTCTCCTCGAAGGGGATCCGCTCGGCGAAGATCTCCTCGTCGGCATGCTCCGGAAAATTACGCCACCGGTTCATCCGTGTCGGCCCGGCGTTGTACGCGGCGAAGACGTCGGTGAGGCGGCCCCCGTGCCGCTGCATCTGATCGGCGAGGAAGCGGGTCCCGAGCCGGATGTTGATCTCCGGGTCGCGGAGCATCTCGGTGGTGAAGCCGGAGATCCCCTCCGCCCGGGCCAGGTCACGCCCGGTGGCCGGCATGACCTGCATGAGCCCCACGGCTCCGGCCGGGCTCACCGCATTCTGGTTGAACATCGACTCCTGGCGGATGAGGCCGGCCACGAGGAAGGGGTCCAGGTCGTGGCGCGCCGAGTACCGCTCGATGAGCTCCCGGTAGGGGAAGGGCCAGACGATCTGCATCAGCTCTTGGTTCCACGTCCCGGTCGCGCGCTGGATCTCCCGCCCCAGCAGGATGCCCTCCACATGCCGGCCGGAGGCAATGGCCTCGTGGGCCAGCGGGTAGAGCGCCGCGACATCACCCCCTACCGACTCCCGCACCCGGGCGATCTCGTACGTGGCTTCCGGATTCAACCCGGCCTCGCGGAGGATGTCCACCCGCACCAGCCCCCGCTCGACCCGGTCCGCCGCACCCCCGGCTAGGGTCGGGGCGCCGCCTCTGGGAACCGGGATGCCCTCGCCCCCGAGCCGCTCGCCCGCGCGCACCGCGTAGTAGGAGAGGGGGCTCCGGCTGCGGACCTCGCGGAACGACTGCCGGGCGCGTTCTTCGTCCCCCGCCTCGAGGCGCGCCCGGCCGAGCCAGTACAGCGCCTGCGCCGCACGCGCGTCCGAAGGGGATCCCGCCAGGAATCGCTCGAGCGGCGCAACGGCATCACGCGGCCGTCCGTCGAGGAGGTCGAGCCCGGCGAGCCGGGTGGCGGAGAGGACGGATTCATCGCTATCCACCCCGGTCTCGACCGCCCGGCGATAGAGTGAACGGGCGCTGTCCAGCCGG
>SKRI01000085.1 GCA_007118565.1 Gemmatimonadota bacterium | reverse complement strand
CCCACTCCGTGGGTTGACGCGGTTTTTTTGCTCCTGTATGTTTGCGGGCTGTCGTCCAAAACCTAGCAGCGCACGAACCGCGCATTTGATGAGCGATACCCTGAGTGGTGAGATGATGCTCCTTTCCGGAGGAGCAAACCGCCCACTGGCGCAGGAAATCGCAGACAGTCTCGGTCTCACTCTGGGAGACGTCACCAGCCGACGGTTCGCGGACGGTGAGATCTTCGTGCGTATCAACGACAACGTCCGGGGGCGCGACGTCTTCGTGGTCCAACCGACGGTCTCGCCGGCCGAGCACATCATCGAGATGCTACTCCTGATCGATGCGGCCCGGCGGGCGTCGGCGGCGCGGATCACGGCAGTCCTTCCGTACTACGGATACGCGCGGCAAGACCGGAAGGACCAGCCGCGGGTGGCCATCGGCGCGAAGCTCATGGCCAACATGATCACCACCGCGGGTGCGGACCGGGTGCTTGGAGTAGACTTCCACCAGCACCAGATCCAGGGGTTCTGGGATGTGCCAGTCGACCATCTCTATGCCGCCCCGGTCATTACCCGGTACTTCCGGGAGAAGGGGCTCGTGGAGCCGGTGGTGGTCGCGCCGGATGTGGGAGCGGCCAAGATGGCGCGCGGATTCGCCAAGCGGCTGGGCGCCACGATCGGGATCATCGACAAGCGGCGGCCGACCGCCAACGTTTCGGAGGTCCTGCACGTGGTGGGTGATGTGGAGGGCCGCGACTGTTTGATCGCCGACGACATGATCGATACGGCGGGCACCATGGCGCAGGCGGCCACGGCCCTGAAGGAGCGAGGGGCGCGGGAAGTCTATTGCTGCGTGACGCATGCCCTGCTCTCGGGGCCTGCCGTCGAGCGGCTGGAGAACAGCCCGCTTACGGAAATGGTGGTGACCAACACCATCCACATTCCGGAGGAGAAGCGTTTTTCCCGGCTCACTGTCCTTTCGGTGGCCGAGCTGATCGCGGATGCGATCCGGTTCACCCACTCGAACGAGTCGGTGAGCTCGCTCTTCGACTGAGCTGCTGGAGCCCGGCAGAGCGCCGGATGCAGGGTCGAGGCGTCGTGTACGACGGCGCCTCATGATTTACGACAACTAGAGGGAGTACGATGGAAGCGACGCTGACTGCCCAGTTGCGCACGGAGCGCGGAAAGGGTGCCGCTCGAACCATGCGGCGTGAGGGCCGCGTGCCTGCGGTCGTCTACGGGCACGGAGAGGAAACACGCGAGCTGGCTCTGGACACCCGGGAGATCGAGCGCCTCCTGTCCTCGATCAGCGTCGAGAATACCCTCATCCAGCTGACGGTCGGGTCAGAGGAGCCGGTGAGGACCCTGATCCGGGAGGTGCAGTGGCACCCGTTCAAGCCGATCCTCCTCCACGTGGATCTGTACCAGATCCGCCGGGGCGAGCGGATCCATCTCGAGATTCCGGTCCGGTTGAACGGCAACCCGATCGGCGTGCGCGAGGAGGGCGGCGTACTCCAGCATGTCCGACACGATCTCGAGGTGGCCTGCCTTCCCCGGGCCATCCCGGAGCGGATCGAGGTGGACGTCAGTCAGCTCTCCATCGGTGACTCGGTCCACGTCCGCGACATCGAGATCGAGGACGTGGAGATCCTTGCGGATGCGGACCTGACCATCTGCACCGTAGTCGCTCCGACGCGCGTCGAGGAGCCGGAGCCGGAGGAAGGAGAGGAGCCTGCCGAGCCGACGGTTGTTGGTGCGGAGGAGGAAGAGGCCGAGGCGGTCGAAGAGGAAGTCGATCGGGAGTAATTGGCTCTCGGAAGCTTCGTGCGTTCCTGGCTCGGCCAGCGGCGCTCGACCTCACCGGTCAAGGTGGTGGTCGGCCTGGGAAACCCCGGCGCCGAGTACGAGGAGACGCGGCACAACGTGGGCTGGTGGCTCGTGGACCACTTGGCCGAAGCGTGGGGGTTCGAGAAGGAGGAGCGGGGTCGCGGCTATGTCCAGATCTCCGGACGCCGGGGCGACCATCAGGTCGTCCTCATGAAGCCGCTGACCTTCATGAATCGGAGCGGCGCGTCCCTCGCGTCGCTCCGACGCATTTTCACCTTCGACGCCACCAGCGATCTCCTGGTCGTGGTCGATGACGTCTCCCTTCCCCCGGGCCGCGCCCGGTTCCGTCCGAGCGGCAGCGCAGGCGGTCACAACGGGCTGAAGTCGGTGGAGGCCGCCGTCCGGACCCGCGAGTACGCGCGCCTCCGCATCGGCGTCGGTAGCGCGCCCGCCGGCTGGGATCTCGCGGAGTGGGTGCTCTCCCGCCCCGAGCCGGAGGAGGAGGAGCAGATCCTCGCCGCCTTCCCCCGGTTGAGCGAAGGGGTGGAGGCGTGGCTGGATACACCCATGACCGAGGTCATGAGCCGCTACAACGGATGACACCGAACCTGATTTCATGAAGCTGGGTATCGTCGGGCTCCCGAATGTGGGGAAGTCCACCCTGTTCAACGCGCTCACCAAGGCGGGTGCCGACGCCGCGAACTATCCGTTTTGCACGGTCGAGCCGAACGTGGGGATGGTCGAGGTGCCCGACCCGCGCGTGGATGAGCTCGCGGAGCAGGTGAAGCCGCAGCGGACCCTCCGGGCGGTGGTGCAATTCGTCGACATCGCGGGGCTCGTGGAGGGTGCCTCCCGGGGTGAGGGGCTCGGCAACCAGTTCCTCACCAATATCCGCGAGACGGACGCCGTGGTCCACGTGGTTCGCTGCTTCGACGACGAGGACATTGCCCACGTCATGGGGTCGGTGGATCCGGTTCGGGATCGCGAGATCATCAACCTGGAGCTGATGCTCGCCGACCTGGCCATGGTGGAAAAGCGCCTGGAGCGGGTCGCCAAGCGCGCCAGGGGCGGGGAGAAGGAAGCCCGCACGGAGCACGACCTGCTTCAGCGGGTGAAGGAGGCGCTGGAGAACGATAGGCCTGCACGAACGGTGGAGGCCTCCGATGCCGAGGTCGGGCTCCTCCGGTCGTACAATCTCCTGACCGCCAAGCCCGTTCTCTACCTCGCCAACGTCGCGGAGGACGACCTTCCCGACGGCGACAACGATCATGTTCGGGCGCTGCGGCAGGCGGTCGACGCCTCCGGCGAGCCTGCCGAGGTGGTGCCGGTGTCGAGCCGCATCGAGTCCGAGCTCGCGGAGCTGCCGGACGAGGACCGGGAGGAGTTCCTCTCCTCGCTCGGGCTGGAGGAGCCGGGGCTGAACCGCCTCATCCGCGCCGGCTATCGTCTGCTCGGCCTCAAGACCTTCTTCACTGCGGGGGAGAAAGAGGTTCGGGCGTGGACGGTCTCGGCCGGCGCGCGGGCTCCCGAGGCGGCGGGTGCCATCCACTCGGATTTCGAGCGAGGCTTCATCCGGGCGGAGACCATCGGATGGGAGGACTTCCAGCGGACCGGATCGGTCCGCAGCGCCCGGGACGAGGGGGTCATGCGGTCCGAGGGGAAGGACTACCTCGTGAAGGACGGGGACATCCTTCTATTCCGTTTCAACGTGTAACTACCCCCGGGTTGTCACTGCCGGTGGGCACTGCTATTATGATTGGCTGTGCCGCAGTCGGCGGCGCAGCCAAGACGATCCTGCTCCGCGCGCCGAACGGCGCGGAGCCGCAGACCAGAGGAGAGTTCATTGAGGGATTACGAAGCAGTGTACATCTTCGACTCCTCGCTCGAGGAGGAGACGATCAACGAGAAGCTGGCCCGGTTTCACGACCTCCTCACCGGGGAGGAGGGAGCCGAGGTCACGACCGTCGATCATTGGGGGAAGCGCACCCTTGCCTACTCCATCCAGAACAAGGACAGTGGTTACTACGTGGTGAGCCATTTCACCACGAGTGCCGAGGCCCTTCCGGAGTACGAGCGAATTCTCAAGCTCGACGACGACCTGCTGAGGCACCTGGTCGTGGTCAACGAGGGGGAGCTCTCCGCGTCGCAGTTCTCTCCGCCCGAAGAGGGCGCGGACGACGACGACGATGACGACGACGACGACAAGGAGTAGCTCATGGCACGCCAACGACGCGGTTGCCCGATCTGTGAAGCCGGGACGCGATATGTCGACTACAAGGACGAGTACACCCTGCAGCGCCACATGACGGAGCGGGGGAAGATCCTGCCGAGGCGCATCAGCGGTACTTGCGCCCGTCACCAGCGCCAGATCGGCACCGCCATCAAGCGCGGACGCTACCTGGCCATGCTTCCCTACATTGCCGGCTTCGAAGGCTGAGGCGGAGGAGATATTGCCATGCAGGTCATTCTGAGGCAGCAGCAGGACAAGCTCGGCGAAGAGGGCGAGGTCGTCACGGTGAAGCCGGGTTTCGCGCGCAACTACCTCATTCCTCGTGGAATCGCCTATGAGGCCACGGACGCCAACCTCCGGCGCATCCAGGTGGAGAAGGAGCGCGCCGCGAAGCGGGCGGCCGACGAGTTCGGCGAGGCGCGGGCGGAGGCGAAGCGGCTTTCCGGTGTGTCGCTCACCTTCAACGTCCGCGCGGGCGAGGAAGGACGGCTGTTCGGCTCCATCACCAACCAGGACATCGCCGACAGGCTTTCCGAGGAAGGAATCTCGATCGACAGGAAGAAGATCGAGCTCGAGGAGCCCATCAAGGCGCTCGGTGTCTATTCGGTGCCGGTGCATCTCCATTCCGAGGTGCGGCCCGAGCTCAAGGTCTGGGTCATCAAGGAAGAGTAGCGGGATGCCGTCGTCCCCTCCGGGGGACGACGGCTGATCCTCCCTTTGATGCCCGATCCGGGGGCACGCTCGTTGCGCACATCTGGACGCTCGCCCATTCCCCCTGTTGGCCGAATTGAATGAGTGAAACGCCGGTCGCTCCGACCAGCCTCGATCTGCCCTCCGAAGTATCCCGCGCCACAGACCTGCTCTTCGATCGCAAGGCGGTCGACGTGATCCTGCTCGACCTCGAGGGGATCTCGACCGCCACGGATTACTTCCTGGTGGCGAGCGGAAACTCGGATACCCATGTGACCTCCATCGCCGAGCACCTCATCGAGGAGCTCAAGGAGGAGGGGGTGCGGCCTGCGGGCGTGGAGGGACTGCGCGGTGGGCGCTGGGTCCTGGTTGATTACATCGACTGGGTCGTGCACATCTTCCACCCGGAGTCCCGAGCCTTCTACCAGATCGAGAACCTCTGGGGTGATGCTCCCCAGCATCGCCTTGCTCCGGAATCGGAGTTGTAGTTACTCTGCAGCATGCAGGGAGGGGTCGATCCGCTCCGTCCCCGGTTCCGCAGTCCGCCGCGCGCTCTCGATAGCCGAGCGCCGGACCAATTTAGCTAGCCTCCGGACGGGACCACCTCCCGTCCCCAGCCGACAACGGATCCCATTGTGAGTGAAGACGCCTGCGGCCCGGACGGCCCTCTCCCAGAAGGTATCCGCGGAGGCCCTTCCGCCGGGGCTCGCGTCGTGGCGCTCGCGCACCCCCCCGAGGAGCGGGAGCGTGCGGCCCGCCTCCTCGTCTGGACGGCCGGCGTCTGGGCACGTTGCGGCCACCGGGTGGTGGCGGCCGATCTCCACCTCGACCAGCCGATCCTCCACGAGGCGGCCGGAATCCCGAACCTGGAGGGAGTCACCGACATCTTCCTCTATGGCGCCTCGGTGGCGCGGAGCGCCCGTCCGGTTCCGGAGGGCGGGTTCTACCTGATCTCCGCGGGAACGTACGCCTCCGACCCGCGAGAGGTGCTGGATGCCGAGCGCTGGCGGCGGCTCGCCGACGGCTTTCGCGACACGGATGCCGTGCTCCTGGCGCTCGTGCCCCAGTCGCTGGCGGCAGAGGGTCCCGCTCCGGACTGGGTTGACGGCTGGATCGTGGCGGGGGATCCGGAGCACCCCTCTTCAGCGGACGCCCGGATCCTGGCCCGGTACGACGAGGTCGACCGGAGGGAGGAGGAGAGGCGTCTCGACCAGGCGGAGCTACCGGTGGAAGAGGACGAGCGGGAGCCGGGGTCGGAGGAAGCGGCTGAGCGCGAACAGCTTTCTGGCGTTCCGGTGCAACCGGATCAGCGCGCGGCCGCATCCGCGCTGTCAGGGGAGGAGGACTTCCTCGAGGAGGATGTGGTCGAGCCTGCGTGGGGACACGAGGATTCGCCCCGGGGGCCGGCGGTCGAATCTCGGGTGTCCGGGTTGGATGAGGCGCTGCAGACGCCTTCGTCGGGAGAGGGGGAAGAGACGGTGCCTCCTCCCGCATCCGCTTCGACCGTGGGGGAAACGGCCCGCCGGCGGAGGCGGAGCCGCGGGCGCGGTGGCCGGCTCTTCCTCTGGCTTCTGGTGATCGTGCTCGTGCTGGTCGCTGCCACCGTCGTCCTCTGGGTGCTGCGGCCCGACGTGCTCTCCCCGCTCGGGCTCGGTGTGCTCCCGGGGGGCGGCGTGGCCGCGGTGGTGCCTCCCTCGGACGAGCTTCCGGCAGGTGTAGAGCCGGAGTCCGATCCTATTCCCTATTCCGTGGAGATTCGCAACTATGCCTCGTCGCGCGCAGCGCGCGAGCATCTAAACGCGGAGCGTGCTCGCTTCGATGAGGCGTCGTTCTACATCTCCCCGATCCTGGACCGCGGAGTCCTCTACTATCGGCTGCTCGCCGGCCCGGTGGCGGACACCGCCGAGGCGGCTGCGCTCCGTGGAACGCTGATGGAGCGGGGAATCGTCACCGCAGCCGGGGGGGCCGCACGGGAGGACCGGATCGAGCCTACCCCGCTCGCCTTCGACCTCGGCCTCCGGGGAACGGAGTCCTCCGCGCGCGCGCTCGAGGATTCGCTCGCCGAGCGCGGGATCCCGGGTTACGTGGTGCCGGTCCGGTACTCGGACGGCAGGGAGAGGTGGCGGGTGTACGGGGGCGCCTTCCCGGACTCGATGCGGGCCGGCGCCATGTCGCGCATGCTCGAGGAGGCAGACCTTTCGGCACCGCTGGTCGAGCGGGTCGGGCGCTCGGCCGCGGAGGGCGGGTGAAGCTCCGCTCCCTCGTCCTGTACGGGTTCAAGTCGTTCGCCGACCGGACCGAGCTCGAGTTACGGGACGGTCTGACGGCCATCGTCGGCTCGAACGGGTGCGGGAAGTCCAACATCGCCGACGCGGTCCGGTGGGTCCTCGGTGAGCAACGCGCCAGCGCGCTGCGCGGCTCCAAGATGGACGAGGTCATCTTCCAGGGAGCGGGTGGGCGGCGTCCCCTCCAGATGGCGGAGGTTTCCCTCACCTTCCTGAACGACGCGGGCCGCATCGCCATTCCCCAGCAGGAGATCCGGATCGACCGGAAGGTCTTCCGGGAGGGGGGAAGCGAGTACGCGCTAAACGGGAACGGCTGCCGCCTGCGCGACATCCACGACCTCCTCCGCGACACCGGACTCGGCTCCGACGCCTACTCGATCATCGAGGCCTCGATGATCGAGACCATCCTCAGCGACCGCACCGACGAGCGCCGCGGGCTCTTCGAGGAAGCCGCCGGGATCGGAGGGTACAAGGACCGCCGCCGCTCCTCGCTCCGGCAGCTGGAGAGCGCGCTCGCCGACCTGGAGCGGCTGGACGACCTCGTCGCCGAGGTCGAGTCCAAGGTTCGCGCGCTATCCCGGCAGCGGGGGAGGGCGCAGCGTTTCCGGGAGATGCGGGAGCGGAAGCTGGCGCTGGACGTGGCGCTGGCGACCGCCGAGCTCGAAGCTCTCGACGAGGCGCTCGTGGAGGACGCGCGGGAGATGGAGGCGCTCGCAGCCGAGATCGCGGCCGCGGGGAGGGAGCGTACCACGCTCGAGACCGCCCGTGAGGAGAGGCGCTCCGAGGCCACCCTGCTCTCGCGGCAGCGGGCCGGGCGCGCCGCCGAGCTCGACGCGGCGAGCCGGGCCGTGGAGGCCCACGAGCGCGACATCCTCGTGGCCGACGAGCGCCACCGGAACCTCGAGGAGCGGATCGAAGCCCTCGCCCGGGAACGGTCGCACCTCGAGGAGCGGATCGAGGCCGGAGGGGAGGACGTTGCCGGCAGGGAGGCCGAGGTTCGGACGGCCGACGAGCGCATCGTCCGGCTCGCCGAGCGCCTGGAGGCCGCGGCCGGCCGGGCGGAGAGTGCTCGCGCGGAGCTCTCCGAGCGGCGGGGCCGCCACGAGAGGGCGCTCGAGGAGGCGCGGAGCGTCTCCGGCCAGCTCGCGGAAGCGCGCGCCGGCAGGGTGGCGGTGGAATCGGAGATCGCCGACGGCCGGGCGCGGTTGGAGGCGCGCACTGCCCGTCTGGAGGCGGTCTCCACCCGGCTCGCGGTGGCATCCGAGCAGACCGACCTCTTCGGGGAGGAGTCGCGCAGCTCCGAGGAGGCGCTCGCGGAGTGCCGCCGCGCGGTCCAGGAAACGCGCGAAAAGGAGGAGGAGCTGACGACCCGCGAGCAGAAGGCCGCGGCGGAACTTCGCGGCGCGGACGACCGGGTGTCGCGGCTGTCCGCTTCGGTTCGTGCCCGGCAGGCGATCGCCTCCTCGCGTGAGGATCTCGCGCCGGCGGTCACGGCGCTGCTCGAAGCGGGGGAGCGCTTCCCGGGGGTTCGCGGGCCGCTCGCCGACTTCATCGATCCGGACGGCATGGTGGATCCCGCGCGCATCGACCGGTACCTGGGGCGGCTGGTGCAGGCGCTCGTCGTGGACGATATGGACACCGCTCGTGCCGTTCGAAACTGGTTCCGGGAGGAGTACGGCGGCCCCGGCTCCCTCATCCTCCTTCCGCTCGATGCGCCGGCGCTGACGGGCGACGGCTCCCGCGTGACCGGCTCCGGTACGGGCCCGGGCGCTCCCTGGGTCGATCACTTCCTGGGCGGAGTGTCGTGGACGGAGGGGGAGGAGGAGACGCTGCGACATGTCCCGGAAGGCGCCCGTGTCGGCGGAACGGGCGAGAGCGTGGACTCGTACGGGATCGTCAGGCTCTCCTCCGCGGGGGGAGACGACGGTCTCCTCGCGCGCCGGGAGGAGCTGCGGCGGGAGAGCGACGCCCTCGAGCAGGAAAGCGCGGTCGCGGAGGATCTTCGCGGCGTCCGGGATCGATTGAGGGAGGAGATCGAGGCGGCGCGCCGCGCCCGGCGCGAGGCCGTCGAACGGCTCCGGAAGCGAGAGGACTCCGTTCGGCAGGCCCGGTCGGAGGCGGCGCTTCACGAGGAGCGCACCCGTGCGCTCCGGGCCGAGAAGGAGGAGCTCGCGACGGCCGTGGAGCGGTCTCAGGCAGAGCTTGCGCGGGCAGGCGAGCGCTACACGCAGCTCGACGCTCGCCTGGCGCAGCTCCAGCGCGCGTCCGAGCATGCCGATCACGCGGTCGCCGCGGCCGCGGAAGGGCTGGCCGAGCTCGAGGACCGGTGGGAGGAGGCTCGCTCGGCCGCGGAGGAACTGCGGATCGGCACCGCACGGGCAGAGGGGGAGCGGCGGGAGGCCGCCTCCCGCCTCGAGACCCTCCAATCCGGGATCGACGCGGCGAGCACCCGCCTCGGGGAGATCGGTGATGCCGCCTCGAGCGCCAGGGTGGCGCTCGAGGGGATCGCCGAGCGGCGACGTGCGGCCGAGGCGTCTCTGCAGGAGGGTTTCGAAGGTCGCGATGAGGCGGCCCGCCGGGTGGCCCGGATCGAGGAGCGGTTGGGCGCCATCGAGGCGGAGGTGGCGACGCTGGATGAGCGGCTTCGTGACCTGCGCGCCCGCGAATCGCGGGCTTCGACCCGGCGCCACGAGCGGGAGCTGGCTCGATCGACCCGGGAATCGACGCGGGCTCGCGTCCGGGAGCGGGTGGAGGTCGAGTGGGGCCAGCCGTGGGAGGTGCTCGCGGAGCGGGCGGGTGAGGTGGAGGACGGGCAGCCGTCGGAGTGGCGGACCGAGGTGGAGCGGCTCGCCGCGCGGCTCGCCTCGCTCGGGCCGATCAACATGCTCGCCATCGAGGAGCACGACGAGGAGCAGCGCCGCCTCTCCTTCCTCCGCGAGCAGCGGGAGGATCTGGTCGCGGCGCGCAACGACCTCGCCGACGCGGTCCGGGAGATCAACCGCGCCGCCTGCTCCATCTTCGAGGAAACCTTCGAGGCGGCGCGCGAGAACTTCAAGCGGACCTTCGAATCCCTCTTCCACGGCGGCGAGTGCGACGTCTGGCTCGCCGATCCGGACGACCCGCTCGAATCTCCCATCGAGATCCACGCCTGTCCGGGTGGCAAGAAGACCCGCCGGCTCAGCCAGCTCTCGGGTGGGGAGCGCACGCTAACCGCGCTCGCGCTCCTCTTCGGTATCTACCTGGTCAAACCCTCCCCCTTCTGTGTCCTCGACGAGGTGGATGCTCCCCTGGACGAATCCAACGTGGGCCGGTTCATCAGAATGCTGGAGCGCTTCAAGGAGGAGACGCAGTTCATCGTCATCACCCACAATGCGCGCACAATGGAGTCCGCGGACTGGCTGTACGGGGTGACCATGGAGGAGGCGGGCGTCTCCCGTGTGGTCGGGGTCGAGCTGGAGGAGGCTCGCGAGCTCGGCGAGCAGCAGGTCGCGTAGCCCGTCCCCATAACCCCACCCTATTGCGTCGCAAGGAGGTAGGGTGTCTTCCCCCGGCTTCCCCCGCTGGACTCGGGTAGCCCGAAAGGGTACATTCCGGGTTCGTTTCCGATCCATCTTTCCGCTCGACCCCATGCTCGTCGTCATGAAGCACGATGCATCCTCGACCCAGATCGAGGACGTCGTGTCCACCATCCATGAGATGGGCTACGAAGCCCGCCCCATTCCGGGGCGACAGCGCACCGCGGTCGGCCTTATCGGCAACGACGGCAAGGTGGACGCAGGGCGGATCGAGGCGCTCGAGGGCGTTCTCAACGTCATTCACGTCACCCAGCCGTACAAGCAGGTCTCGCGGGAGTGGCGGGAGGAGGGCACCGTGGTGACGCTCGGGAACGGCACCCGGATCGGCGGTCGTGAGATTGCCGTGATGGCCGGTCCCTGCGCGGTGGAGTCGGAGGAGCAGATCATCGGCATCGCTCACCGGCTTCGGGCAGCGGGTGCCACGGTGCTGCGCGGGGGGGCCTTCAAGCCCCGCACATCTCCCTACTCGTTCCAGGGGATGGGGGAGATCGGGCTCAAGCTCCTGGCGCGCGCCCGCGAGGAGACGGGAATGGCGATCGTCACCGAGGCGGTCGACCCGGAGGGTCTGGAGATGGTGGCGGAGTACACCGACGTGATCCAGATCGGCGCGCGCAACATGCAGAACTACTCGCTGCTCCGGCGCGCGGGGCGCTCCGGGCGGGCCATCCTCCTCAAGCGGGGAATGTCGGCCACGGTCAAGGAGCTTCTCCTGGCCGCCGAGTACCTGCTTGCCGAGGGCAACCCGAACGTGATCCTCTGCGAGAGGGGGGTACGGAGCTTCGATACCCACACCCGCAACCTCCTCGACCTCACCGCCATCCCGGTGGTGCACGCCCTCTCCCACCTCCCCATCATCGCCGACCCGAGCCACGGGACGGGGATCCGGGCCAAGGTGATCCCGATGGCGCGGGCCGCGGTCGCGGCGGGGGCGGACGGGCTCATGATCGAGGTGCACCCGCAGCCGGACCGGGCCCTCTCCGACGGCGCCCAGTCGCTCTATCCGGAGCAGTTCGAGGACCTGATGGGGCAGATCGAGCAGATCGCCCATGCCATCGACCGCGGCATCGTCCCCTCGCTGGTCCTGGAGTCAGGCGCACGGGTCGGCCCGGCGTGACGCACAAGCGGCTGGGGGACCGCGGAGAGGAGATCGCCGCGCGACATCTGACACAGAACGGCTGGACGGTCCTCGACCGAAATTTCCGGATGGGTCGGAAGGAGATCGACCTCATCGTGCGGCGGGACGAACTGGTGGCCTTCGTGGAGGTCAAGACTCGCTCCGGCCCCGGCTTCGGCCATCCCCTGGAATCAGTGACGTGGAAGAAGCGTCGGGAGATCCAGCAGGTCGCGTCCGCCTGGATCGACCGCTGGGGCGGCCCCGGGCAGGTGTATCGTTTCGACGCGGTGGCCGTTACAACCTCTCCCGCAGCCGGCCCGGTCGTAGAGCACGTCGAGGACGCCTGGCGCATGTGACCGGCCGCGGTCGCCATCGTCTCGTCGCCCGCTGATCGCCGAACACTGAAACTCCGCACATGTCCCGCACCGCTCTCGCCCGCACCTACCGCCCGCGCCGCTTCTCCGAGGTGGCCGCCCAGGCACACGTCTCGGAGACGCTGCGCTCGGCTGTGCAGCGGGACCGGGTGGCGCACGCCTACCTCTTCTGCGGGCCCCGCGGGGTGGGGAAGACGACCCTCGCGCGTGTTCTGGCCATGTCGCTCAACTGCGACAATCGTGGCGAGGACGGGGAACCGTGCGGGAGCTGCGAGTCGTGCGAGCGCATCTGGTCCGGCCGTACCTCGCTCGACGTCATCGAGATCGACGCCGCCTCCAACCGTGGTGTCGACGACGCGCGGGACCTCCGGGAGCGGGCCATGTACGCGCCCTCCGAGGAGGGGCGCCACAAGATCTACATCATCGACGAGGCGCACATGCTCACGAGGGAGGCATGGAATGCCCTCCTCAAGATCCTGGAGGAGCCGCCGCCGCGGGTGATCTTCGTCTTCGCCACCACCGAGCCTCAGAAGATCCAGCAGGCCGCGCCCCCCATCCTTTCCCGCTGCCAGCGCTTCGACTTCCGGAGGGTCGCAACCGCGGACCTCCTGGCCCGGATGGGAGAGGTGCTGGAGCGCGAGGGCGTGGAGGCCCCGGAAGAGGCGCTGCTCCCCATCGCTCGCAAGGCGGACGGCGGCATGCGCGATGCCCTTTCCCTGCTGGACCAGGTGCTCTCCTTCACGGAGGGGGATCCTACGACCGCCGACGTCCGACGCGTGCTTGGTCTGGTGGAGGATCAGCGGTACCTCGAGCTGCTGCGCATGGTGGCCGAGCGGCGGGCGGGGGACGTCTTCGGGTTCGTGGGAGAGCTGTTGGAGGAAGGGTACGACCTCGCCGAGTTCTACCGCGGGCTGGCGGACTTTCTCCGCTCCGCGCTCTCCATTCGCCTGGGGGGGGACGAGGACGCGCTGACCGCGGATGTGAGGGGCGCCCTGAATGCGCTGCTTCCCGCCTTCTCCCCGGGCGACCTCCTGCGCATGCTCGCCGCGGTCACCGAGCTGGACGCCGACGGCCGGTTCCGGAAGAGCCCTCAGCAGCGGCTCCTGATCGAGGTTTTGCTCCTCCGCTTCACCTATCTCGATCGGACCGTCGAGCTCGAGGAGGTGCTGCGTGCGCTGGGAGGTGGTGGCTCGGACGGCGGCGGGAATGGCGGCGTCTCGGCCCCAGCGCCTCCGGCGCCCGGGACGGGGTCCGGCAGCCCGTCCCAGGGCGCGCCATCCGCTCCGACAGCTCCGGCTCGGCCGGTGCGGAAGTCACCGCCCCAAAAGGCGCCGCGGGCTGAAGCCGCCCCGGCCGCCTCGTCTTCTTCCGCGGAGCTCACCCTGACCACGGCCCGCCGCGGCTGGAAGGTGCTTTCGGCGGGCGGCCAGGGGCTTCCCCCCGGGTCGGGCCCCTTTCTCCGCACCATGTCGGTCGCGGCGGTCGAGGGGAGCGAGGTGAAGCTCAGCATCCCGGCGGGATCTCCGTTTCTGGAGCGCGTTCGGGAGCCGAGTGTGCGCAAGAGGCTGGCGAGCGCGCTCGCCGACCAGGTGGGCGTCGAGCGGCTCGACCTCGAGATCCGGGAGGATGCGGATCGGGTTGCGGGGAGTGACGAGGGAGCGCCACGGCGCATCACCGACGAGAGCGCACGCGAGGACCGTCTCAGGCGCATGGTCGAGGACGAGCCGATCCTCGCGGAGGCGGTGAGGAGCTGGGATCTCGAACTCATCGAATAGTGCCGGCGCACGGGGTGCGGGGGCGGCCCGTACCTTGCGACCCATCGCGGGCTCGGGGTATCTTCCGGCCCGCATTTCCTTCCGTCCCGAGTTGCGGACATGAACAACAATTTCGAGCAGATTCTCCAGATGGGCCAGCAGGTGCAGGCCCGGCTCACGGAGCTTCAGACGGAGCTCGCCGACAGAACCGTCACCTCCACCAGCGGAGGGGGTATGGTCACGGCGACGGCCGACGGACGCGGACGCATCCGCGAGATCGACATCGACCCGGCCGTTCTCGAGGAGAAGGATGTCGAGATGGTCGAGGATCTGGTGCTGGCCGCCGTCTCCGAGGCGCAGACCCGCGCCCACGCGCTGTACGAGGAGGAGATGCGGAAGGTGTCCGGCGGGATGAACCTTCCGTTCCAGCTATAGCGGCGGTTGTCCGCGATCGATGACCTGACGGCGGAGCTCGCCCGTCTCCCCGGAGTGGGGCGGAAGACCGCGCTTCGACTCACATACCATCTGATCAAGGCGCCCGCCGAGCATGCGGAGCGGCTTGCGCGCGCGGTCATCGCCGTACGCGAGCGGGTGCATCCGTGCGAGGTCTGCGGCAACCTGACGGAGGACGATCCGTGTGCCATCTGCCGCAGCGAGCGGCGTGACCGGACGCTGGTCTGCGTGGTGGAGGATGCCGCCGATGTGGGGGCGGTGGAGCGGACCGGAGAGTATCGTGGCCTGTATCACGTTCTGGGAGGGCGGCTCGCGCCGCTCGACGGGATTGGACCGGACGAGCTGAACGTGCTCCCGCTCCTGGACCGGGTGAAGGAGGGAGATGTGGCTGAGGTGGTGATCGCCACCAACCCCAGCGTCGAGGGAGAGGCCACGGCCGTCTACCTGCAGAAGCTGCTCCGCCCGCTTGGCGTCACGACAACCCGTATCGGAAGAGGTTTGCCCGTCGGCGGGGACCTGGAATATGCGGACGGGGTGACCATCGCCGAGGCGCTGCACAACCGCCGAAGATTGGAATGAGCATTTTCGCCCCGATCGGATAGTCATGGAGAGGAAAAGCATCGTGCGGGTCGCCTGGATCACCGCCGCCGCCTTCGCGGCCGTGGGTGCCTTCGGAACGCTGCTGGTCCGGGACCAGATCAGCCGCCATCGCCGCAACCTCTTCAGTCCGAATTCCTTTCGAAGGCTCGCCGCGCTCGGCTATCTGACAGGCCGCCCCGCCACGGTAGACACCGTGCTCCTTCTCCGGGACTACCTCGCCTGGGAGCCGCGCCCCATGCTCCGGAAGCGTGCAGAGGCAACCCTCGAGGAGATGGAGCGTTCGCTGGCCGCGCGTCCGATTCCCGCCGGGGGGGTTTGAGCGCTTCAGCAGGATCCGGAGGATCCCGCCCGCACGACGACCTCGGCCCGATCGAGCGCCTCCTCGACAGCCTCTCGGGTGTCTCGAGCGTCCGCCGTCTCCCTCTCTTGCCGATCGGGTGGAAGGGGGTGCACGGTTGCCGTTGATCAACCATGCCTCCCGGGAGGTCACCTGCAAGATCGTCTATTATGGCCCGGGACTCGGTGGGAAGACGGCCAACCTCGAGCACATCCATGCCCGGCTGTCACCGGAGGCGCGGGGAAAGCTGATCTTACTGGCGGCGGAAACGAACCGCACCCACCTCTTCGACCTCCTCCGCGTGGATCTCGGCACCGTCCGGGGACTCAGGACCCGGTTCCACCTCTTCACCGTGCCGGGCGATCCATACTACGACCTGACCCGAAAGCTCGTCCTCCGGGAGGTGGACGGCATCGTCTTCGTGGCGGACAGTCGGGCGGAGCGTTGCGAAGCGAACGTCGAGTCGCTGGAGGACCTCCGGGCCAACCTGTCCGGGCAGGGGAGGGAGCTTGCCCGCACGCCGCTCGTGATCCAGTACAACAAGCGGGACCTGCCGGGCGCCGTTCCACTCGCGGAGATGGACGCCGACTTGAACCCGCACGGCGTCCCTTACTTCCAGGCGGTGGGGTCCAGGGGTGTGGGTGTCTTCGATTCGCTGAAGGCGGTGGCCAAAATGGTCGTCCGATCGCTCAACTGATTACATCCCGGCTGCGGTCGTGAACCTACCCAACCTCATCACCGTCGCGCGTATCGTGATGGCCGTGGGCGTGGCGCCGCTCATCCTGATCGACGGCCTCGTTCCGCGGCTGGCCGCCTTCGCGCTGTTCGTAGCTGCCGCGCTCTCCGACCTGTGGGACGGTCACCTGGCCAGAAGCCGCGGCCTGGTAACGGATCTCGGAAAGCTTCTCGATCCCCTCGCCGACAAGCTGCTGCTGGTAGCGACCGTCGTTCCCCTCTACATCCTGGGGACCACGCCGAACGAGGCCCCCTACCCCTGGTTCGGTGGTGTGCTGCCGCTCTGGATCGTCATCGTTCTCTTCGGGCGAGAGCTCTTCATCACCCTCTTCCGAAGCTATGCCAGCCGGCGTGGAGTGGTGATCGCGGCCGGTCCCGAGGGGAAGCTCAAGACCGTCTTCCAGCTCAGCTTCGTGGGCGGGGCCATCCTCTGGTTCGCCCTCCACTCCGGCGCGCGGGAGCGCGGGTGGGCCGGCGGAGGTTGGGAGGGGTGGCTCCTCTTCCACCATGCCTTCGTCGCCGTGACCATGGCGATCGCGGTGGCTCTCACCGTTTACTCGATGCTCGTCTATCTCTGGCGCTACCGGCGCATCGGTCCCGACTGAGCCGGCCGAAATTACCGCCAGATCGGCAGCCTTTGCTGGCATAGGCATTGCCCCCGCGAAAGCCTGGTGGACCCGGCGAAATTACTCCCATTCCTGAATGATGACGGCGAGCGAGAAGCGAGACAGCGTGGAACCCGATCGGAACCCGACCGGCGTCGAGGCCGAGGACAGGGGGGCGGAGGACCGGGATGTCGGAGGCTCTTCTGCCGAGGGCGGTGAGAACCCCGAGCTCCTCGCCCGCGTGGAGGAGCTCTCCGCCGAGCTTGATACGGTGCGGGACCGTCACATGCGTTTGGCGGCCGAGTTCGACAATTATCGGAAGAGAGCGCTGCGGGAGCGCGGCGAGATGAGCACCCGGGCCAAGGCCGAGGTGGTGGAGACACTGCTCGACGCGATCGATGATCTGGAGCGGGTGACCGCGACGGATATCGCGTCGGCACCTCCGGAGGTGCTACATGAGGGCATCGTCATGGTGGAGCGGAAGCTCATCCGCGCACTGGAGGCGGCGGGGCTCGAGGCGGTGAATGCCGAGGGGGAGCCATTCGATCCCGAGCAGCACGAGGCGCTGATGACGGCTCCGGCGGAGTCGGAGGAGGAGGACAACCTCGTCTCCGACGTGCTGCAGCGCGGCTATCGCCTCGGCAAGCACCTCCTCCGCCCGGCCCGCGTCCGGGTGAAGAAGTTCGGGGCCGGACGCGGCGAGTAGGCCCGGACGACGATGGCGAACCGGGCGAAGGATCTGTACGCGATCCTCGGCGTGGCGGAGAATGCCACGCAGGAGGAGATCAAGCGCGCCTACCGGAAGCTCGCGAAGCAGAACCACCCGGATGCCAACCGGGATAATCCGGAGGCCGCGGAGCGGTTCAAGGAGGTATCCGAGGCGTACCACGTCCTCTCCAGCGAGGAGAAGCGTCGCAAGTACGACGAGATGCGGCGCATGGGATCGTTCGGCGGCTTCGGACGCGGCACCGCCGGCCGCCAGCGCCGGCCGCCCGGCGGTGCAGGCGGGCAGGAAGTTCCGGAGGGCTTCACCTTCGATACCCGCGATCTCGGTGGCCTGGGAGACATCTTCGGATCGATCTTCGATTTCGGCCGCAGGCGCTCGCGGGAGACGGCCTCCACCAGGGGGCAGGACGTCGAGTTCGCGGTGGAGATCCCCTTCAAGCTCGCGGCCAGGGGCGGACGCCTGCCGGTCTCGGTTCCCGTCTCCGAGCCGTGCGGTATCTGCGGCGGGAGTGGCGCGCGACCCGGCACCACGCCCACCCGGTGTCCCGAATGCGGGGGCTCGGGAAACATCTCCTTCGGGCAGGGTGGGTTCGCCGTGACGAGGCCGTGTCCCGCCTGCTACGGGCGGGGATCGATCCCGACGGATCCCTGCCCGAGCTGCGAGGGGCGCGGCCAGATCCGCCGTCAGCGGCGGCTCCAGGTGACCGTTCCCCCCGGGGTGGACGACGGGTCGAAGCTCCGGCTGGCGGGGCAGGGAGAGCCGGGGCCCATGGGAGGGGCACCGGGAGATCTGCACCTCACCTTCCGGGTGAAGCCGGACCGCTTCTTCCGCAGGGAGGGGCAGGACATCCACTGCACCGTGCCGATCAACATTGCCCAGGCCGCCCTGGGATCGAAGATCAAGGTGCGCACGCTGGACGGGCAGGTGGTGCTCCGGATCCCGCCCGGAACGCAGTCCAACACCAAGTTCCGCATCCGCGGGCAGGGCGTCGAGAAAGGCGGGCGGCGCGGGGACCAGCTGGTGCGGGTCCAGGTCACCGTCCCCGAGAGGCTCGATCCGGAGGAGGAGAAGCTGATGCGCGACTTCGCGCGTACGGCCGACCTGAAGTACTGAGCCGACGTGTCCCTGACCGCAGTCGGGGATCTTTTCGTTTTCTTCACGGGTCGAGAAAGCCTGTTCCGATCCGCGAGCCGATTCCGACCGCCGACCACTGCACATGTCCCGGATCTTCATCGACGACGATCTCCTCCGCTGGGAGGTGTACGCCTCGGGCGGAAAGCACGGCACCCCCGAGGAAGCGAAGATCGTCTTCCACTGCACCAACGGGCCGGCGCAGCGGGCGCGGGTGATCAAGCACGACGGGGATCACGCGGCCGCACAGCGTGTGGTGGCCACCTATACAGAGGACGAGCTGAGGGAGATGCTCGACCGGGCCGAAGTGCTGAGGTGACTCTCGCTCGTGGTCAGGCGGTGATGCGGCCGCCGCCCACCACCACATCGCCCCGGAAGAGCACGGCCGACTGCCCCGGTGCCACCGCTCGCTGAGGCGTCCCGAAGGTCACCGCGACGGAGTCGTCACCGGATGCAGTGACGTCGACCTCGACGGCGCCGGCGCCGTGCCGGATCTGTGCCGACATCCGCTCGCCGATCGCCGGTCGCTCCTCGGCCAGCCAGTTCATCTCCCCGACCTCCAGCTCGGTCTGGAAGAGCTCCTCGTCCGTCCCCACCACGACCTCGCGGCTCTCCGGGCGGGTGCCGAGGACGTAGAGCCGCCGTCCGTTGCCGCCGCCGAGCCCGCGCCGCTGCCCCACGGTGTATCGGGCATAGCCGTCGTGCCGACCGATCACCGTGCCGTCCGCCGTGACGAGATTCCCCTCCCGGAGCGCCGCGTGGGACTCTCCCAGCCGTGCCTCGAGGACATCGGCGTAGTTGCCGCTCGGAACGAAGCAGATCTCCTGGCTCTCCGGCTTCTCGGCGGTGGCGAGCTCGAGCGACCGCGCGCGGTCGCGCACCTCGGGCTTGGTGAGCTCGCCGAGCGGGAAGCGGAGCTGCGGCAGCATCTCGGGCGGCAAGCTCCAGAGGAAGTAGGTCTGGTCCTTTTTGCGGTCCAGACCGCGCATGAGCACGGCATTGCCGGCGGCGTCGCGACCCATGCGGGCGTAGTGGCCGGTGGCTATGGTGCCGCAGCCGAGCATGCGGCCACGGCGCAGGAGATCACGGAACTTCGTGTTGCCGTTGCAGCGGACGCATGGATTCGGAGTGCGTCCCGCGGCGTACTCGGAGACGAAGTCGTCGATCACGTCCCGGTTGAACTCGGGCTCCACGTCGAAGACGTAATGGGGAATGTCCAGGACGTCGGCCACCCGCCGCGCGTCCATGATCCCGTCCAGCCCGCAGCAGGTCTTGGACGGCCCCTCCGTCTCTGAATAGCAGAAAGTCTTCATGGTGACGCCGATCACCCGGTAGCCCTGCTCCACGAGAAGCGCTGCGGCTACGGACGAATCGACGCCGCCGGACATGGCGACGAGCACGGTATGGTCCTTCATCGAACTTCCCACTCCAATTCCAGGTACAAGTTCCTAAACCCTTGCGAGCGCCCGCGCCCGCTCGGCCACGACCGGGATCGTCGCCCCGGCCCGATCGACATCCTCCGCGGTCGTCGTCCGGCCAAGCGAGATGCGCAGCGATGGTCCGGCCACCTCCGGGGGGAGCCCCATCGCGCGGAGCACGTGCGATGGGGTGACCGCCCCGCTGGAGCAGGCCGATCCCGAGGAGACCGCGATCCCCTCCATGTCGAGCCCCATGAGCATGGCCTCGGCATCGGCGCCGGGGATCGAAACGTTGAGGATCGTCGCGACCCGCTCGGCGTCCACGCCATTCACCACCAGCTCCGGGATCGCTTCCCGGAGGCATCTCTCGAGCCCGTCCCGAAGCGCCGAGAGCCGTGCCGTCTCGGCCACCCGCTCCCGCTCGGCGAGCTCGGCGGCGACCGCCAGCCCCATGGCCCCCGCCACATTGACGGTTCCGGGCCGGCGACCGTTCTCCTGACCGCCGCCGACGAGCAGCGGGGTGAGCTCCGTGCCCCGACGGACGAAGAGGGCCCCGCTCCCCTTCGGGCCGCCGACCTTGTGGGCGCTGAAAGCGGCGGTCGCGATCGGCACCTCCGAGAGGTCGATCGCCAGCTTGCCGAGCGCCTGCACGGCATCGACATGGAACGGAATCCGGGCCTCCTCCGAGATCCCCGCGGCGGCTTCGACCGGCTGCACGGCTCCGGTCTCGTTGTTCGCCCACATGAGCGTGAGGAGCGCGACGTTTCCATTCTCCAACGCACTGCGGATCGATTCTTCACGGACCGATCCGTCCGTCTCCGGATCGAGGAAGGGTACAACCCGTCCCTCCTCTCGCAGCCGCTGTACCGGGCCGAGGACCGCGCGGTGCTCGATGCTCGAGGAAACGACCGAACCCCGGCGGAGCCGCGAGAGCCCGAAGACCGCGAGGTTGTCCGCCTCCGTCCCACCGCTCGTGAAGACGATCTCCGCCGGACTCGATCCGACGACCGCGGCCAGCCTAGCGCGGGCCTCCTCCAATCGGGCGGCGGCGGCACGGCCCCACCGATGGATGCTGGACGCATTCCCGTACTCCTCGTCGAGGAGGGTGCGCATGGCGTCGCGCACCTCCGGGCGAAGAGGCGTGGTGGCGGCGTGGTCGAGGTAGATCGGGCTCACGGTCCGGTTACGCGGGTCTCGGTGGACCGCTTGATAACCGGGAATCCGCTGCTTGTTTCGCCCGGGGGCTCCCGGGCGGTGGCGCGGACCGATTTGCGACGCTAAACTGGTTGCAGGCAAGGATCCAAGCACCCACCGCGCCAATGCCGCCACCCGCCACGCCGGACACCTTCCGGGTGACAGTTCACGGGACCGTCTTCGCGGACCGTGCCGACAGGCTCGAGGAGCTCGACCGGGGAGACGACCTCCTCCTCATCCCGGATCCCCCCGGACAGGACGACCCGGCCGTATGGGTGCATCTCCCGGAAGGCGATCCCATCGGACACCTCCCGCCCGAGATCAACGCCTGGATGGTCCCCTGGATGATGCGGGGTGGGCGGGCCCGGGCCACCACCCTCCGGGTGGGGACGGACCGCGTGCCGAGCTGGAAGCGCCTGCTGATCGAGGTGAGCTGCGCGGATTCCCACCCGGCGCTCGGAACGCCGTAGCGCGAACGCCTCAGTAGGTCGATACCGGCAGGGCAACCACGTCGTCCACGCGCATCGTCTCCACGGTCTCGAACGGCTCCCCGTACGCACGACGGATCAGAGCCCCGGCCCGGGCGTCGAGAGACCGGATTTGCTCCTCGATCGACCTCTCCCCGCCGGGGAACACCTCTCCCATCCAGCTGCGCCCACCGAACTGCGTCCCGTAGCAGCGGAGAGCCACGATCTTGGTTTCGATGTGGTCGCTGGTGTCGACCACGAAGGTCGGCCGGGGCGCATCCTCCCGGTAGCTCAGGGTGTAGAGGATCTTG
>SKRI01000090.1 GCA_007118565.1 Gemmatimonadota bacterium | reverse complement strand
CGCGAGTCCACGCCGGGGTTCGCCTCCTGGAGCGCCCCGACCGTGATCCCGTACCGCCGCGCGATGACGGTGAAGTTCTCACCGGCGCCGATGGTATGCGTCCGTGGGGCGGAGCGTGCCGCCGTCCCCTCATTGCCGTCCCGTGCCGGGATGCGGATCGTCTGCCCGACGCGGATTCGGCGGGCGTCGAGCCCCGGATTGGCCTCCTCGATCTGGCGGACGGTGACGCCGTACTGTCCGGCAATGCGGCCCAGCACCTCCCCGGACCGCACAGTGTGCTCCCGGTAGGTGGTCTCCGCCTCCGCCTCGTCAGCGATCTCCTCATCCGCCTCCTCCGGGGCGGCGCGGATCGGCGCTGGCGGATCGAGGGTAACCGGGACGGGGGCGGGCCGCCGGGCCGGCCTCTCCTCGGGCTCGGGTGCGCGGCGTGCCTCGGCGGGCTCCGTCGCCGGATCCGGATCCGGCTCGGCGGCGGGCTCGCTCTCCTCCGGGGGTGCATCGACCGGAATGCGGATCGTCTGGCCCGGGCGGATCCGCCGGGCATCGAGCCCCGGATTGGCCTCCTCGATCTCCGCGACGGTCACGCCGTGCTGGCCGGCGATGCGTCCCAGCACCTCGCCCTGCGCCACGATATGGTCGCGGAAGGTCGGCGTGGCGGGCTCGGGCTCCTCCTCTTCCAGGGGCTCCGCCACATGGTCGGGGATGTCGAGTGTAACCGGCGCGGGTGCTGGCCTCCGCACGGGCGGAACCTCTTCAGCGGGGCCCCCATCCGCTGGCACCTCCTCGTCCTCCTCCTCGACGGCCACCACCGGGGCCGCTCGCGGCGGGGCGGGCCTCGAGAATTCGGCCAAACGAATCCCGATGGCGTCCTCCATCCGCTTCATGCGCCACCCCGAGGGGACATTGTTGCCGAAGATCACGAAGGCGAGTTGTTCCCCGTTCCGGGTGCTCACGTAGCCGGAGAGCGCCGAGACGCGGTGAATGGTCCCAGTCTTCGCGCGAAGGTTGCCCGCCGCGGCGGAGCGGCCCATCCGGTTGCGGAGGGAGTGGGTGGGGTGATGTGCCGCGATGGGGAGCGATGCGTAGAACGCTTCCCACTCCGGATCCCTCGTCATGTACTCGAGGAGGTGCGCCCCGGTGCGCGGGGTGAGGCGGTTCAGGCGTGACAGCCCGGATCCGTCCACGATCCGGAGGGCGGCGGCCGGCACGCCGGCCTCGCACTCGAGGAAGTACTGGAGCGCCTGCTCGCCCGCCCGGAAGCTTCCCTCGCCGAGGACGACGCGGCCGATCGTCTTGAGCAGCGCCTCGGCGAAGAGGTTGTGGCTCCGCTGATTGGTGACATCTACGATCTCCCGGAGGGAGATGGACCGGTGCACGGCCAGCACGGCGGGGGAGCCGTTCCGGCGCGACGATCCGCTCCCGAAGGCGACGCGCGACTCCGAGGCGTCACGGATGGAGCGCGTCCCGCCCAGGACGCGGACGCCCCGATCCTCGAGGGCGGCGTGCAGCACGGCGGCGGCGTAGTTGGCCGGATCGACAACCGTGGCGAAACGCGAGACGCCCGGGTGCCCCGTGCGGATCTGCCCCCGGATGACGAGCGCGCCGTCCTCGTGCGTGAAGCGCACGCTGCTGTTCCCGCTGGTCACGGTGCGAACCCGGTTGACGAGCGCCAGGCCGTTGGTTCCCGGGGTGGTGGTGATCTCGGCCGGATCGCCGCTCCTTCCTCCCGCGCGGACGCGGACCGCGACCATGCTCTCCCCGTGCGTAAGCGCCCCGATCGGGGCGGCGTACCAGGACATGAGGTTGTCGGAGTTCCAGCCGCTCCCCAGCCAGACATCGTCGAAATACGTTCCGTCTCCCACCACGTCTCCCCGGATCTCGCGGATCCCGAGGGCCGCGATCGAGTCCGCCAGCTCGTGGGCGGCCGAGGTCGCGTTGCTCGCCGATCGGCTCGCGATCCCGGGATTCCCTGTCCCGTACATGATGAGATTCCCTTCGAGCACCCCGTGTTCCACCTCGCCGTCCGCCAGCGCGTAGGTGAGGAAGCGGAAGTCGGAGCCGAGGTAGTACAGCGCCGCGGCGGTGGTGTAGATCTTCATCACCGAGGCCGGGGCCAGCGGCTGGTCCGCGTTGAGGGAAAAGAGGGTGTCCCCGTGCTCCACCGAGGTTACGATCACCCCGTACTCGGCATTCCGCCAACCCGGCTCCCGCACGATCGACTGGAGGTCGCTGCGTAGCTGTCGAAGCTGGGGAGAATCGTCCTGGGCGGAAGCGGCGGGGGCCGCGAGGAGGAGCGGCGCGGCGAGTAGCGCGAGCAGCGCGGCGTGAAAGGTGGATCGGATCATCGAATGGCCCCTCGGGAGTGTGGCGCGGTCATACTGGGATACACGCGTTTGCCGGCGTTTGGTTCCCGATCCGGGAGGTCTGCTGGAACCGGCGGGAAGCATCACGTGAGCTCCTCGCCGGAATTGTACGAGGAGAGAGGGGGCACGGCTACCGGAAGATGAGCAGCTCCACCAGGATGTACCCGACGACCAGACCTGCCAGGACACCAGCGGCAAGCGCTGCAAGGATGCGGAACTGCTCGCCAAAACGCGTTCGAGGCACTACATCCTCCGGGGAATCGGACGGGAAGGGTCGGGACGATTCGCGCCGGATGCCAGACCCGTGCCGATTGCGGCCCCCGTGGCCGGCAGGGTTGACCCCCCGACTAACTTGAGACTTCGCTCCCCGCGCTTCCCCTGGAGTACAGAGACGATGCCGCCCACCACGCCGGGATGACGCGCTCCGTTCCCCACCCCTCCGGATGAGCGAGGAAACCCTCGGGCTCTTCGGCGCAGAGGAGCCGGACGACGCCAGGCAGGAGCCGACCGCCCAGGCTCCTGCGGCGGATGCTCCGCTCGCCGAGCGGATGCGTCCTCGCACCCTGGACGAGGTGGTCGGGCAGGACCCGATCGCCGGGGCGGAAGGAACTCTGCGTCGCATGCTGGCGGCCGATCACCTTCCCAGCATGGTGCTGCACGGACCGCCGGGGACGGGCAAGACAACCATCGCCCGCCTGCTGGCGCACGAGCGTAGCGCGCGATTTGTTTCCCTGAGCGCGGTCAGCGAAGGGGTGCCGCGCATGCGGGAGGTGATGAAGGAGGCCGAGGTGCATCGCTCCCGCGGACGGAGCACCCTCCTCTTCGTGGACGAGATCCACCGGCTGAGCAAGAGCCAGCAGGACTTCCTTCTCCCGTTCGTGGAATCCGGGCTGGTGACGCTGGTGGGTGCCACCACCGAGCACCCCTCCTTCGAGGTCATCCCGGCGCTCCTCTCGCGGGCGCGGGTGGTCGTCCTCCATCCGCTCGGCCGCGACGCGCTCGCCGAGCTTCTGGATCGCGCCGGCGACGATCCGGAGCGCGGGCTGGGCGGATCGGGGGTCACCCTCACCGGAGAGGCGAGGGAGCTTTTGGTCGGCACCGCGGGCGGAGACGCCCGCCGGATGCTGGGTGCGCTCGAGACTGCTGCGCGGCTGGCGGGGCGCGGGGGAAGGGTGGACGAGGCGCTGGCGCGGGAGGCGCTACAGCGGCCCACCGCCCGTTTCGACGTCTCACTCGGCTACGAGATCCTCTCCGCCTTCCACAAGTCGCTGCGGAGCAGCCGGGGAGACGCCGCGCTCTACTGGGCGGCGCGCCTGATCGAGGGGGGAGAGGATCCGCTGGTCGTCTTCCGGCGCCTCGTGGCGGCCGCGTACGAGGACGTGGGTCTCGCCGATCCGAACGCGGGAGTGGTGGCCGTGCAGGCCATGCAGGCGTACGAGCGGCTCGGTGCTCCGGAAGGGTTCCTCCCGCTCGCCAATGCCATCCTCTACGTGGCCCGCGCCCCCAAGAGCAACCGCGCCTACCGCGCCCTTGGGGAGGCTCGGCAAGCCGCGCGCGAGCACCCGGACGCCCCCGTGCCGATCCACCTCCGCAATGCCCCGACCTCGCTGATGAAGGAGTGGGGGTACGGGGAGGGGTATCGCTATGCCCACGACTTCCCGGATGCCGATCCGGGGCTGGAGTGCATGCCCGACGTGCTGGTCGGCCGCGTCTTCTACGAGCCGAGCGGGCGCGGTGACGAGGCCGGCGAGGGGATGGAAGGCGAGGGGGAGGGGAGTTGAGTCGCGCGGCCGCCATCTCCGCCGCCGACGGTTTCCGGTTTCTCGTCGCCCAGGACGGGCGGCGGCTGGCCGCACGGCTGCGGCGCTCCTCCCCCGCGATGTGGATGGGGGTGGTGCTGCCGGTCGTCCTCCTGGGGGGCGTGCTGGCGGCGGTCGGATCCGGCGCGGTTCCCGATCCGGGCGATGCGGCCGGCGGCGGGCTCCTGGGATTCATGGCTGCCGCGCCCGTCTCCTTCTTCGCCTATGGCGCCCTGTACCGGGGTGGGGATCGCGCCTGGATCCATGCCCTCGGGGCGCCGGCCGGGGCGGTCTTCGCCCATCGCGCGCTGCGGCTCCTCCTCGAGGCCGCGGTGGTGGGGGTCCTGCTCCTGATTCCTTACGCGGCCGCGGGGATCTCCATCTCCCTCCCGCTCGTCATCCTGGCTGGGGCGGTCCTCGCCTCCTGGTCGCTCGGCCTCCTCGCCACCGCCGGGGCGGCAAGCGCAACGGTGGGCTCCGGAGGCCCGGCCATCCTCAGGGCGGGGCTCGGCTGGGACCGGGAGCTGGCCCGCGTGGCCCCGCTCCTCTACGCCCCCCTGGCCCCGCTGGTGGGCGGAGTGCTGGCGGGGTTCTGGATCGCGGCCACGCCAGGCGCGGGGGCGGGCAGGGCCGCGATCGTGGCGATCGCCGGGCTCGCCATCCTTCCCGGGGCGAGTGCGCTCTTCACCCGGGCCAACCCGCGCTTCGTGCCCCGCGTTGCGGAGATGGCGTTCGAGCCGCCCGCCACAACCGAGACCGCCCTGCTGCCGCACAGGGGCATCGCCCGGCTCCTTCCCGAGCGGGTGGCCCAGGTGCGGGCCCGCGACGCCGCCGTAGCCGGCCGCCGATTTTCCTGGGCGCAGCGGATCGTCTGGCCGGTGGCCATCGTCGCGCTGGTGGCCATCGGGCGTTGGGGGCACGACCCCACCGTGCGGAGCTGGATCGTGGCGGCGGCCGTGCTCACCCTCATCGCGCAGGGGGTGGCGGGAGTGGCGCTCGGGTGGCATGAGCGCCACCGGACCCGCTGGCTCGACCGGGTGCTCGGGTTGGGGACGGGGGTCAGATACCTCGGCCGATGGGCGTGGGCGATGGGGATCCATCTCTGGCTCGTGGTTCCGCTCGCCGTGATCTGGGGGCTCTGGTCCACCCAGCCCGGATGGTGGCTCTGGCTCGCCGGCGCCGCGGTGGTCTCCGCGCTCTCCGCCGGCGCGTCGCTCCTGGTGGCCCGGGCATGACCTGCTATCCCATCTCCCATCACCGTTCTCCGACAGACATCCGATGACCGGTTCGGCTCCGCTGATGGCTCGCGGCATCTCCAAGGCCTACCGCGGCGTTCCCGTGCTGCGGGAGGTCGACTTCGAGGTTCGCTCCGGGGAGGCGGTGGGGCTGGTCGGCTCGAACGGCTCCGGGAAGTCCACCCTGCTCGGCTGCCTGACCGCCAACCGGCTCCCGGACCGGGGCAGCGTCGCGGTCTGTGGCCACGATCCGTTCTCGGATCCGGGCGGGGCGGCGCGGTGTACCGGATTCGTTCCCGAGCACCCCTTCCTCTACGACGAGCTGACGGTGGGTGAGGTGCTCTCCTTCGTGGTGGGGGTGCGGGGCATGGACTCCGAAGCCGCCGGCGCGGAGGCCGATCGGCTCTTCTCGCTCTTCGGGCTGGAGGACGTCCGCCCCCGCTACTGCGGCGAGCTCTCGCAGGGTATGGGGCGAAAGGTGGCGCTGACGCTGGCCATGCTCCACGACCCCGAGGTCCTGATCCTCGACGAGGCCACGAACGGGCTGGACCGACCGTCGGTCGATCAGCTGATGGGGGAGCTGGAGCGGCGCCGCCGCACCGGTGCGGCGGTGCTGATGTCGAGCCACGACCTGGACGTGCTGGCCACGCACTGCGACCGCGGCCTCCTGCTCGAGCCCGGCGCCGTCTGGCGAATGCTGGAAGGAGACGAATGGGAGGCGTGGCGCGAGGCGCCGTCCCTCTCGGCGGGGCGCGATGGCCCCGGCCGGGACTCACGTAACGAATCGAACTGACAGCGATGCGAGATCGAATCCGGGCCGTCCTCACCCCCCATGCCGTCCGGCTCGCCGGGATCGTCTTCCTGGCGGCGCTCGCGGGCTGCGGAACCTTCCAGCAGCCGGACGTCGAGCTGAACGACGTGAGGCTCGGCGGACTCGGGGTCCGCGGGGGCACGCTGCTCGTGGACCTCACCATCACCAATCCGAACCGCTTTGCGTTGAATGCCCAGCGCCTCCGCTACGACCTGGCGGTGGGGGGTGGCGCGGACGATGCGGACTGGGTGGACTTCGCCTCCGGCACCTGGGAGGAGTCGTTCTCCGTGCCAGCGCGCAACAGCGCGCAGGTGCGGATCCCGGTCGAGTTCACCTACGCCGGACTGGGCTCGGCCGGCATGCGGATGTTGCAGACCGGCACCTTCGACTATCGCGCCAGCGGGGCGGTGGACGTGCGCACGCCGGTGGGGAGCTTCGACGTGCCCTTCCGCCGGCGGGGAACCGTCTCCCTCTCCGGGGACGGCTGATCGGTCACTCGATGAACCGGGAAGGGACCATCACGAACGAATCGATGATCGAGCTGACCGATCCCCGCGAGCGGGCGATCCTGGTCGGCGCACCGGACCGGCAGCTTCCGCAGACGCTCGCCGACGAGCACCTGGAGGAGTTGGAGCGTCTGACCGATACGGCCGGGGCCGAGATCGTGGGTACGCTCCGCCAGCGGATCGAGCGGCCGACGCCCCGATTCTACCTGGGTGAGGGCAAGGTCGAGGAGCTGCGTCAGCTCGTGGAGGAAACGGGCGGCACGATGATCGTCTTCGACGAGGAGCTCTCCCCCGCGCAGGGGAAGAATTTGGAGCAGGCGGTGGGGGTCCGGGTGGTGGACCGGGCCGAGCTGATCCTCGACATCTTCGCGACCCGCGCCCGCACGGCGGAGGCCCGGATGCAGGTGGAGCTCGCGCAGCTCCAGTACATGCTGCCGCGGCTGACCCGCATGTGGGCCCACCTCTCCCGGGTCCGGGGCGGGATCGGCATGCGCGGCCCGGGCGAAACACAGCTCGAGACCGACCGGCGGCTGGT
>SKRI01000202.1 GCA_007118565.1 Gemmatimonadota bacterium | reverse complement strand
GCCTACCCGCGGGCCAACCGAGGCGGTGTGCTGCAGTACGACGCGCGCCGGCCACTCGAGGAGCTCGAGGCGGCGCTCCAGGAGCACCTGGGGATGACGCTGGGCGAGCTCGATCTCGACCAGCGGAACGTGAACTTCCACGAGCCGCTGCCGCCGCCGATCCCCTCGCAGGGGTGCGGGGAGATCGAGCGCGTCAACTGAGGACACGCCCAGCTCGGGAAGCAGCGGCGGCATCCGCTCCGGGGGCCGCCGCTGCTCCGGCAGGACCACCTCAACGCCTTCCGAGTGGTTTCCGACGCCCCGACATCCTTGCTTACGTGACGGACCACCGCGTGGCCGCCGCCCTCTCCGCCTGGCCCATACCGGGCTGCGCTCGGGCGGTGGGCATCCGCGTCCCGCCGGGAAGTCGACCGGTGCGTCGCGGGCACCGGACGTGCGGCGCCTGGAGAGGAGATGCTGAAGGCGCATGCGCACCCGCTCGGGATAGCAGATGGCCATCTCCGACACACGTCGCCTCGGGCGCGAATCGTTCGAGCGGAAGCGATGGACGGAAGCCTACGCCCGGCTTTCGGAAGCGGAACGGGCGGCTCCGCTCGGCCCCGACGACCTGGAGCGGCTCGCCACCGCCGCGTACCTGATCGGCAAGGACTCCGAAAGCGCTGCGGCCTGGGGGAGGGCCCACCAGGAATACCTGAGGCAGGACGCGACGCGAGATGTTCGCTACGAAACGCAGCTCCCATCCGCGCATCCGGCGTCTCCCGCGTCGGATCCGATTGAGCCAGCACCTGCCCCGACGGTCTCCTTCCACACCTGCTCCAGCGCCTGCAGGAAGACGGAGGTCGCCTGCGCGCCGCTCACGCCGTAGCGGCCGTCGAATACGAAGGTCGGAACCGCCTCGATGCCCAGCCGCCGTGCCGCCTCGATCTCCGCCTGTACCTCGGCCCGTCCCTCGTCCGTCGTCAGGTAGCCCAGGACCCGCTTTCCGTCCATCGCCACCCCCTCGGCCAAAGCGGCAAGGGTGGCGCGGTCGCCCAAGTCCTTCCCCTCGGCGAAGTGTGCGGCGAAGAGCGCCTGCATCAGCGACCGCTGCACCTCCGGCCCGTGCTCCTGCGCCGCCAGCCGGGAGAGCCGGTGCGCATCTCCCGTGTTCACCGCGAGCGCGTCCTCGAAGCGGAAGGTGAGCCCTTCGCTCGCCGCCGCCTCCACGACCTGGCTCATCTTGGCGGCCGCGCCGGCGCCGAAGCGTCCCTCCAGGTAGCGCGGGAGCGGAACGGACTCGGTCGGGGCCCCGGGATCGAGCTGGTAGGGCCGGTAGACGACCTCCACCTCGTCAGCGTGCGGGAATGCCGAGAGGGCGCGCTCGAAGCGCCGATCGCCGATGTAGCACCAGGGACAGGCGACGTCGGAATAGATCTCGATCCTCATGATTCGTTCGGGCTCTGGTGAGCATCATCGTCGGCGACGAGCCGCAGGGGGGTACCCCACGGGTCGACAACCCGGCCGCCGCCGTTGCCCGCGACGTCGTACCCTGCCGAATCCAGGCTCGCGAGCCCCTCCTCCACGTCGTCCGCCGAGGGAAGGACAAGCTGCCACTCGAGGAGCCGGGCATCATCCTCGCCCGCGGGGCTGGCGCCGGCCGCCCAGGTGTTGAGCCCCAGGTGGTGGTGATAGCCGCCGGCTGAGAGGAAGAGGGCGCCGGGATAGCTCCAGACCACCCGGTCCAGACCGAGGCCCAGGTGGTAGAAGGCATCCGCCGCCTCCAGGTCACCCACATGCAGGTGGATGTGCCCCAGCCCCGTTCCGGCGGGCATCCCGCTCCACCGCTCCCCGCCCGCGGCGCGCACCACCCCCGGCACGTCGAGCGGCTCGGTGGCCATCACCAGCTGCCGGTCCCGGTGCTGCCAGGCGAAGCGCGGACGATCGGCGTACACCTCGATGCCGAGCCCATCCGGGTCCTGGAGGTAGAGCGCCTCGCTCACCAGATGGTCGGAGGCGCCGGCCGGCATCCGGCGCTCCCCCAGGTGCGCGGCGAAGCGGCCGAGCGCGGCCCGATCGGGCAGCAGGATGGCGAAGTGGAAGAGCCCGAGGCGTCCCCGTCGGGGAACCGGCGAAGCCCCCGGCCGCTCGACAAGCGTCACCAGCGGCGCTCCACCGCCCTCCGGGCCCAGCGCGGCCCAGGAACCAGATTCCTCCAGCACACGGAGGCCGAGCACCCCCCGGTAGTAGTCGAGTGAGCGCTCCAGATCGGCGACCTGGAGGGTCACCCCACCGAGGCGGGTCGCACCCGGCAGGCGGTGACCTGCCGGGGCGATGCCGTACGGGAGCTCGGAGCGTTCAGTGGTGTCCATGGTCTCCTCCCTCGTGGAGGTGAATGGAGCGGATACGCGGCTCACGCCTCGGCGCGCCGCCGCGCCAGGATGGCGTCCAGAGAGTAGGCCCCGGGGCCGGCCAGTACGAGGGCGATGGCGGCGGCCATGAGCGTCAGCACGAATTCGATGCCGTCGGGCGCAAAGAATCCGCCAGCGAGGTGCACCATGACGAGCGCGCCCAGCATCACGCCGGCAAGCGCGATCCCGGTGATACGCGTGAAGAGGCCGAGGACGAGGGCGGCCCCGCCCAGCAGCTCGATGAAGGCGACGAGCGGCCCCATGACGCCGGCGAGCGGAATTCCCATTCCCCCAAAGGCGCCGGCCACGCCGTCCAGCCCGAAGACGAAGAGCTTCTGCGCGCCGTGGGCGAGGAAGACGATCCCGACGATGACGCGTAGCACGGCGAGTCCGAGGTCCAGCCTCTCGCGCCCGGGGGCGCTGTACGATGCGAGTGTGGTGGTGGTCATGATCAATCTCCTGATGGTGATGAAGGACGGACGACCGTTGCGGCCTGCCGTCCGCTGTTCCGACGATGCCGATGCGCATTTGTCGGTAGTGACTCCGTGACTTATCACATTCAGTGTGATAACACGTGTAGTTCTAAAAAAAACTCCAATTAGACGTCCTTGCGTACCTCGGCGAGAAGCTCCACGAGGGTGCGAAGATCCTGGTTCGGCACGCCATCGAAGTGCTTCCGGTGCAGCGCGAGCACCGGCTCGTCCAGCTCGTCCAGCAGCTCCAGTCCCTCCTCGGTGATCCGGGTGGTGACGAACCGGCGGTCGGCCGTACTTCGCGTCCGCTCGATCCAGCCGGCTGCCTCCATCCGGTCGAGCAGCCGTGTCGCGTCCGGCACCCGCGCGATCATCCGCTCCATGACCTCGCCCCGGCAGAGCCCCTCCTCCCCCGCTCCGCGCAGAATCCGCAGCACGTTGTACTGCGTAGGGGTGAGGCGGTACGGCTTCAGCGCCTCGGCGAAGGCGTGGTCCAGCACAGCCCAGGTCCTGCCGATGCTGAGAAAGGCCTCCTGCTCGGCGCTGGCGAACGGCTTCGTCTGCCTGATCTCGTCACGGAGTTGCGTGCTCATGGGTTTAACATATGTGTTATCACATGTATGTCAACCCGGGGAAGCTGCTCTGGTTACGAATGCGCCCGCAACCTCGTGCAGAGACGCACCCACCTCTGCCCTTGAACCGGGTCGTCGGGGGCCAGGCTCCCCCCGATTCAGCTCAGCTTTTCGACGGCATCCGGGCCCCACGTGCCGGAACGATAGGGGAGGGGGGAGGGACTCGAATCCAGGAGCGGGGCGTAGAGACGCCAGGCCGCCTCCACCTCGTCGGCATGGACGAACAGCGTCTGGTCTCCCGTCATGACATCCAGGAGAAGGGTCTCGTAGGCGTCGCGAAGGTCCCCGAAGACGTCCGCATAGGCGAAGCGGAAGTGCTGCGTGGCCAGCTCGATTCCCTCGCCGGGAGTCTTCACCTCGAAGGCCAGCTCGAAGCCTTCATTCGGCTGGAGTCGGAGCGTCAGCACGTTGGAGTGCACCTGGCAGCTGGGATAACGCTGGAAGATGGAGACCGGGGCCCGGCGGAAGACGACGCGGATCTCCGTCGTCCGCTGGGGCAGGCGCTTCCCGGTCCGCAGCAGAAACGGCACCCCCTGCCAGCGCCAGTTCGCCACCTCCAGCCTGATGGCGACGAACGTCTCCGTATCCGAGTCGCCCGGGACTGCGGCCTCCTCCCGGTATCCGGGAACTCGTTCGTCCCCGACCTCTCCGGCCGTGTACTGCCCTCGCACCACGTCCCGCTCCACCACCGGTGAAACGCTGTGCAGCACCTTCACCTTCTCCGCCCGGATCGCATCCGCCCCGAAGGTGGCGGGCACTTCCATGGCGGTGAGCGTCAGAAGCTGCGTCAGGTGGTTCTGCACCATGTCGCGCAGCGCCCCGGAGCGGTCGTAGTAGCCGGCGCGCTCCCCTGCGCCGACCGTCTCCGCAACGGTGATCTGCACGCTCTCCACATGGTTGCGGTTCCACAGCGACTCGAAGATCGGGTTGGCGAAGCGGAAGACGAGCAGGTTCTGAACGGTCTCCTTCCCCAGGTAATGATCGATCCGGTATACCTGCTCCTCCCGGAAATGGGTATGGAGGCGCGTGTTCAGCTCCCGAGCGCTGCCGAGATCGGTGCCGAACGGCTTCTCCACCACCAGCCGAGTCCAGCCCGGAGCACGATTCAGCCCCGCCTCGCCGAGCGCCTCGACGGAGGGGCCGAATGCGGCGGGCGGGAGCGCGAGGTAGAAGATGCGGTTGCCGGGGCCCTCGAGCTGCTCCTCGAGGGAGTGGATCCGATCCGTCAGCGCGTCGTAGTCCTCCTGGGCACCTTCTCCGAGAGTGTGGTACTGCAGCGCTGCGTCACACCAGGAAAGCATGGCGGGGGTGTCCACCCCCGCATCGACGAGCGCCTCGCGGACCCCGGCGCGGTACTCCTCATCCGTCATGGGGCTTCGCCCGAGGGACAGAACAGCGGTTCCGCGCGGCAGACGCCCCCGACCGGCGAGTCCCGCGAGCGCGGGGAGCAGCTTCCTCCGGGCAAGATCACCCGTTCCGCCGAAGATGACGATCAGGTGTGGTTCGAGGGGCCCACGTGCCATGGCGCTGCGTCGCTATTCCGGTGGTCGTGTGAGAGTTGTCCTGAGAGCCGGCTCCTACGCACCTCAGAAGGCTTCCGATCGCGCGATCGATCGTTCCACCTCGGCGGCATCGAGGATCAGCTCATCGGCATAGTACCAGGACCAGTCGTCATGCGGCTCGAACGCCGTGTGGACACAGTAGCGTCGACCTCACGAGGGAGCCATCCCGCCGGCCAGCGAGTCGATCCTGTCCGACGCCATCCGTGCGCGTCACCCTCTCCCTCCCGTCTCGCCGCCCGCCACCGTCGCGTCCGATATCGTCGGTGGGTCCGCGGCGATTCGCGACTTTGCCGGGTCTGCCGCCAGCAACAATCCGATCCCGACCGCCAGCAGCCAGATGTAGTGCGCGAAGGGCGGAACGTCGCGGAAGAGCACAAGCGCCAGGATCGTGAGCAGGGTACCGCCCGCCAGCACCAGGACCATCCAGATCGGCAGCCCGGCGTGGTGGAAGGCCGCGGCGAGCAGCAGCAGGCCCGCCGGCATGGCCACAGTATAGGCCACGAAGTTCCACATCGGGTTGGCGCCGCTCGCGAACCCGGCCGGATCGGCGATCCGCATCTGGAGGTGTCAGACCCAGAGCAGCGCCCCCACCGTGATGAGGGCGACGGTCACCAGGCCGAGGGTAGACGGCGTACCACGGGGGGTGTGCAGGAGCTTATGGGGCTTTGAGTGAATGCCTCGCTCCGCAGAGCTGTGGGACGGCGGATACCTATTGCAAGCGCGACAGAAGCCGCTACGCCGAGAGCTATCCTTTCTACCGCGCTTATCGCGCCTGTGGAAAACTACTCCGCGCTGACATCACCAAGATTACGGAAGAGCACCGCCGCGACGGTGACGCGGTCCGCACGTTGTAAATCCGGGCGTAGATCGGTGACGCGAGCAGAATTGTTAGGGTGAATAGCCAGAACGACGTGGCGCGTATCCGAGGGCACTGTGATAGGCTTCGGTATTAAGAGCGGTAGGTGCCACGCCGCCCAGAAGAGTCCAATGATGAACGTGGCGACGAGCAGCGGCCGCCTGCCGCGATCAAGGGGAGGCTGAAGACCCCGAGGAGCTCCCGGAGGAAGAGCGGCCAGAAGCGGCCGAAGAACGATCCGCGCGCCGCGCTGTAGCTTGGCAGCGTGGGCGACGGAGATACTCGGGGTCGACGCCGGGAGCTGATAGAGGAGCTACCTCTGCCGGCGCAGGGTGAAATCAAGTGGGAACACCAAATTGCATCTTGGCTCGTTCATTTCGGAGCCGACGTTGCCGAGCACTGCGGCGATCCCTTCCCGGTACGGCGTCGCGGTGAGACCGAACACCGCTTCGATCCTGCTGCTGTCGAAGCGGTAGTCGTGCTCGAACTGGTACATCATCTCCCCGTTCTCCCTCAGGACCGGAACGAAAAGCCCCATGAGCCGGAGCATCCAAGGCGGTGCCACCTGCAGGCGGTAGGGTCGCCCCGCGATCTCACACGCCAGGCGAACAAATCGCTCTCCACTCATCGGCTCTCTGCTGGTCGGCAGGTGCCAGGTCCGACCGTACGCCTCGGGCGATCGGCCGAGGATCGCCACCGCGCGTCCCGCATCGGGGGTGAAGGTGAAGGTGTGCATCGCCCCCGCATCGCCGAGCCACTGCGGTGTCTTGCCCGCTCTCAGGCGCTCGAAAACGGTGACGTGCGGGAAGCTCTGCGAGGCCCCCGGTCCATAGAAGTCCGCCGACCGCACGATCATCCCCTGGAGCTCACCGGCACGCATCTCGTCCAGCAGGGCCGTGGCGATCTCCGCGCGCACCTGGCCCTTGCGGCTGCACGGATTGAATGGCGTCTCCTCCGTCATCGTTCCTTCCACCCGCCCGTAGGCGTAGACGTTGTCGAAAAAGACGAGGCGGCAGCCGTGTCGCTTGCAGGCATCGATCACGTTCCGCATGACGCGCGGCCACTGCTCTTCCCAAACGTCGCTGTCGTACTTCAATCCGGCCACCAGATAGGCCACCTCACTGCCGGCCACGGCCCGCTCGGTCGCAGCCGGGTCGAGGAGGTCGGCGGCCATCGTTTCGTCGTCCGGATTCTCCGGCCGTGGCGTGCGGCTCACCTGACGAATTCGGCCCGCTGAAGGTGCGAGTGCGCGCGAGAGCTCACGGCCGATGACGCCGTTGGCGCCGAGGACGGTTTGCATGATTTCGTTGAGTTGAGGGAATCCAACCGTTCCCGCCGTCATCATCCTTAGCTTTCCAGAGCGTCTTCACCTCAGGTTGTCGAGGATGTGTCT
>SKRI01000127.1 GCA_007118565.1 Gemmatimonadota bacterium | reverse complement strand
GAGGGGGGAGGGGGGAAGTGGAAAGCGAGTCAGGCGCCGCGCGCCGGGCGCCGGGCGACTGAGGGGCGAGCAACGGGCCGCGTCAGTTTTCCTCGTCCCTCGTCCCTCGTCCCCCGCCCCTCGCCCCTCCCTACCTACGCAGGACGCGGCCGGCCATCTCCCCGGTCAGCTCCTCGCCGTCGATGGCGAGCTCTCCGTTGACCAGCAGGTAGACCATCCCCTCGGAGAGCTGGTGTGGCTCGGTGAAGGTGGCGGGGTCGTTCACCCGCTCGAGGTCGAAGACCACGACGTCCGCGTACGCTCCCTCGCGGATCACCCCGCGGTCCTCGATCCGGTAGACGGCCGCAGGCATCCCGGTCATCGAGCGGATGGCGAAGGCCAGGTCGACCACCCTCTCCTCGACAACGTACTTGCGGATCTTTCGGGGGAAGGAGCCGTAGCTCCGCGGATGGGGAACGCCGTCCCCCTTGGCCACCAGCTGTCCGTCCGAGGAGGTCATCGTCCACGGCTGCCGCATGAGCCGGGCGATGTCGTCCTCGTGCATGTTGAAGGAGACGATGCGCGGGGCCCCCTCCTGAAGGAGCGCCATGGTCGCGTCCTCGGCGTCCATCCCCCGCTCCTCGGCCACCTCGGCAAGCGTGCGCCCCTCGACGCTCGGGTCGGGCTCGTGGCGGCGGAACTGGATCCGCTCCGCTCCGCCGCGGCGATCCAGATTCTCGGCGATCCCCTCGCGCAGCCGGGCGCGATCGTCCGGATCGTCGATCCGGGCCAGAAGGGCGTCGCGCCCGCCGTCGGCGGCCCAGGGCGGCACCAGCGCGCCGGAAAGGCTGGTCGCCGAGGCGTGGTAGGGATACTGGTCCGCGAAGACCTCCACCCCGCGCTCCCGTGCCCGCTCGATCCGGTGGATCAGCGCGGCGGAGTACCCCCAGACGCGCGGGCCCAGCACCTTGATGTGGGTGACGATGCCCGGAAGCTCCGCCTCCTCGGCGATGCGGATCACCTCGTCCACGGCCGCCACCACGCCTACGGTGTAGTCGGCCTCGTCGCGGATGTGGCTCTGGTAGACGCCGCCGTAGCGGGCCGCTTCCCGCGCCAGCTCGATGACCTCCTCGGTCTCCGCGTAGATGCCGGGCGCGTAGAAGAGCCCGGTGGAGAGGCCGAAACCGCCGGCCTCCATCCCTGCGCGGACCAGCCCGCGCATCCGCTCGAGCTCGACCTCGCTGGGAGCGCGGTCCGCTTCGCCCACCACCTCGCGCCGGATCGAGCCGTGGGGAACGAGCTGGGCCGCGTTCACCCCCAGCCCGTCCCGCAGCAGCTCCTCGCGCTGCTCGACCAGATCCACCGCCCCGCCTCCGTCCGGGTTGAGGAAGACGGTGGTGATCCCCTGCGTCAGGAGCGGACGTGCGGGGCTGAGCTCCGGGGTGGCGAGCGCCGAGGCGTGCGCGTGCGTGTCGATGAACCCGGGTGCCACGTAGAGGCCGCTCGCATCGATGGTTCGCGCGGCGGAGGCGCCCGAAAGATCCCCCACCGCGGCGATCCGGTCACCGCGGATCCCCACGTCCGCGCGAATCCACGGCGTTCCGGAGCCGTCCAGGAGGCGCCCGTCCCGGATCACCAGGTCGAAGCGCTCCTGCGTGGCGGCGGGAAGGGCGACCAGCAGGCAGAGGCAGATGGCGACGATGCTGCCGAGCGCCGCTCGCCACATTCGTGGCTGCGTCCTCCTCACGCCCGCACCCCGCCCGCCGCCGAGATCCGCTCGTTCAGACCGGCCTGCAGCCGCAGGGTTATCGCACCCGGCTGACCGTCGGCGACGGGCTTCTCGTCGATCCGCACCACCGGCATGACGTCCGTGGTGGTGCCCGTGAGGAAGAGCTCGTCGACGCGGAAAAGCTCCTCCATGCGGATCGGCGTCTCGCGCGCCGGAATTCCCATCTCCCTGGCCATCCCCAGCACCACCCGGCGCGTGATGCCGTCCAGGATGTAGTGACAGGCCGGATAGGTGATAAGCTCCCCGTCCACCACCGCGAAGACGTTGGTCGAGGCACCCTCGGTGACCACGCCGTCCCGCACAAGAAGCGCCTCGGTGGCGTTCGCCTCCACCGCGCGCTGCTTGGCGATGACGTTCGGCAGCAGGTTCACCGTCTTCAGGTTGCACCGCGCCCACCGGAGGTCAGGCAGGGTGATGACCCCGGCTCCCTTCTTGTGCAGTCCGGGAGGATGGGCGAAGCGGGCGGTGGAGAGGTACACGGTCGGACGGCATCCACCCGGCGGAAAGCAGTGGGTTCGCGTGGCGGCCCCCCGAGTGACCTGTACGTAGACGGTGGCATTTCCCTCGGTACGGTCGTTCCGCTCGAGGAGCGTCGCGGCGATCTCCAGCAGAGTGTCCGGGCTCGCCGCATCACCCGCCTCGATCTCCAGCCCGCGCATCCCCTCCTGCAGGCGGTCCAGGTGCTCGCGCGCGGTGAAGAGCCCGCCGTCGCAGGCGCGGATCACCTCGTAGACCCCATCCCCGAAGAGGAAGCCGCGGTCCTCGACCGAGACCCGCGCCTCTGCGCGCGGCAGGTACTCTCCATCCAGATAGACGATCATCGTTCTCTCCTGTTGATCAATGGCCGCGCGGCTCACCGTCGCGACGAGGATCGGCTGCCCCGACCCACTGTCCGTTCCTGCGCTCGATCATCTGCACGCCGCCGAAGTAGAGCCCGCCGGGCGGCATGGCCTCCAGCCGGTAGCCGCGCGCTCGCAGCGCCTCGAGCACCTCCCCGCGATACCCCTGCTCGAACTGGATGCGGGGCGCGGTGACGTGCGGGTGGATCCTCGGCATGCCGAGTGCCTGCAGCGGGGTCAGCCCGTAATCCAGCGTGTAGACGATGGCCTGGACCACCGCGTGCGGGATCCGCCCACCCCCGGCCGATCCCACCACCATGCGAACCCGGCCCTCCTCCAGGATGATCGTCGGCGTCGTGGTCGAGGCAGGCGCCCGCCCGGCGGTCAGGAAGTTCGGGCTCTCCGGATCATCGGAGAAGATAGCCATTGCGTTGTTGAGGAACGTCCCCGCCGCCCAGACGCCGCTCCCGAAGTAGGCCCCCTGGGTGAAGGTGAGGGAGACGGCGTTCCCCTCGTTATCCGTGACCGCGATGTGCGTCGTTTCCCCTTCGCTCGCTTCGCTCTTCTCCGACCAGGTGTAGGGGGAGATGGTTCCCATCGCTTGCCCCGATGTTGCTGCGGGACCGAAGGGATCCAGCTGCTCGCACCCAGCTGACGGAGGCGCCTGCTCGAAGCGTTCCGGATCCCCCGCCTCGATCCGGTGCGGCACCGTCCCGCTCCCCGAAAGAAGCCGGGCCCGCTCCCGCGCGTAAGCAGGAGATGTAATCCCCGCGGCGGGAACGAGCTCATGGTCCGGGTCGGCCATGAAGCGCATCCGATCCGCGGTGGCCAGGCGGAGGGCTCCGGTCAGCGCATCCGCCGCCGCTCCCGCATGGGGGGGAAGGCCGTGCCGCGCCAGATCGGTCGCCTCCAGCAGGTGGAGCGTCTGCACGATCTGCATCCCGGACTGGGGTGGCGGTGCCGACAGGACGGTTCGGCCCCGGTAGATTCCGCACACCGGGCGGCGCCAGACCGGCTCGAAGCCGGCGAGGTCCCCGGTGGTGATCGGATTCCCGTCCGCGCGCAGGACGTCGACGACCTCCCGCGCTACCGCACCCTCGTGGAATCCGGCCGCCCCGTCCCTCGAGATGCGCCGCATGGCGGCCGCGAGCTCGCTCTGCACGAGACGCTCACCGGCCGCGAGCGGCCGGTGCTCCGGCCAGAAGAGCTCCTGCGATCCTTCGTACAGAGTCAGCTTGACGGAGTCGTCGGCGATTACCCGGGCCAGCAGTCCGGAGATCGGAAAGCCCTCCTCCGCGAGGCGGATGGCGGGCTCCATGATCCGCTCGCGGGGCAGAACGCCGAACCGCTCGTGCGCCTCCAGCAGGCCGGCGACCGTCCCGGGCACCGCCACCAGGCGGGCAGGGTGATCATCCCGCCTTTCGGCGGCGTCCGGCTCGAGGGTGGAGGGGGCGCGCGCGTAGAAGTCGAGATAGTCGGCGCGCCCCTCCGCCTGGCTCCAGATGAGCATTCCCCCGCTCCCCCCGATGCCGGCCATCATCGGCTCCACCACGCCGACCGCGAAGGCCGTGGCCACGGCCGCGTCGACGGCGTTGCCGCCTGCCTCCAGCATCTCCACTCCCGCCTCGCTGGCGAGCGGGTGGGCGGAGACGGCCATGCCGCGGTCCGCGGCGACCTCGCCGGGGAGGATCCGGGTCGGGGCGTCCGGGCCGGGAGCGGGCTGGACCGGCGCAGGCTGGCAGGCCCAGAGGGCGAACAGTAGTAACGAGAGGATGCTTCTCACAGCGGGTGACTTTAGGTTACCGGTAGAAAAAGGGCGCCCCTACCTGGCGGCGGGGCGCCCGTATTCCAGAGCACTGCACGTAGCGGAAGGGGCGTACTGCCCCTTCCGCTACGGTAGGAGGTCAGAGGTTCGGATTGGAGTTCCGCTCGTCACGACTCATCGGCAGGCAGAGCTCGCCCATCGGGTTGTCGAGAACGTTGCGCACCTCGTCCGCCTCCGGCGGCTGGGCCGACGCCTCGATGCGGACGACGTCGAAGTTGGCATAGCCGGGCGTGGTGGACCACCGGCGTATGTCCGGGAGCCGCCGTCCCTCCGCATAGAGCTCGATGCCCCGCTCACGCTGCAGGAGGTACCACGCGTCTTCCGTGTTGTCGGCGTCTACAGTTCCCAGCCCGTGGTGCGTGCGCACGGCGTTGATGCCGGCGAGCGCGCCGTCGATGTCACCGCCGACCAGGGCAGCCTCCGCCTCGATGAGGCGCATCTCCGTGCCCTTGGCCATCGGGATGTTCGTATCCCGGCTCGGGTACTTGCGGGGGAACCAGTTCGGACGGCGATCATCCCCTCCGGTAACCTCCTCGCCGTCGGCCGTCAGTGAGTTGTACGGCACGCGTGGATCACCGCTCGGGTCGTCGTCGGAGAGATCCATTCCGTACTCCGCGAACGGCGTGCCCCAGATGCTTGCCTGCGCATGCTCCTGGAAGGCGACGCTGAGGCCGTTGTACTCCGTGGTGGAGTTCGCCGACATCCGGACCTCCTGAACGAAGTCCGTGGGCACCTGGCCCGCGTCGGCAATCGCTCCTGTCCAATCTCCCAGCATCATTCTCACCTGTGCGCGCCCCGCGTGCGCCGCGGTGACGAGGTCACCGGCGCCGGCGGCGTTGGCAATGCTGAGCACCTCGTCGAAATGTGCTTGTGCATGCTGGTAGAATGCGGACACGGGCTGCTCCTCGCCGCCATCGATGACCGCGCTGCAGAAGGCATCCCCGAGCACGCGGGTGGCGAAGCCGGCCCACATGGTGGCAGTCGCCACCGGGATGCTCGTTCCCGGGTTGTCCACGACCTCTCGGATGACCTCGGCGGCGCTCTCCGCGGTTCCCCGAGCGTTCTGACCGTGCGCCCACCGGGTGGACGTCTCGGCCACATCGTCCGGAACCGTGATCGCATCGCTCCAGTCCCGGATTCCGACCCACTGACCAGAGTGAACGAGCTCGTCCGTCAGGTACGCTCCCGCGCCGAAGATTCCGCCGTGGGGGCTGGTCTCTCCGCTGATGGCCCGCCCGAGGTTGCGCTCCGCCCCGATGACGAGGGGCTGGATGGCGGCCGGGTCGAACAGGTCGGCGTGCTCGATGGTCCCCGGGTCGAAGACTCCCAGGTCGCAGGCGGAGAGCGCCAGAGCGCCCACGCCTGCTGCCATCAGCGGCGCCAGCCCGCGCCTGTATCGTTGTCTTGTCATTGAATTATTCATCGTTCGCATGATTGGCGTCTCCCCTTAGAACTCGAGCGAGATTCCCGCGATGAACTGGCGCGGGATCGGCGTCGGGAAGAACGAGTGCCGCTGCAGCGTGGACTGGGCGTTGAGGTTCGACTCCGGCTCGATCCCCGGCGAGGACTGCGAGCGCCAGAGGTTGCGACCCGCCAGCGTGACCGTCGCGTTGGACAGCCCGACGCGCTGAGGAATGGCACTCGGCACCCGATAGGCGAAGGTCACCTCGCGCAGCCTCCAGAAGTCGGCCGGCACCGCGAACTCACCGTGCGAGAGCAGGGAGTTGCGGCTGCAGATCGCGTCATTGAGCGACCCTTCGGCTGCATCCCGGCAGCGCTGAGACACCGGGCCAGCAGTCACGCCCCACTCGCTGTGATCGGCTGCTCTCGCATCGCTCACCTGCCGACGCGGATCCATGGTCCAACGCATGGTGTGGTCGTGGCGGTAGTGGCCGCCCTGGTGGTCGAAGAAGAACCCGAAGGTGGTGCGCTCGCCGATGTCGAAGTCGCTCCCCAGCAGCAGGGTGAGCGTGGGCTGGGCCGGCCCGATGTACTCTTCGGCATCGGTGCAGTTGCCCGGATCGGCGCAGAGCGACTGCTTGTTGATCACCTCGCCCTCATGCTCGATGAGGTGGTTGCTCGCGAAGAAGCCGCCGATGGGGAATCCTTCGCGGATGTGCTGCAGCCACCGCACGGTGAGGGGCGCCTCGTCGGAGAGGCTCACGACCTCGTTGCGGTTCGTCGAGACATTCGTGCGGGCGTTCCAGCGGAAGCCCGGCAGGTCGAGAATCCCCGCCTGAACGCCGAGCTCGATGCCCTGGTTGTGCACCTCGCCGACGTTCCTCAGCTGCGTTCCCAGGACGCCCAGCGACGGAATGTTGCGCGCCTGGAAGAGTGCGTGTCTCGTGTTCTGATCGTAGTAGGTGAACTCGAGGTTCAGACGCTCATTGAAGATGTTCGCGTCGAAGCCGAGCTCGAGCTCGTGGCTCACCTCGGGCCGCAGATCGGGGTTCCCGACGTTGCTCGGCACGATCGCAGGCAATCCGCCCGCTCCCGCGACTGCCCCGTACGTCCGCACGGCGGCGAATGCGCTGGGCTGCATTCCCGCGGTGCCGTACGCGCCGCGCAGCCGGAGCGAGCCCCAGGCATCGTTCCAGAAGTCGTGGCCCGAGAGTACGTACGAGACGTCGACCTTCGGGTACACCTCGTAATCGACGTCCTCGCCGAAGGCGCTGTGGCCGTCGGCCCGCGCGCCGACCGTGACGAAGAGGAGGTCGTTGAGACCGAACTGCTGCTCGGCGAAGATTCCGACCGAGCGCTCCTCACCGCGCGACTCGCCGGCCGTGGTCTGAGCAGTCGCGTTCACCACCCGGAGCCCGCGGAAGGCGAAGTCCTCACCGAACGCGCTCTGGATGCCCGTCTCCGTCCTGAAGGCCTGGAAGCCGACGGTCGTGGACGACCGGATCGCATTGGTGAGATCAGTCCGGAAGGTGCTGCTG
>SKRI01000016.1 GCA_007118565.1 Gemmatimonadota bacterium | reverse complement strand
GAGACCAGGTGCGGGTCCGGGCCCGGCTCATGAACGCACGCGAGGACCGTCAGGTCTGGGCCGAGAGCTTCCAGCGGGCGCTCACCGCCGAGAACGTCTTCGCCATCCAGGAGGAGATCACGACGGCGATCGCGGACGTGCTGGCCGCGCGTTTCACTGCGAGCGCGAGCTCGGTGCAGTCCAGCCGGACGCAGGATCTCGAAGCCTACCACATCTACGCCCAGGGACGGCGACAGCTGGATCGGCGCTCACCCGAAGGCATCAGCCGCGCCACTCAACTCTTCCGCGCGGCCGTCGAGAGAGACTCCACCTACGATCTCGCGTGGGTCGGACTGGTCGATGCTCTGACCCTGTCCGCGTTCTACGATCTGCCGATTCCCGCAGGATTGCCGGACCCGTTCCTGCTCGCGCAGCGCGTCGTGGAGCGGGCTCCGCATCTCGCAGAGGCGTGGGCATCGCTCGGGATCCAGCACTCGGTCCGGCAGGAAGGAGCAGCCGCCCATCACGCACTGACCCGAGCGATCGAGCTGCAACCGAGCTACGCGGAGGCGCATCTGTGGCTAGGCTGGGTCTACCTCATGGCGGGGCGGCCGGCTGAGGCCCTCGGTCCGGCACAGCGAGCCGCCGATCTCGACCCCCTCGCTCCCGCGATCCGGGTCTATCTGTCCGAGGCCCTGCTCGCGAACGGGAATCCCACGGGTGCCCTGAGGGAAGCGCGACGCGCTCGCGAGCTCCAACCGGAGTACGGACTGGCACACTACATGGAGGCGCTGGCGCAGTACCATCGCGGCTACTACGCCGAGGCCGAGGGCATCGTCGACTCCTCCCTCCTCCTTTCGGAGCCGGGTGGAACACCGACGTTGACGGAAAAGCGGACGCTGCGGGCGCTGGCGCGGCTTGCGCAGGGGGACGAAGATGCGGCCCGGCGAGAGCTCGCAAGCTTTCCGGATGATCCCGACGACAGCGCCGACCCCTTCTCGGCAGGGCTGCTCCACGCCTCATTGGGCCAAACGGATGAAGCATTTTCCGCGTTCTCAAACGTCCTGCGCTGGCACACCTTTGCGAACGAGCACTTCCGCTACTTCTTCCCGGACGCGCTAGAAGCAGTCCGTTCCGACCGTCGCCATGAGCGGGTTCTGCGGGACATCGACCGCCAGTGGCGGTTGTGAGGGTCCAATCCTCAGAATCCCAGGTCGAACGGGTGGCGGCTGTACTTGATGAGCAGCGACCTGGAGCCGGTCATCGGGAGGAATGGCTGGAGACGGTGGCGGTCCGGGTGCAGGCCGTGGTTGTAGACCACGTAGAGGTTTTTGCCCTCCCGCGGGTTAAACCGGACCCGGACGTTGCTGATCAACGCGTCCGCCGTCTTCAGCGGTTTCAGGGATGATCCTCGCCATAGGCGACAGCTCGCCCGCGTTGAGGCCGAGCGCTGGCACCCGGGTCTCCTGGGCGATGGGTCCGCATGCCCGACGTGGCGTGGAGCGTTTCCTGCTCGGGAGCGTGGCGGGCGCCGTCCCGGAATGATCCCTGGCGACATGACGATCGATCGTTACGGAGCAGGCCGCCGCCAACCGGCGAGAAACCGGGATTGTGGCCGCCCGGCAGGGGCGGCAGGCACCGCGCAGAGACCGGAGGTGGTGTGATGGAAGCAGGAGAAGAGACCCCGGAGTTCCGTAAGCTGACGGACGGGGAGAGCAGGGCGCTGCTGGAGCGGAACCACGTCGGACGACTCGCCTACTCGTTCAAGGACCGCGTCGGCATCACCCCGCTCCACTACGTCTACAGCGAGGGCTTTCTCTACGGACGGACCGGACCGTGGTATACCATCAAGCCGGGCGTGAAGCAGAGCGCGCTCCTCCACAACCAGTGGGTCGCGTTCGAGGTCGACGAGGTGGAGGACCTCTTTTCGTGGAGGAGCGTGGTCGTCCACGGAGCATTCCATTCCCTGCTGCCGGACTATCCGGAGGACCAGGAGCTCAGGGATCACGCCATCGAGCTCCTCCGCACCATCATTCCGGCCACCTTCCGGGAGCACGACCCCACCCCGTTCCGGGACATGCTTTTCCGGATCGAGGTCCAGGAGATGGCCGGCCGGGAGGCACGCCCGGCCACGCCGGGAGACGCTGAACGGGATGAAGGGAAGGCCTGAGAAACGGGAGCGTTGCGGCGGTTTGGGCCGTTCCGTGGCGGAAACCTCCGGATCATAATCTTCGATGACCACTGCCATGCTGCGCACCGGCCGCGGATCATCCTCAAGGCCGAGATCGACATGACCGTCATCGGGTGATCACGGCCGAGTGTTCCACGAGGCGCTGATCGGATCCAGTCCCTACGGCGCGGGAATCGCGGATTCGACCGGTGGCGGTTTCGAGCCAAATTCCGCGCATTGAAGGAGGAGGCTCAGGATCGTCGAACATGAAGGAGTCCCGATTCGGAGCGGACCGCATTGCTCCGCCACTGCCGCCCGGCAGTTCTACGTTGCGGGATCAGGAGCGAGGATGCCGCGCGGCATAACCCTTTCCGCTTCCTTCCAACCTCTCCAGAGGAGATCGCATGGCAGACGAAACCCTGTTGCCGCCGCCGTCCGAACTGCCGCCCGGCGTCATCCGGTATCGGATCGGTCGTCCCAGTCCCGCCCGCCGCTCCTGCTCGGCGCCAGCCGACGCGGGTCTGAGTCTGGAGGCGGGGCACTCGGTACGCATTCCTCCCGGCGCGGTGCCAGAGGAGGATGGCGAGGTCACCTTCGAGCTCTCCCACACTTGGGAGGAGGGGCCGGAGGACCAGGTCCTCATGCTCGTGGCACACCGGATCGATGCTGGAGGACGGCGGACGGGGTACCGTTTTCGGCGCGCCGTCACGCTGCGGATCCGCCTCCCCGGGAATGTCGGGAACGGTGACGGACGCCGGACCATCCACAAGTACAGCTGGGAGGAGGACGCAAACGGTGGGGGCAGCTGGCGGTTCGTACGGGAGATCGACCCCGGACCGGCGCAGGGAAACGTCCTGCAGTTCGAGGACGACTCCTTCAGTGGCTACGCAGTGGCGACCTGAGGTGAGCACCGCCGGGTCACCCGGTGGCGGACCCTCCCGAACCGGGTCCGCGGCAACGCTGTTGCGCGAGGCGGTCTCGGCCGAGCAGAGCGGTCGTCACGACCAGGCCGTCGCCGGGTATGAAGCGGTCCTCCGGGTCGCGGCCGGGGAGGGAGCCATCCAGGAGCTGCTCGAGGCGCTGCGCGGCCGCATCCGGACACTCAACCATGAGGAAGAGTTCGAGGTCGCGACCGAGGTTGCCCACCTGCTACACACGATCGCCACGGGGGTCGGTGACACCGGCGCGGCCGGGCGCGCGCTCAACCTTCTCGGTGCCGTGTCGTACTTCGAGCACCACTACGACGAATCCCGGAAATGGTACGAGGAGGCGCTGAAGACCGCGTACGAGAAGGGGGACAGCGCCCTGATCGGCATGGCCTGCCAAAATCTGGGGATTCTCGCCAACATTACCGGTGATCTGCGGGAGGCGCAGCGGTGGTACCTGGAGTGCATCGCGGCGTCCGTGCGCACCGGCGACCAGATCGCGCAGGCGCAGGTCTACAACAATCTCGGCATGGTGTGCGCGGACATGCGGGAGCACAACCAGGCGGTCCTCTATTTCGACCGGGGAATCGAGATTGCCGCACGCATGGGGATCGATACCACGCTCGCGAAGCTACGGGCGAACCTTGCCGAGCCGCTCATCGGCATGGACCGCTTCGACGCGGCCGAGCGCACGCTGGATGAGGCAGAGACGGTGGCCCGCCGGGTGGATGATCATGAGATCCTCGCGTCCATCCGGCGGTTCCGCTCGGCCATCGCGCGTCTGCAGGACGATCTCGATCTTGCCTGCGAGCACCTGGATGCCGCTCTGGAGATTGCCGAGGCGCACGACCTGGAGCTGGAGCATGCCGAGGCGCTGGGCGCCTACGCCCGGGTTCACAGCGTTCGGGGGGACCGGGAGCGAGCGCTTTCCACCTTGGAGGAGGCGCTCGAAGTCTTTCGGAAGCTAGGCGCGGCTCGCGAGACCCGACGCCTGGAGGAGGTGCGGGCCGAGTGGACCGGGAGCGCGGCTCCCGAGGTGGAGTGACTCCGCTGATGAGGTTTCACGGGAGCGCCGCCGGTAGCCATCGATGGCCGAGCGCGGGCTCAGTGGGCAGCATGCTCGTCTCGACGAGCTCTGAGACGACCCTGGGCCGGTGAGGTTGGCCTCAGTGCCCACCCGCCATCTCCACACCGCCCGGCTTGTCGTGCACGGCGAGACGCGACACGAGCGTCTCGCTAGCCTCGTTCATCCCCACGATGTCGACCTCGATCCCGCGACGGCGGAAGCGAAGCACCGCCTTGTCGATTCCGGCCACGGCGGAGTGATCCCAGATATGGGAGCGGGACAGGTCGATCACGACGCGATCCACGTCCTCCTGGAAGTCGAAGTGGTCCAGGAAGCCGGTCGTTGTGGCGAAGAAGAGCTGCCCGGTCACCGCATAGGTTCGCTCCCGCCCGTCCTCGCTCAGCACGTCCTTCATGAAAGCCACCTCGGCCACCTTCCGCGCGAAGAGGATCGCGCTCAGCAGGACGCCGGCAAAGACGCCAAGCGCAAGGTCGTGCGTCCATACCACGGTGCCGACGGTCAACACCATCACCGCTGTCTCGCCGCGCGGCACCTTGTGCAGCGTGCGGAGGGACGACCAGTCGAAGGTGCCGATCGACACCATGATCATCACCGCGACCAGCGCACCCATGGGCACGAGCACCAGCCAGTCCGCGAGGACCAGGATGAAAAGGAGGAGGAACATACCCGCCGCAAACGAGGAAAGGCGCCCGCGGCCGCCCGACTTCACATTGATCACCGACTGGCCGATCATCGCGCACCCCGCCATTCCCCCGAAGAAGCCGGTGGTGACGTTGGCGATGCCCTGACCGCGGGACTCGCGGTTCTTGTCGCTCGTCGTCTCGGTCATCTCGTCGACGATCGAGGCGGTCAGCAGCGACTCGATGATGCCGACCATCGTCAGGGTGAGTGCCACGGGCAGGATGATCGCCAGCGTCCCGAACGTGAACGGGACTGCCGGAATCCCGAAGAAGGGAAGCGTGGTCGGCAGAGCGCCCATGTCTCCCACCGTCCGCAGCCCGTCGCCAACGATCAGGGCGACCATGGTCAGCACGATGATCGCGACCAGCGGCGAGGGAACCGCGGTCGTCAGGCGTGGCAGCAGGTAGATGATGCCGAGGCCCGCTGCGACGAAGGCGTACATCAGCCATCCGGCACCGATGAACTGCGGCAGCTGCGCGAGGAAGATGAGGATCGCCAGGGCATTGACGAAGCCCACCATCACGGATCGGGGTACGAACTTCATATACCGGGCAAGCTTGAACACGCCGAACAGCACCTGCAGCACGCCGGTGAGAATGGTGGCTGCGAACAGGTACTCCAGTCCGTGTTCCCTCACCAGAACGATCATGAGGAGGGCCATGGCCCCGGTGGCGCCAGAGATCATCCCGGGACGGCCGCCCACGACGGCGGTGATGACCGCGATGCAGAATGAGGCGTAGAGACCCACCTTCGGATCCACGCCGGCGATGATCGAGAAGGCAATTGCCTCCGGGATCAGCGCCAGCGCCACCACGATCCCGGCGAGCACGTCACCGCGGATGTTGCCGAGCCATTCTACTCTGAGCGTGGAGAGATCGGGAACGAAGGATCTGAGCTGCCGGTCGGGTACCTGTCTATCTGTTGCTGACAAACCTGTTCTTTATGGGTTCCAGCCCTTGCGGGGCGGGGTGAGTGGCCAGGATCCGCATCTTGCGACCGGAGCCTTCCCTGGGGGAATAAAGAAAGGCCCGGGCGCGATGCCCGGGCCTTTCGTCCGATCGCTGAATCCTCTTTCGTCTACCATCCCCGTATTGAGGATAGCCTTGAAAGTTAACACCTTACTCACAAAGCTCAAGCCCGGTGTGGGCGTGCAGGTTTTAAACGCCAGGTGCGGCGGGCGAAATCCTCAGCCTGAGCGGGCGGCCGAGCGCACCGACACCAGCGCGATCGGGTGGAATCTGTCGTGGGGATGTCGCCTGCGACCACCACCCGATCGCTTCGGCAGCTATGGGGTGCGGTCGGAGCTGGATCGGCGATGGGAGGTGTAGGCTTCTCGCCCCGCAAACGTGGGATCCCGCGATTTCCTCAGCGCCCCCGGATCCACCGGTCCATCCACGCCTTCTGGCGCACCGCGGTCTCGAACTGCAGCCCCGGCTCCGAGGGGCCGTGCCCAGTCCGCGGCAGCCACACCAGCTCCGTCGGCACCTCCAGCGCCCGCAACGAGCGGTGGAAGATGCTGGCCTGGTTCGGCGGCACCCGCTCGTCGCCCGTGCCATGGATGATCAGCGTCGGCGTCGCCACGTTTCGCACGTAGGCGAGGGGCGAGGAGCGCTGGTAGACCTCCCAGCGCTCCGGCTCCCAGGGGCTCCCGCCGAAGTAGCCCTCGAACACGTGGATGATGTCCTGCGTCCCCCACATCGAGATCGGCTCGGTGATCCCCGCGCCCACCACGGCGGCGCGGAAGCGGTCGGTCTGCCCCACCGCCCAGGCGGTCATGTAGCCACCGTAGCTCCACCCCATCACGCCCAGCGAGTCGGGGTGCGCCACGCCACGGGCCACCAGCGTGTCCACGCCGGTCATGATGTCCTGGAAATCGAGTCCGCCCCAGTCCTCGATCACCATCCGCTGCACCTCGTCACCGTAGCCGGTGGAGCCACGCGGATTGGGGAGGAAGGTGACGTAGCCGTCGGCGGCGTAGACCTGGGCGTTGGCGCCGTGCGAGGCCGCCTGGAAGCCCTGCGCGAAGATGCCGGCCGGGCCGCCGTGGATCTTGGTCACCATGGCGCGCGGCCCATCTCCCTCGCTCCACCCGGCCGGGTAGACCACCAGCCCCTCCACCTCGAAGCCGTCCGCGCTCCGCCAGCGGAGCACCTCGGTGCGACCGACGGCGAGGGCCTCCGCCCCCTCGTGGTGCCGGGAGATGCGGGCCGCGCCCTCTCCCGGAACGAGCGAGCCTGCGCCGCCGCCGAGCCGCGATGCGTAGACCTCGACAGGCGTCTCCGGATCCTGGTAGGCGAAGGCGATGTGGTCGCCCTCCGGCGAGACTGCGGTCCCGCCTGTCACGCCACGCGTCCCGGTCAGGCGCACCGCGGCTCCGCCCGGCTCCAGCCGGTAGATGCCGCGCACCGTCCCGTCGAAGGCCTCGAAGAGGAGCGCCCCTGCGGCATCGAAGGAGAGGGAGGCGGGTGCCAGGTCGAGCCCGGGGGCGACTTCCTCCGCGACCCCTCCCGCGGCCGGCACGCTGTAGAGACGCGCGTAGCCGATGGTGTACTCCTCCTCCGCATCTCCCTGGAAGAAGATCCGGTTGCCGTCGGG